>CAYQJO010000076.1:5007-17812 GCA_964417785.1 uncultured Anaerolineaceae bacterium | reverse complement strand
AATACCTCGTATTTGAGGAGATGAGCCAAGACAAGCACGAATACGCCAACGGCTACATTTATGCCATGTCCGGCGGCACGTCCAATCACAGCGCCATAACGACCAGCGTGGTTGGAGAGTTATATGGTCAACTTCTGGACAAGGACTGCACCGTCCATTCATCTGACCTGAAGATTCATGTTGCCGCGACCCGATCATATCGCTATCCAGATGTATCGGTTGTCTGTGGCGAAACCCGGTATGCCATGAACCGTACTGATCTGGTTACGAACCCGGTTCTTGTTGTAGAGGTTCTGTCACCTTCTACCGCCAGGACAGATCATCACGTAAAACTCGGCGAGTACACACAGATCGACAGCCTGCAAGCGTACCTGCTGATCTCGCAGGACGAACCGAAGGTGCAGCGGTTCCTGCGTCAATCGTCTGGAGACTGGCTTTACACAACGGTGGCCGGACTGGAAGGTACAGTCGAATTGCCCTTCTTGGATTGCACGCTGGCGCTATCACGAATCTACCGTCGCGTAACGTGGGAAGACGCCTGATTTGAAACCGGTCACCTGGAAAGAAAACCACAGCATCCTCATGCCGCGCAATCCCAACAAGGATGTCAAATCGCGGCTGCAATACTTTCTGGAATGGCTGGCGGAGGTCCAGCAGCCCTGGTACGCACCGGACCTGGCCGCCTACCGCGATTACCTGCTCTACGAGCGTACCCGTGTGCATCCTGCCACCGGCGATGTCATACCCGCCCGATTGGTTCCCACCACCGTCCAGGCCCATCTCGCCACCATACGCGGACGCTATGATGCGCTGCTGCGCGATAACACCGTGCGCGATATGCTCTACGCACGGACCCCGGCACAGGCCAGCCCCGCAGATCGCAAAGCCTTCGTCGATGAAATGCTCACCCGGCTGCAAAATGCTGTCCATCCGAGTACGGCCATCGTCCCCCTCATTACCCGCCAGGATCAGGCCGACAGCGAATACCTGCGCCTGAAGCCGCATCAGGTCCGCGCCCTACTGCGCCTGCCGGGGATCAACACCCTGCCCGGTCTGCGCGATACAACCATGATCGCGCTGATGGTCTGCACCGGCATCCGTGAGGCAGAACTGGTCGCGCTGGATGTGGACGACTTGCGCCAGTCGGTCGGCGGTGAGCTTGCGCTGCGTGTGCGCGAGGGCAAAGGCGGCAAACAGCGGCTGATTCCCTACGGACCGCTGGATTGGTGCCTGCTCTACACCGATCTGTGGCGTGAACGGGCCATGATCTACCGGGGACCTGTTTTTCGTGGAATCTACAAAGGTGGCAAACGGGTGCGTGAGACGCGCATTACCCTGCGTGCCGTTAACCAGATCATGAATCAGTATCCGGTGATGATCGAAGGTGATTTGCGCGAGGTCAAGCCGCACGATTTGCGCCGCACCTACGCTCGCAATGCTTACGACGCCGGGATGGATGTCGAGCGCATCCGGCAAAACCTGGGCCATACCAGCCTGCAAACCACCCAGACGTATATTGGTGAACTGGAAGCCCGTGACCGCCGTCCACCGGAAATGTTCGCCCCACCCCACAATCTGAGTGATTTGCGACAATAGATACCCTAACTTGTAATTAACCAGGATTTCAACGAGAATTAGAGTATGCGACCCGCATAACTGGACGCCTATGGACGAATCGATTCTCAGTACGGTAATTGACGGCTACTTAATCGAAGACCGTATCAAAGCTGGCGGTGTGGCTGTCGTATACCGGGCGATCCGGCAGGCGTCGGGCGATGTCGCCGCCTTCAAACTGCTGCAAGCGGGATGGATCGAACACGAAGAGGTGGTCATCCGTTTCAAGCGCGAAGCCGAGATCATGAAACAGCTTCGCCACCCGCATATTGTCCATTTCTTCGATTATGGTATTCATAAAGGGCGGCCATACATCGCAATGGAGTATCTGCCGGGCGGCAGTCTCTCCGAACGGCTGAAGAAGTATTCACGCATCACCCTGGGCGGGTCGGCCCGTCTATTGGAGCAAATGGCAAGTGCGCTCGATTACGCGCACGGTAAAGGGATCGTCCATCGTGATTTAAAACCGGGGAATATACTACTGCGGGATGGTCGCCACGCGGCGCTGACCGATTTCGGTATCGCCCGACTGATGGAACATACTATGCTGACGACGGTCGGCCATATGCCGGGGACCCCTCATTATATGTCGCCGGAGCAGGCACGCGGCGCGGAAGAACTCAGCTACCGGTCGGACCAGTATTCGCTGGCGGTCATCGCTTACCTGCTTTCGACGGGACGGCTGCCTTTCACCGGCTTCGATCCATTGGTGATTATCAACCAGCATTTGACCGCAACGGTCCCACCGCCCAGCACCATCAATCCGGACCTCCCGCGTGATCTCGACGATGTGCTGCTGAAAGCGCTGGACAAAGACCCGGATAAACGTTATGCGTCGGTCAGTGCCTTTGCCGAAGCCTACAGTGACGCGATCCTGCGGGAATCGCGCATGCTGGTGACACTTTCCACCGCACGCACCGACGACGACCAGCCGCCACTGGCACTCGATGCCGACAGCCGGGTGTTCAGCAGCCAGGGCTTTGCCGCCGATGCCGAAATGACCAGCAGCCCACTGGTGATGAAATCCGTGCGTGAACTCCGGTCACGGCGGCGCACGGTTGGCTGCTTCCTGACGGTCATCAGCATCATGGTGCCGCTGCTGCTGACCATTGCCGGGGTGCTGGCACTTCTGGGTGTATTCGAGGGAGGCGACTCCCCGCCGGCCACGTCCGCAGCCGTCGTAGAGATGACGGATGAACCGACCGGCACCCATACTTCGACGCCCGCCATGACCGATACCCACACACCGACCGCTACCGCGACGGAAGCGCCGACGCTGACCGAGACCGACCAGCCGAGCCGGACACCGACGGAAACGCCATCCATCACACCGACGCCCTCAGCGACCTATACACCCAGCCGCACCCCGACCCCGACCCCGATCTATCGGGATTTTAACGACTTCGTGACCGGCCTGAACGATCAGCTTGGCACCACCAGCAGTTTCAACTGTAAGGCGCTGGTTGAGGGGTATGACTTCCTGCTCGATCAACTGGATGGGGAAGACATGGCGTATGAGGCCGCCCGCAGCCTGGTGGACGATCCGGAGTCGCCCTTGATGGCCCTTTACGAGGACTACTGCCAGGAGAATCCGGACGACACCGGTGTGTTCATCAGTGGGCCGCTGCCAACGGAATTGAAAACCCTGCTCTCCGAATTGCAGAGATAAACCATGCAGTTACTCATCGGTATTTTGCTTGCTACGCTGGCGCTCATCAGTCCACAGAGTCAGATCACACCCGGCGACGACACCTGCCAGCCCGTGCGGACTTTGATGGCCGGGGGGATTACCCCCTATGACCGGCCACTCGGCGGCGGCACCATCGCACCGCAGCAGATGATCGGGCGCGAAATCCCCGCAGATGTGTATGCGGATGTCTGGTCGTTTACCATCACCCGACCGCAGAACGACGACGGCACGCCAGCGGAGTCCGCAGTTGTGGTTCTATTCGACTCGGTGGCCGCTGATCTGCAACTTGAGGCCAATCTTTTCGCCGGGATGAACGCGGATGGCCCGTATATGCCGGTCATGTCTGGCACCGAACTGCGCTTCCCGCTGCTGGGGGATGGCGCTCACACACTGATCGTTCGCCGTATAAACCCGGTGGACCGTGCGGGTGGGCGCTACGCTTTTCGCGCTGATTTCCCTGGTACTGCCGAAATTGACCGGTTCGCCCTGCGCGATAACACCACCGGACTGTCCCAGGCTGCCCCACCGGCGTTGGTGGATGGGCGAATGTTGATCGACCTGGAAGCCGCCGACATGCATGTGCATCCCGGATCGGTCGCCAGTGTCGCCAGCCACAACGGCACCGCTGCGCAGGTGCGCTTCGATCCACCGGGCAATCAATATGGTGTGCTGGTCAACCCCTGGGCCGACAATGTGTGGTTGATCGGCGGTGATCTGGCGGTCAGCGGCAGCATTGACGGTCACCGGCGTACCTTTTACCTGGAAGACTACGGGTATCAGGTCGATCTTCAGGACGGTGATCTGACCAGCGTTGTCGATGGCAATGGTTTGCGCTGGCGCATCGACTGGACCGTCATCGATGGGGTATGGATCACCGAGACCTGTGCCGGTTTCCGTCTGAGCGATGGCCGGACCTTCACCGGCACCCTGGCCCCGGATCAACGGGCTGTCACGTTCACCGGCGATTTGAGCGCGTTTGAGATTCAGATCACCGGCCCGCGTACCGATGGGACTGTTGTCAATCACCGGCTCAACATGGATTGGGACGGAATCCGCCCGCTTTCGGAGACTCGCTGGCACAATGGCGTGCTGCGTGCCAGCCTCATCGGCGACCGCAGCATCAGTCTGGATGCGGTCGATCTGAGTATGGTTCGGGAGCCGGTTGGCGGCGAGCAGGCCGTCCATGTGCCGCTGGAAATCGAACTGCGCGACCGTGAAGCAACTATCGTCCTGGACTGGATCAACCTGGAACGATTCAGCCTGATCGATGATTTGATGACACTCACGTTCCTGGATGAACCGCGCACCAGTACCAGCCGCAGCAGCGAGAACCTGGAACGGCTGGAAGCTCTGAACGATGTGGTGTGGATCGTCTACAAAGCGAACGGCGAGCCAGGAGTGCAGAATCTTCTTCTCCCGGCCAGCGAAAGCTACCTGGAGATTATCACACCGGCGGGCCTGCCTGAGTTCGATGGGACGGCCCGACCGGGGGAACCGGGCTACGCTCCGCGTGGACTGAACAACCTGGGTGGCGAGTGTTACCCGTTCAACACCGTGCAGGATGCGTTGAACTGTCCGCCCAACGGCCATCCCAACCCCGCCAACGGCAACCTCTGGTATGCGGTGACCGATTTGCGTGCGCACGGCTACCGCGTTGATCTGGCGCTCACGCGCAGCTACAACAGCGGTGCAGTAGACATCAGCGGCCCCTTCGGTCCCGGATGGACCACGCCGTTCTTGAGCGATTACAACGTCGCCTACAACCCGGTGACAAACTCGCGCCCGGTCACACCGGAAGCGCGTGCCAGTTACCCGGTCGGTCTCGATCTGACCTGGACCCCACGCGGTATTGTCACCTTCACCACGCCCAGCGGATCGCGCCATACCTTCACCAGTCCCGATCAGAATTTCACTGGCGGCGTCATGCGGGCGCTGACGATGCCGGGATGGACGCTGGAACGCGAGAGCGTCAGCGACCCTGACTGGGTGCTGCGCCAGCCAGACGGCCTGACCTTTGTTTTCGACCGTGCCGGTCGCCTGATCCGTTATGGCGCGGAGACCGAGAACCGCATGATCGCGATCCAGTATCCGCGCACCGCGCTCGACGGCCCCGCCGCGCTGGGTGAACCGGTCATCATCACCGATGCGCCCAACATGCGCCGGCTGGAACTGCACTACGACGATCAGGCCCGCATCGAGCGGAGTGTGCTGCGTGATCTGAGTCTGGCTCCGGATGCCCGCACCTGTGATGTCAGTATCAACTGCTATGAGACACGGTACACCTACAACGAGCGCGGTTTTCTCAGCCAGGTTGTCTACGCTGATGGCACCCGCGCCAGCTACACCTACGACGACCAGGGGCGTTTGATCGGCCATGATGATCCGCGTGCGTTGGTCAGCCCACGTATGGTCTATCGCTATTCTGATGAGGGTGGCATTGAAATCGATATTGTGGGCAGCGACGGAACCGCCCTGCCCTGGCGTGCGGTCAGCCCACCGGAACTGAACGAGGCGGGAACCGCGATCACTGTGCGCGAGACGGACGAATTCGGACGCAGCCGCACTTATCGCTACGGCTGGGATACCGGCACGCGCAAGGCCGCCGGTGAGAGTTACAGGCTGCTGTCCGAGACGACGCCGCTAACCGGCACATCCGACTTCCAGACGGTCCCAATCGAGTATCAGTGGAACGGGAACCTGCTTGACCGGATGCTGCCGCGCCTGACGGCGGATGGCGGTCGCAACAGCATCGTCTTTGAGTACACACCCGATGCACAGATCACGACCATTCGCGGCGGCTACCCGGCGTTTAGTGTCAACTACAGCGACGGGCGTCCGGCACAGATTACCTATGCCGATGGCCGGACAGTCGGGGTAACTTACGACGAGCGCGGCTGGGTCCGGCGTGTGACTGACGAACACGGTGGTGTCCACGAGTATAGCTGGGATGAGAGCCACCATCTGCTCACCCGCACCAGCCTGGACGACGACACGCTCACTGCCTATACTTATAATCCGGTCGGTCTGGTCACATCAGTGGTCGAACGCCGCCTGACCGATTCCGATAGCGGTCAATGGCACACCACCCGTTATTATTATGATGGTCTGGGTCGCCTGACCGGGGTCGACGACCCCTTATTCGGCGCTTACAGCCTGGAATATGCGCTGGTCGAACAGAATGGCACCGTGCGTTACCGTGTCACCGCTGTTGACGCCACCCGGACCCGCACCATTACGTTGATGGACGGACTGGGCCGTGTGGTCGAGCAGCAGGTGGTCGATTATGAAGGAACCCCGCTCCGCCGTGAGACATTCATCTACGGTGACGCCGGACGACTGCTCAGTCACACGCGCTGGCTGCTGCCGGCATTGGGTGACACGTTCACCGAGCCGCAGTCACATACCACCCGTTACGCTTACGAGCCGGTGACGATCCTGCCGGGGTTGGAATCTGATGCGCCGGTGGTTATCAACGGTTATCAGGTCATTGTCACCGATCCCTATGGCCGTACACAGCGCTATATCTATGACGGTGTGGATCGCCTGCGCCAGGTGGAAGACGGGACGGGCTATTTCATCCGCTATGACTACGATGTCAGCGAGACCTATGGCAACACCAACGGCCTGCGTATCCTCCGCCGCGAAGCCATCAATGATCGGGTGATCGATACCACCGAGTTTGTTTTTGATCTGCGCTGGCAGCTTCGGCTGGTTGTCCGGAATGATGCGCTGTGGGAGTTCTTCCCCGAAGGCGAATCGATCCGGCTGCTGGCTTTGCGTGCGCCACAAAATGGCGTGGTCGAGCAAACCTGGTCGGATTACGACCGGGGCCGTCCAACGAGCCTGAATGTCGTGCCGACAGTGCCTGATCTGCGCAGCGAGACCGCCATACCGGCACTCTCGCTTGATTCAGCCTTTGATTTTCGCGGTCGCCCGACCCGCATCACCGAAGGCGATGGCACCGTCCACACACTGCTTTATTGCCCGCTGGCGGCAGGCGCACAACAGATTGTCTATCCGGAAGACCCGGATCAGACCTGCGCTGAGGCATCCAGCGATATTTTACGGGCGATCACCCGTGATGTTCATGGGCGGCTCGTCCGGGTGCAGGATGCCAATGGCACCCGCACCTACACCTACACTGCGACACAGGGCGCGTGGCTGGTTGATGTCAATTTTGGCGCGTACACATGGCAGTTTGCCTATAACGGTGCCGGTGAGTTGATCCGCTGGACCGATGACCACGCCATTACCCGCCACTACCGCTATGATACCCTGGGACGGCTGCGCCGCATCGAGACCGAGAACCAGCCGGAGGCCTCGTTTACCTTCACCTACAACCGCGCTGATCTATTGACCTCGATGCTGGATGATTTGCAGCGCGGCACGCGCTATGCCTACGACTCTGCCGGACGGTTGGCGGTGGAACAGGATGCCCGCACCGCCGATGCCACCATCTATGGCTACACGGCGCTCGGTCAGGTGGCGACAGTCATCTCACCGCTGGGCAGCACCACCAGCTATCTCTATGATGACCCCGACGATCCGCGACGGCTGACCGGAATCATCGATCCGACCGGCAGTGTCCGCCGCTTCGATTATGACGATGTGCGCAATGAAATGACCTACACCGGTCCGCGTGGCAGCCAGACGGTCTATGCTTTTGACAGTTTCGGCAAGCTGTGGCGTGTCAGCGATGCCGCCGGGCGGGTCCACGAACTGCACTATGATCGGACCAGTCAGCCGGTGGCGTGGTGGCAGAGCGTCGTTGACAATCAACCGGCACGCCGGATCGACCTCAGCTACCCGACGCCCAATGCGTTCTCGATCAGCGCCCTGGATTGGAGCCGCAGTTTTGCCGCCAATGCGAACGCTCAGTTGCGCAATATGGTGGATGGTTCCGGCGATGCGCTGGCATTCACCTATGATCCTTTGGGACGGCTGGAAGCTATCGCCACGCCCGGTCGCCGCTGGACCCTGAATCACGCTGCCGGTTCGCCCACGCTCGTCCTCAGCGACGGCCAGGACAACGTGCGTCAGATCGGTTTCGACGCGCTTTTCCGGCTGGTCAGCACACCTGATGCGGTCTATACCTACGATCCGGCACGCAGCGCGACCATGAACCTGTCCACCGAAAGCCGCGTGTATTCCTTCGTCGCTGGCGATGCTTCCACCACGCCGCGCAGTGTGATCGTGCGCTCACCGGGCCAGCGCGTGACCTATACCATGAACGCTGAAGGTCTGCTGGCAACCATCACGACCGAAGTCTGTGTGGACGAGGTGACTGAGTTCGATCCCTTGCGCCCGGATGACTGTGTGCGCGAACAGGCCAACGCCGTCTGGCGTGGGATCGAGCGCATCGAATACGACGCGCAGAACCGCCCGGTGCGCCGCATTGATGCCGAGCAGAATGTGGAGACCTACGCCTACGACGATGCCGATAACCTGAGCATCTACCAGGATTTCAACGGTCGCACTTTCAACTACACCTATGATGTACTTAACCGGCTGGAAAGCATCGCCGGGCCGACCGGGATTCGCGTCTATCTGCGCTACAATGCGCTCGATGAGGTGAGTGGAATCTGTGTCACGCAGACCGAAAACGGTTCGTCCTATGCCGACTGTCAGGACAGCGGCCAGGAGTTGGAGACCTACAGCCACGATACCCTGGGCCGCCTGCTGGCACAGCGTTACGGCGATACACTGGTCAATTATGCCTATAACGCCGATGGTCTGATCTCTGCCTGGGGCATCGAAGAACAGCCGGGCGTGTCCTTCGATTATAACCGGTTTGGCGTGTTGGAAGCAGTTACGGTTGGTGATGACACCCAGACACTTGAAATCGACGGCCTGATGCCCGGTTCGCGCCTGCTCCAGGCCGGTCCCGACGTCTATACCTATGACAGCCTGGGTCGTGTGCAGTCGGTTACAGTGGGCGATCACCGGCTGGATTACACCTACAGCGCCGCCGGTTTCACCATCACCGACACAGCCACCGGCGATGTGCTGGCCTTCACACTGGACAGTAACGGCTTCCTTAGCGGAATCGGTGAGCAGGCGCAGTTCGATTACTTCCTCAACCCTGACGGACGGCTTCTCATCGTGCAGATGGTGCGTCCGGATGGCGAGATTATCGAACTGCAACTCAACCGCCAGGGTGAGACACAAAGCGTCTCGTATTCATCCGGCAGCCTGTTCATGGACTACGCTCTGGGCGCTACCGGATTGGTGCAGCGGCAGCGTATTGTCGGGCTGTCGGATTACTTCAACACTGCCAGTGCCGGGTATGTGATTGTCAACGGCTACGACAACGATAACCGCCTGCTGACCGTGCGCATCACCGGGCGCGAAGACGGCGATCTGATTTACCTGCTGAATTTCACTTACGATCCGTTGGGGCAGCGCGAGACAGAAACGCGCCAGTACCGCGACGGCACTCAGATGACCATCCGTTACGCCTATGACGACCTCAACCGGCTGACCCGGCGCGAGATCAGCCTGAGTGCGCCGGCCATGGTCGCCAGTGTCGCGCCGCTGGTGGTACTGCTGGCTCTGTTTTCCTGGTTGATGCATACACCCCGGCGGCGGCAAACCATGTTTGGCGCACTGCTCCTCGGTATCCTGACACCGCTGGCGATGGCCTTCAGCGGCGCACAGCAGCCACCGGCCAACACAGTCAGCCAGACCTTCACCTATGATCTGGCCGGCAATTTGACCGAAGTGCGCGAAAGCACGACCGACACCGTTTGCGCGACTTACAGTTACGACGCTGCCAATCGCTTGATTGCGCTTGATCGTGGTGATGTGACCGAAACCTTCAGCTACGATCTGTATAACCGGGTGCGCACGATTGGCGATCAGACCCTGGTCTACGCCGGTGAGTCGGCGGTGCTGCTGGCGACGTATGACGGCGAAACACCACGCTTCCACGCACAAACCGCCGGAAGGCCCGATTTTTACCAGTCCCAGGGCGACTCGGTCGTCTGGCTGCTCAATAACGGACGTAACGGTATCCTGGGACTGAGCGCGACCTTCTTCGATGAGGAGACCCCCATCGAGCCGCTGTGGTTGTTTGATCCGCTGGGACGTGTGCTGTCCTTGCAGTCGCCCCGGAGTGATTTGCGGCGTGCGCCCTGCCAGTGGACGGCGGTCCCGGCTTTGTTCCAGACGCTATCGCCGTTGCAAGTGCTGCAACCGGATATGGTGTGGGATGCGCGAACCAATCTCTATTTCGACGGCAGCCGGGTGTATATGCCGGACCTGGGCCGTTATCTTCAGCGCGATCCGCTTGGACCGGATGTGTATGGCAATGTCTACCACTATCCATCACGCCAGACGGTCCCGCCGGTCAGCGAACGCCAGCCAGGATATACCGACGGTCTGTTTGCGCTGGCACGCGCCCAGGCTGCGCTGAAGGGTCCATCCACGTTGACGGCGGATCGAGTCCGTGCCGATCACATGCCCACCGGTGTATTGGCGGAGATCGAACCCCTGTTGGATCAGATTCTGTCCATCCGGCAGTCAACCCGCGACCAGCTTTCGCGCCTGCTTGATCTGCCGGAATGGTTGCAAACAGAATACAATCTGCCGGGGGCCTATCTGGATGATCGCGGTGTGCTGCATATGGCACCCAACACCACACCCGGTTACGGCGGACTGCCCGGCACCGGCCTGGTCCGCTCCTCGGTGACGTATGCGCCCGAAGACGACTGGCTGCCGCATGTGGGCAATGGCCTGGACCATTTGATGGCCGCAGCATCGCCGCCGGACCGGCTGCTGGTCACGTATCGTGCATTGGCGTGGCAGCCACCGACTGTCAGTGTTTACGCCATGCAGCCGTCTTTGCCGCACCTGCCGGATGTATCCGAGCGCCCGGAAGCGGTCATGGACTGGCTGCCGCGTAGTTTGACCCATCTTGATCTGGATATAATGGAAGCGGTCTTGCGTTTGAACGATCTGCCAACACAGTCGAGTCAGGTATGGGTGCAGGAGGCGCTGGATTCCGCCCTGCCCCATCTGCCGGATATTCCGAACGGTGGCTGGTTCGATCAGTGGTTCACGGATGCAACTTTCAGTGTCGAACCCTGGCTGCGCCAGCGCTGGCCGCAGCTTCCGCCAGTCAATGCGCCAGCCGTCCGTTTAGGGCCGAATTGAGGCAATTTGGGGGGATTGTGCCGTATCGTGGACTCACAGGACTTGCATTAACGGTTCTCGCCATCGGGTTACTGATGTCGATAGCTATTCGCGCCATCTCTCCCGGTGGCGTAATCCTGGTAGACGAGTATGCCGGAGCAACCGTTACCTTTTCAGCCGACCGACGCCTTGTGAACCTGCCGGGTGACTGTGTTGATGTGAGGTGGCGTGTACAAAATGCAGATTCGACGGTATTCTTTGAGGCTGTTGAACCCGGTCTATATGGCGGTCCTGGTGTTCGGTCGATATTCTTCGAGCTGCGCAACGACCGTGATGCTCAGATCAGGGAAGCTGCCGGCGGGGAAGTCTTTGACACTCAGGAAGAAGTCGAAACACAAGCCTGCATTGGTGTAGTGAGCGAACCGAAAATTCGTGTCAATTTCCTCGATGGCAGCGCAAAGGCGTATAAGCTGAACATCGACGTTCTTTTCGTCCGCCCGGATACATGGTTGCTCATCGCCGCTGCTGGCGTACTCATCGTGGTTGCGGCTGCCCTGTTCGCACCAGACGTGGACGCCTTGTTCTTTGCGCGTGCGTTTCTGTGGTTGAGTCTGGCCCTGTTCGTCTTCTATCTGTATACGTTTGTGGATTTCGGTCTGACGGACTTCGCCCAGACCCATACGTTGGAGTTGGTGCTTTTCAGTCTGTGGTTTGGGTTGATCTTGTATCTTCTGCGTGTGTCGCTGCATGATCCAGAACGACTGAACCGATTGTTCCAATTTCGATTCATCAAGACGACCAGATCACCGCTGTTGTGGTGGCTGCTGGTCATGCTGTTCTGGATATTTGTGCTGGGATTTGGTTACAACGCGCCAGGTGCGTATGAACCATTTTTGCTGTTGCCGTTGTATGCGTGGAGCGCTGTCGCCGGTATCGGTGTTCTGTGGATTGCGGCCAGAAACCGGCGCTGGCAATATCCTCATCGTAAGCGTGACTACCGTCGGGCCGCGTTGTTTATGGCAATTGTCTTTGCTGTACTGAGTCTGGTGCGCGATGGCATCATCTACCAAACCTATGGATTGCGTTTCAGTCGCGATTCCACCAGCTACGTTGAGGCAGGTGCATCGCTCTTTGTCCGTGATACATCCGAAGGCTTACCTAAACGCACTGTTCCATATGCTACACTGAATGCAATTCTTGGGTCCGATGAAAGTCCCCTTCATCTTGTGGGGGTCCAGTGGGCGTTATCCGCTTTTGCATTGGCTACGCTGGTTTATGTGATTGCCCGTAGACAGCCTGTCATCGCCGCCGCTGTGGGCATTCTGGTAGTTCTAGATTTGACTATAGCAGACTACAATCGGGCCATCC
>CAYQJO010000076.1:0-4907 GCA_964417785.1 uncultured Anaerolineaceae bacterium | reverse complement strand
GTGGGCATTCTGGTAGTTCTAGATTTGACTATAGCAGACTACAATCGGGCCATCCTCAGTGAAAGCATGTTCGTCAGTCTGCATGTTTTGTGTCTTGCGCTGTTGATCTGGCACTATGACCGCAAAGAGCGATTGCGATGGTGGGAAATGGTCCTCGCTGGCATACTCTTTGGCTGGACATTTCTTATTCGCGGGGCAGGAGTCGCCCTTGTTATCCCCGTCATATTGGTTTACGCCTGGATGACCCGGAGTTGGCGGCAACCAGCAATGGTCGCGGCTGGCTTTGCGCTATTGACCCTATCGGTTATGTCGCTGAATTTGTGGAGTTATGGTGAATTCGGTTTGGTTGGCCCTCAACACAGCACACTGGCTTCCGCATTGTTTTCGTATCACCATTTTTCTCCGGATAATGGTCCCGCTTCTGCCCAAATCGACGCCCAGTTGCGAGACTGTCAGCCAGACATTGATTATGATGATGTTCCAAGATACCGCAATTCGTTTATCTTCGCGCCATTCGAACCCTGTATGCATAGTAGGTGGAGTCCGATAGAGGTTACGGGTCTGACAAGTGACGCCTATCGTGAAATGTTAACCTCGCGCTTTTATGAAGTTTCGCTGAGAATGCTGGAGGAAGTCGGTCTGTTTCTCGCACAGCCTGTTACGAATGGCAGCGATATTTACAGCTATGGTGACTACTACGCGAGCAGTTGTTCTGGTTATTTCTGGTGTGATGAGATTTATTCTGGGACTGGCACTGAATTACGTGACCAGGAAAATGTGATTAAGGCACTCACCCGCTATCCCCGGCAGATTTATCTCGGCATGATGTACATCGTGCATAATAATTACCTTGCCGTTCTGGCTGGTTGGGTCATGATTACGGGTTTCGTGGTCGTATTCACCGATACTCGAAGTCGATTCATGATGCTGGTGTGTGCTGGCTTTATCTTTTACCATCTGTCATCTACTGTTGCTGCACATGCCTTTTTGATCCGTTACGCAGAGCCGCTCACGCCATTCTTTTCGTTGATGTCGGTCATTACGCTTTCCGTCTTGCTTCGCGGAATCGTCAGGACAATCCGAAAGTAGCCAAACTGGAACCTCGACTCCCACAACCCAACCGGCGATGCCGCAGCCAACCCCTACACCGATCCCGCCACCGAACAACTCCTGGATCACGCTGTAATTTCCAATGGGGGTACAGTGCTGCTTTGTCTTAACTGGCTGAATTTGCCGTTCTGGACAATACTGTAAAGAGACAAATCAAGGGGGAAAAATGGATTATGTAGATCGTGTTTATGCCGGTGTGTTGGGTAAGATCATCGGCGTCTACCTGGGCCGTCCGTTTGAAGGATGGCCCTACCAGCGCATCATGGCCGAACTGGGCGAAATCTGGTATTACGTCCACGAGCAGCTTGGCACACCGCTGGTCGTCACCGATGATGACATCAGCGGGACGTTTACCTTTCTCCGCGCCCTGCCCGATCATAGCAACACCCATGACCTCACCCCGGAGCAAATCGGGGAGACGTGGCTGAATTATATCATCGAAGACCGCACGATTCTGTGGTGGGGTGGCATGGCGACCTCGACCGAACACACCGCCTATTTGCGACTGAAGAACGGTATTCCAGCACCCCGCAGCGGCTCAATCGAATTGAACGGCCACACCGTCGCCGAGCAGATCGGAGCGCAGATTTTCATCGATGGCTGGGCGATGGTGGCCCCTGGCGATCCGGCTTTTGCCGCTGACCTCGCCCGCCGCGCCGCCAGCGTCAGCCACGACGGGGAAGCCGTCTACGGAGCTCAGGTGATCGCCGCTATCGAATCCGCCGCGTTTATCGAATCCGACATGAACAAGCTGCTCGATACGGCAGTCGGATTCATCCCGCACGACTCGCTTATCTACCGGCTGATCGCTGACATCCGCAACTGGCATACCGGTCATCCGCACGACTGGCGTAGAACCCGCCAGCAGATCGAAAATCAATATGGCTATGACCGCTACGGCGGCGGCTGCCATATGATCCCCAACCACGCACTGATCGTCATGGCGCTGCTGCACGGTGACGACGACTTCCAGAAATCGCTGATGATCGCCAACACCAGCGGTTGGGATACCGACTGCAATTCCGGCAATGTCGGCTGTATCCTGGGTATTAAGAACGGGTTGGCCGGCATCGACGCCGGTCCCGATTGGCGCGGTCCGGTAGCTGATCGGCTGTATCTGCCGACGGCGGACGGTGGTCGTGCCATCACCGATGCCGTGACCGAGACCTACCACATCGTCAATATCGGTCGGGCGCTGGCGGGTGAAGCGCCGCTGCAAGCCGGAGCTAACTTCCACTTTTCGCTGCCGGGATCGGTCCAGGGGTTCCGCGCTGAAGACAGTCCGGAATGCCGTAATGTCATCCGTGTGAGCAACGCCGATGGGCGTCTGGCGCTGACCTATACCGGACTCGCACCAGGACGGTTCGGGCGTGCGGCGACGGCCACCTGGATTGAGCCGGAGCAAATGAACATGCCCGGTTACGGTCTGATCGCCTCCCCGACCCTGTATTCCGGCCAGAAGCTGCGCACGAGTGTGTCGGCAGACCGCCACAACCATCGTTCGGTGATAGCGCGATTGTATCTCGATGTCTACCGGGGGGATGGCACGCTGCGCAAACTCTATGGTCCGGAACATGCCCTTCTGCCGGGGAGCAGCCATGAACTTGAGTGGACCATCCCCGATACGGCGTATGCGCCTGTCGCTCGTGTCGGCCTCGAACTGACAGCGGCGGAACGGTCGCATGGCACCGTCTATGTGGAATGGCTGGATTGGTCCGGCACGCCGAAATTGACCTTCGCCCCTATGCCCGATGGCGGCGATGTCGGCCACCGGACGTGGATCAACGGTGTGGACCGGCTGGATACACAGACCGAGAACATGTTCCGTCTCATTCAGAACAGCGGACGTGGCTTACTTAGCACAGGCAGCCGCGACTGGACCGATTATACCGTGCAGGCATCGGTGTATGTGCATATGGCTGCCGCCGCCGGGATCGCCGCTCGTGTGCAGGGGATGCGCCGCTACTACGGCCTGCTGCTGTGTCCCGATGGCAAAGTCTGCCTGACACGCGGCACAGATGTACTGGATGAAGCGGATTTCGACTGGACCTACGGCGGCACCTACGATCTCAAGCTGGAAGTTTACGGTTCGGCTCTGCGTGGATCGGTCAACGGCACGCCGCTGGTCCAGGCCGAAGACGAGGCCTACACCGGCGGCGGAATCGCGCTGGTGTGTGAGGAAGGGCGCATCCACACGGATAGTGTCCACATCAGTCCGTGATGCTGGTATGTTTGTCTCTTATGGCGTTAACAATCAGCTTCTCCGCCAGCCACACCACCGGGTGGATCGCTTGCCGCCCGGTGCCGTCTTTGATCTGGTGGCGGCATGAAATCCCCGCCGCCAGGAGGGTCGTTTCATTTCCAGCGTCGCGTACCGCCGGGAACAGCCGATCCTCTCCGGCAGCCATCGACACATCGTAATGCTCCTTCTCGTAGCCGAACGATCCGGCCATGCCGCAGCACCCACTGGGAATCTCGCTGACGGTCGCGTTCGGCACCCGCTTGAGGACCTCCATCAGCGGGCCGGTGCCGGTGATGGCTTTCTGGTAGCAGTGACCGTGAACCAGCACAGTCTCCGGCGGGAGATTCCCGGCAAAGGGCAGTTCGGTCTCGCGCAAGAACTCCTCGATGAAGAAACTGTTGGCGGCGACGGTGCGGGCCGCATCGGATGGCACCAGATCGGGGTATTCGTCGCGCAGCGTGGTGATGCAGCTTGGTTCAATCCCGACGATGGGGATTCCCTGTGCCGCATACGGGTGCAGCAGCGTGATGTTGTGGGTGGCGTTGGCGCGTGCCTGTTCCAGTAAGCCTTTTGAGATCATCGGACGCCCGCAGCACTGCCGGTTTTTGACCAGTTCGACGGCGTACCCGGCGGCTTCCAGTACCGCCACAGCGGCTTTGCCGACCTCGGTTTCGTTGTAACTCAGATAGGTGTCGTCCCACAGCACCACACGCGGGCGCACATCAGCGGCGGGTGCCGTCCGCTGATGGAACCAGCGTTGAAACGTTGTCGGGGCCAGTTCTGGCAGGCTGCGGCGGGCGTCGATACCGACCAGGCGATCCAGCGCACCGCGCACCAGCGGATTGCGATAGCCCCAATTGACCAGCGCCGGTGACACACGGCTGCCGAGTTTGTTCAGCGTGTGGATGTTGGCGAACAACCGGCTGCGCAGCGGCACGCCGTGAACCGCCTGGTACTGGTGCAGAAATTCGTATTTGAGTTTCGCCATATCCACCAGCGACGGACATTCGCGTTTGCAGGCTTTGCATTCCAGGCACAAATCGAGAACATCGTGTAACTCCTGGCTGGCGAGACCATCGGGTCCGAGCTTGCCGGTCATGGCCGCTCTTAGCGCGTTCGCCCTGCCCCGCGTGGAATGAGCCTCGTCACGTGTCGCCATGAATGACGGACACATGGCACCGGCATCGCGCTTGCGACAGACGCCCTGCCCGTTGCACATCTCCACCAGTCCGGCGAAACCGCCATCATGCGAAAAATCGAGAATCGTATCCACCGGCACAGTGCTGTATCCCGGCTGGAAGCGCAGCACATCCGGGTCCCAGGGTTCCGGCGCGTCGATTACCTTGCCTGGATTGAGCCGGTTCTCCGGGTCGAACAAACCTTTCACCTCGCGGAATGCCTGATGCAGCCGGGGACCGAATAGCTGTTCGTTGTAGTGGCTGCGGGCAAAGCCCTCGCCGTGTTCGCCGGTGGTGGTGCCATCGTAGCTGATCGCCAGCGCCGCCACCGCCTGCGAGATCTCGCAGGCGGTGGCGGCGCAGATCGGAAGAGCACA
>CAYQJO010000075.1:0-17919 GCA_964417785.1 uncultured Anaerolineaceae bacterium | reverse complement strand
CGAGGGTGGTGTATTCCAGCGGGTTGTTGGCATCACACCAGGAACGGAACTGCGCTTCAGTGTGTATGCCTGGGTATGGTCGTCGAGCTTCTCGGAACGCGATCAGAGCGAACAGCCTGGTGATGTGACCGTCCAGGTTGGGATTGATCCGACAGGTGGCACCGATCCAGCGAGCAACAACATTGTCTGGTCATTGGCGGTAGAGCAGTACGATGCTTACCGCGAGTATGCGACGACTGCGCGAGCCACCAGCAACGCCGTCACGGTCTATGTGCGGACATCCGTCGGTTTTCCTGTGCAGAACACCTATACCTATCTGGATGATTCGGTGCTGGCCCCAACTGTAGACGATACTGAGCCGACTGATCCACCGCCAGCGACTAATACGCCAGTACCGCCGCCAACGAATACGTCTGTGCCACCGCCGACAAACACACCGTCGGATGATCCAACTCCAACCCAGGAGACCGGTGATATTCCGACCAGTACGCCACAGCCCGTTGTGCCAACCAATACCCCACAGCCGGTTGTTCCGACGGATACGCCGCAGCCCGTTGTGCCAACCAACACACCGCAGCCGGTTGCTCCGACCAACACTCCACCAGCGACAGGCGGCCAATTCCCGACATCGGTTTCTCACGTTGTCAATCGAGGGGATACAGTCAGTCGCCTGGCGGACCTGTATGGCAGCACTATCGAGGCCATAAAGCAGGCGAATGGTCTGGATGATCGGGCGCTGATCTATGTCGGTCAGCAGTTGACCATTCCGGTACGGATTTCGCAGTTGCCGACCGCCACGCCCGTTGTATTGCCGACGGCGGTGCCACCAGCGCCAACGCAGGCCCCACCGACACAGGTGGCGGTGCAGGCCACCTACACCATTGTTCGGGGTGATACGCTTACAAGTATCGCGGAGCGTTTTGGTACAACTGTGCTGGAACTGGCACAGTTCAACGGGATCACCAATCCAAATGTGATTAAAGCGGGTCAGGTATTGCAGATACCCGGTCAGCCGGTTGTTCCGCCTCAAGTCGTGCCACCGCCGGTGCAGCAGATGTATGTGGTGCAGCCGGGTGATACGTTATATCGTATCTCGGTCCGGTTTGGTGTATCAATGTGGACGCTGGCGCAGGTCAATGGGATTTACAATGTCAATTTGATCTTCGCCGGGCAGACACTGCTTATTCCATGAGTTGGCGAAAGCTTCAGGATGCCGGTAGTGGTGAAGTCGTTCTGGCGCGGGTCCGGTTGTGTAAATCTTTCTGGTGTCACTTCCGGGGATTGCAACTGGTCCCGCGTTTGCCCGAAGATGAAGGGTTGCTCTTCATCACCAACACTGAGGGGCGGGCGCATACGACCATCCATATGTTTTTCATGCTGTTCAGCATCGCCGTGATCTGGCTGGATGCGTCGGGCAAGGTTGTCGATAAGCAGCTTGCCCGGCCCTGGCGTCCAGCCTATGCCCCGCGTCAACCGGCACAATACTATCTTGAGGCCAACACGAGCGTGTTGGATCGGGTGAATATTGGTGATGTTCTGAGATTTGACGAAGAGGTATCAGTCAATTGATCCATCGCATCATGGCCGCAGTGCTGCTGGCCTGTTTCTTTGTGTTTCCTGGGCATGCCCAGGTGGATGGTGACACGCCCCGAGTCACAGTCCATGTGGTTCAGCGGGGAGAGAATTTATTTCGTATAGCCATGAGCTATGGTCTGACGACGGATGAGGTTGCTCTGGCAAACGGGATTATCGATCCGAGCAGCATTCTGGTCGGGCAGCGGCTTATCATCCCGGTGGAGGGGATGCCGCTGGCAGAGGATGCGCCGCAGGTTCACGTTATCCAACCGGGTGAGTCATTAGCTACGATTGCGCAGGCGTATGGTGTAACGCCGGAGAACCTGGCAGCGATCAACAGGATGGGCCTGACGGATGCGATTTATGTCGGGCAGGAATTGCTGTTAGTTGATGCATCAGCGGCACCAGAAGATGCTGGCATTGAGGAAGTGCCAGCATCGACCAACAATATCACACATGTGGTTCAGGCTGGTCAAACATTGTTTTCAATTGCACAGCAGTACGGCACAACCATTGTCGAACTGCAAACGCTAAACAATATCGCCAATGCCACGCGCATCTTCGCCGGTCAGGAACTGGTAATTCCCGGTATTCAGGCTCCACGTCCGGCGCTTGATTTGCCCAACATCATCAGCGATATGGTGATTGATCCGCTGTTTTTTACCGAAGGTAAAAGCGCGAAACTTCGTATAGTTACTGGGCCATCAGTAGAGGTGTCGGGCAGTTTTCTGGACCGGGGTTTGCGTGTCTTCTCGTCTGATGACGGAACACAGCACAATATACTCATCGGCGTGCCGATTTATACCGAGCCAGGGGTATATCCTCTACAATTGACGTTGCGTACCGGTGGGCCACCAGTGGAGACGACCGTCAATGTACAGATTACGCCGGGTGGTTACGGTCAGCAGAGTATCAGTTTGCCAGAAGACAAAGTGTCGTTGTTGAGTCCGGCGGTAGAGGACAATGAATTCAACATTCTGGCTGGATTGACCAGTCAGATCAATCCGGAGCGGTATTTTGACGGTCCCTTCAGTTTGCCGGCAGCGGCAGTGATGAACTCTCCTTTCGGTGTGCGGCGTTCGTATAACGGCGGTGCAGTGGATCGTTTTCATAGTGGTGTGGATTTTATGGGAGCACCGGGAACGCTGATCCTTGCTGCTGCGCCCGGTCGTGTGGTTCTGGTAGATATTCTGCATATTCGCGGGCGCACCGTTATGATCGATCACGGATGGGGTGTTTACACGCTGTACGCACATCTCCAGGACCAGCAGGTTGCCCTGGGAGATTTTGTCAATACCGGCGATGTAATCGGGGGTATGGGCAATACTGGTCGATCTACAGGGGTTCATTTGCACTGGGAGCTATGGGTGAACGGAACAGTAGTTGATCCGTTGCAATGGGTGCGGCAGAATTTCTCATAGTCAATACAACTAACGGACACTTTCACTGCGCCTTTTTCCAAAACCAATCGATCCAATCTGTTCGCGGAGCGAACAGATTCAGATGGCTATGCAAAAAGGCGCAGACGATGCCGCGGAAGCTATCTGTTCAACTGTGCGTAATTGGCACCGTCGAGAACCTCGAAATCTGTGAAAAGGAAGTGATCGTGGTAGTAGTGGATCCACAGGAATGAGAGAATAGCGGTGTAATAGGCGACGTCGAAGCGCCAGTTTGCCAGATCACTTGCATGGACTGTACCCGGTGTGACAACATGCGCGGCAGCGTAGACCACAACGAATATCATAGCAGAACCCACCAACATTATCGTGCTGAGGAAATACAATCCACGCGAGTCTTTACCCCGGCTAAATCGAGCGACCAGTGGTGCGGACTGGTCCAAATTGCCATATTGCTGCTTGATCTTGATGATATAGAAGGTGATTGCGAGATACTGGAACGAATGCCAGGTGTTGAGGCCCTGGAAGGCTGTATCCAGATTCGGCAACGCCGACATTGAGAACGCAACCACAACGGTGAAAACAATAAACACTGTCTTGGGCCAATTGAGATAGCCGTTTTGATATTCACGCACCGTCTTAGCGATGTATAACCCCAGCGCCACCAGGAAGACACTTGACATGAGCCAGAAGAACCAGGCGTCCTGGAAGAGTGTTGGGATAACCTGCGTCAGATCGTTCACGCCGACTTCAAACGAGCCGTTACTGATTTTGAAGGCTGCGATGGGGAACATGCAAGTCAAAATCACCGCATAATCAACGAGACGGGCAGCAGGTGTTACTGCACTGTTAGCCCGAATGTAGCTGTGTTCTTTGTGATTATAAAGCTCGACGATGTATGTCACCTGATGCAGAACGTGCATGGCCGCCCAGAAGAAAAAGACGGTCAACAGTAGATTCAGGTTCAGAAAGGCCAGTGATACGACCACGATGGGGATAATGACAGATGAGCGGATCAACATGGGGTAGCGCGACTTGAAGCCTTCGTCCAACCCGGTCCGAAGGAATGTGGACATCATGTGCGGTCCGCCGATGGCGACGGCAACAAAGCCGTTAATCAGATTGCGGCTTATGTCGTCGCTGAGGTTGAACCAGTGCATCCCGATCAAGTAAAACAAGTAGGGCATCGGTACAACAATTACGCTGAACGTGATGTAAATCAGGTCCCACTTTTTGTCCCGTAACCACATCTGGCTTTTTTGTTGATCGTTTAGAGGCTGTGATTTACCGAGTTGTGCTGCTTGAACTCCCATATCTTATTCCCTTTTGAACACTCTCAAATCCGCGAGTAATTCTAGCAGAAATGAAAGTTCACTTCAAAACGATGTGGTGTTTGCGACAGCGGGCTTCATACGTTTCCTCAGCGCCAACCATGATGATTGGGTCATCATAGCGGGCTGGTTTGCTGTTGACCAGGCGCTGTGTGCGACAGGCCAGCGCACCACATTCCACGCAAATCGCATGCAATTTGGTTACTTCTTCCGCCTGACACAGCAATTCTGGCATGGGACCGAAGGGTTCGCCGCGAAAATCCAGGTCCAAACCCGCTATAATTACCCGAATGTCGCGGTTTGCCAGATCGTTGACGATATGAACAATATTGTGGTCGAAGAACTGTGCCTCATCAATTGCCACGACTGTTGTGGTTGCTCCAAGATTGTTTAGAATCTCCTGAGAACAATTGACCGAGATAGCTTCTACTCTCTGTCCGTCGTGACTGCTCACATATTCGATGCCGTAACGGTCATCGATGGCGGGTTTGAAGACCTGGACTTCCTGGCGAGCGATGACGGCCCGCCGCACACGACGAATCAATTCCTCGGTTTTCCCGCAGAACATACTGCCGCAAATTAACTCCACACGACCGCTGAAATGGCGCATTGTTTGGCTTTCTATTCAAATCAAAACGCAAGGACAGCCTAGAGATGGCTGCCCTTTTTAGTGTGATGTTTATGTGAGGTTATTCGGCTAACGGAACGTCGTAGCCGCGATTGCGCAGTGTCTTCTTCAAGTCGGAGAGGACTTTACGTCCGATGCCGGGAAGTTCCAGGATCGGTTCGTCACCGCCGGATTCCAGCTTCTCGAAGAAGTCCGCAACAGTGACCATACCATTCTCGGCGAGAATGTCGGTAAAACGGGCATTCAAACCCAGTTCGGTCAGTGGTAGTTCCGGTGGTGTTTTGGCAGCTTCACGGGCTTCGCTCTGCGCACGAATGCTATCACGCGCTTGCAGGCGTTTCATGAAGCGATCCACCTGACCTTCGGTGTCCACGATACGCTGTTCACCGGTGTAGAATGGATGGCAGGCCGAGCAGATGTCAGTACGGATTTCCTGTACTGTTGCGCCCGTTGTCCAGCTATTGCCGCAAGCACAGACGACTTGTGCATCTGGAAACCAGGCTGGATGGAGTTTTTCTTTCACAGGTTGTCTCCTCAGTTGTCTACATCACGGCCCTTGAGGCGGGGTAGCGTGATGGCTTATATGGGATTTAGTCGCCAGCAGCCTCAGCCGGTAAAGGCTGGACTGAGACTCGCTTCTGGCCGTTACGACCACGAATCCGTTCAAAAACAACCACACCTTCGGCGACTGCAAAGAGGGTGTGATCTCTACCAATACCAACATTTTCCCCGGGGTGGAATTTGGTGCCACGCTGGCGAATAATGATGTTACCGGGGATTACGTATTCTCCCCCGTAGCGCTTCACCCCCAGGCGTTTAGAATTGCTGTCACGACCGTTGCGGCTTGAACCGGCTCCTTTTTTGTGCGCCATCTGTACAAACCTCCTAGTTTACGGAAATGTCGTCAATACGAAGACGAGTATAGTAGTGACGGTGGCCTTTCTTACGCCGGTAATTCGTGCGTTGATTGTACTTGAATACAATCAGCTTCTTGGCACGGTACTGGCTGACAATTGTCGCTTTGACAACAGCGCCGTCTACTTTTGGCTGACCGATGACGGTGTTGTCGCCGTCACCAACCATCAGTACGTCATCGATTTCGATTTGTTCATCAACTTCATTAGGCAGGCGTTCGACATCTACGGTTTCGCCGACTTCAGCATGGTACTGCCGCCCGCCGGTGCGGATGATTGCGTACACTGTGGTTTACTCCCAATCTTCGCTTCACCGCCAGTTGGCCTGGGCAAACCGACGGGGAACATTGGCTTAACAGAAAGACACCCCTGTAAAGGGTATGAATGGTTATTATAGGCGATGGTACCAGACGGGTCAACGACCAGTTTTACACAATCATCATAGCATCACCGAAGGAGTAGAAGCGGTAGCCGCTGTCTCTAGCGGTGTTGTAGGCATGTAGTATCTGGTCACGCCCGGCGAACGCGGAGACCATCATCAATAAGGTCGATTTCGGCAGGTGGAAGTTGGTTATCAGGGTATCGACCACCCGCCATTTGTAGCCTGGATAGATAAACAGGTTAGTGTCTTGTTCGAAGGCAATCACCGGACGCCAGGGACAGACATTCTCGGAAGCTGCCGGGTCGCCGGGGTCACCGCCGGCGCTGAGAATGCCGGCGGTTTCCAGTGTACGAGCGGTCGTCGTACCAACGGCGATAATGCGACCACCGGCGAGTTTAGCCTCGTTGATAGATCGGGCATTGTCACCCGTTAATGTAGCGTATTCGCGGTGTATCTGGTGATCTTCAATCCGGTTCACTTTGACTGGTTGAAATGTGTCCAGGCCGATATGAAGGGTGCAGTATGCCATCTTTACACCCTTATTTCGGAGTGCGATCAGCACGTCCGGGGTGAAGTGCAAACCGGCTGTCGGTGCAGCTGCCGAGCCTTCCACCCGACTGTAGATCGTCTGGTAGCGTTCCGCATCATCAAGATGAGTGTGGATATACGGCGGCAGCGGCATCTCGCCGATTTCTTCGAGATAGGGCTGGACCGGTTTGTTGAACTGTATGATCCGTTCGGACGCTTCCAGGGTCTCCTGCACTTCGGCTTTTAGCTGACTGTCGGGGAAGGCGATCTGCGTTCCTGGATCGGCGCGTTTACCACCTACCAAAACATGCCAGCGGGTATCATCAATCTGGCGCAGGAGCAGGACTTCCATTTTGCCATCCGTGTCGGTACGTACAGCCGAAAGGCGGGCACGGATCACACGTGTGTTATTCAATACCAGTACATCATTCGGTTGGATGAAATTGATGATGTCGCGGAAATGATGGTGGGTGATCTCACCAGATTGGCGATCCAATAGCATCAGACGAGATGAGTCGCGGGGTTCTACAGGTTCCTGAGCGATACAGGATTCGGGTAGATGGTAATCGAAATTGTCGATGTTCAAAGCAGCCTCTTCTGATCGGGTGGTTCTTCGTAAGGTATACCGAGATGCTCGTAAGCGTGAGATGTAGCAATGCGCCCGCGTGGGGTTCGGTCGAGGAAACCGAGTTGAAGCAGGTAGGGTTCATAGACATCCATGATAGTCGAACTGTCTTCGCTGATGGCTGCCCCTATCGTATCCAGGCCAACGGGACCCCCAGCAAACTTCTCAATGATCGTCTGGAGAATACGCCGGTCAATATCATCAAGGCCAAGATGATCAATCTCCATAAGCTGCAACGCATCGCCTGCAACCGGACCTGTGATGACACCGTCGGCACGGGTCTGGGCGTAGTCACGTACACGGCGTAGTAGACGCAAAGCAACACGCGGCGTACCGCGTGACCGGCGTGCAATTTCCGACAATCCGGGCGGCGCGATCTCGACATGCAGCAGTTCAGCGGCTCGTTTGATGATGAATTCCATCGCTTGCTGATCGTAGAAGTCAAGACGAAAACGCGCACCAAAGCGGTCACGCAGGGGGCCAGCTAAAAGCGAAAGGCGTGTCGTGGCACCGATCACCGTGAATCGGGGTAAATTCAAGCGCACATTCTTGGCTGCTGGTCCTTTCCCGATCACAATATCCAGCTTGAAGTCTTCCATCGCGGGGTACAGAATCTCTTCAACAGCACGCCCAAGCCGGTGGACCTCATCGATAAAGAGAATGTCGCTTTTCTTCATATGGGTCAGGATTGCCGCCAGATCGCCGGCACGTTCAATGGATGGGCCGGCAGTGATGTGAATCTTCGCGCTCATTTCGTTGGCGACCACATGGGCCAGCGATGTCTTGCCCAGACCGGGTGGTCCGTAGAATAGAATGTGGTCTACGGGTTCACCGCGTGCCAATGCCGCTTCGATGATGATCCGCAGATTTTCGCGTACCCGGTCCTGCCCGACAATGTCTTTCAGCGATTGTGGGCGGAGCGCGAGATTATCTCCCTCATGGGGGCGACGCTGGCCGCTCAGAACACGCCCATCATCGGACATTTGTAATTCTCCCACATGACAAATATGTTCTAACTGAGTATAGCGAATGGTTGCGTTTGGTCAACCGGCGGTCTAAAATCCTGCTGGCTAAAGGAGTAGACGATGGCAAAATTACACATATCCCAACATCCCCTGATCCAGCATAAGCTCACGCTGCTGCGTGATGTGAATACCAATCACCGAATTTTCCGTGATCTGGTATATGAGATGGCCCTGTTGCTTTGCTATGAGGCGACACAGGATCTCAAACTGGAGGGCAAAGTTGTCACGACACCAATGGGCGAATCCAGCGGCCATGTGGCACATGAAATAATCGGACTGGTGCCGATCTTGCGGGCTGGATTGGGATTGGTGGACGGTGTGTTGGAATTGCTGCCAGATGCTCAGGTGTGGCATATTGGTCTTTACCGCGATGAAGAAACCCTGCGTCCGGTGGAATACTACAATAAGCTGCCAACTGAACCGACCGTGCAGATGTGTTTGGTACTTGATCCGATGCTGGCAACTGGTGGTTCTGCGATTGCGACAGTGGACATTCTCAAACGCTGGGGTGTGCAGCGGATCAAATTCCTCGGTTTGCTGGCAGCACCCGAAGGCGTCGAAGCGCTGGCGGCAGCCCATCCTGATGTACCCATCCATGTGGCGGCGGTGGACAGCCATCTCAATGAGATTGGATTCATCGTACCTGGTCTGGGTGATGCCGGGGACCGGCAGTTCGGTACATGAACAGCGCTTATGTGATTGTCTTTGGGCTGGCATTTGCGACCACACTCGGATTGGTTCCGGTGATGGGGTGGTTGGGTAGGCAGGTTGGTATAACCGCGAAGTCTGGTGGACGACGGCAGAGTGAAGCAGACCAGCGGCAGGTGTCGAAGCTTGGCGGTGTCGCTATTTATACCGGGTTCGTTCTGGCGGCGGTGGCAGCCCAATTCGTCAATGTTCCGCGTTTTGACGAGGCTGAAGTCATCCGCCTGACTGGCTTGTTGATCGGTGCCACGGTTATCATGGTGGTTGGGGTGGTTGATGATGCGTTTGAACTCAACGCCGTTCAACTCGGTGTTGCTCAGATTTTTGTGGCAGGCATTGCCATAGCGTTCCAGATCATCATTGAAACGCTCAACAACCCGCTGACCGGCCAGCAAACCGACCCCTGGCCCTATTTCGTGACGGTGTGCCTGAGTATGTTATGGTTGGGCCTCATGATGAACACCGCCAACTTCATGGATGGTCTGGACGGTCTGGCGGCAGGAGTTGCCTTGATCGCCGGTAGCATGCTGTTTATTCACAGTGCGTTTGTGTTAGAGCAGTTAAGTGTGAGCCTGTTGCCATTGGCACTGATGGGAGCCTCAGCCGCATTTCTGCTCTACAACTTCCACCCGGCGCGAATCATCATGGGAGGGGGGGCGTACTTCCTGGGTTACACGTTAGGTGTATTGAGTATCATTGGCGGGGCAAAAATGGCGACTATTCTGCTGGTTATGGGTTTGCCGCTGATGGACCTGGCATGGCAGGCCACTTATCGTATCTGGCGCGGTAAAAACCCGATGCATGGTGATCGGGGGCATGTACATTACCGTTTACAAGACATGGGGTTCAGCCAGCGGCAGATTGTTCTGACATACTATCTGTTTTGCACGTTGTTCGGGGTGCTAACGCTGATAACGACCAGCCAGTTATTTAAATTTGTGGCATTGGGGACCATGCTGCTGTTGATTGGTGCAGGGTTCGCTCTGCTGGCGCGTCAGTCATCCACGTCCTCATAGGTTAGCTCGTCATCTTCATCGTCCACAGGCTTGTGGGCAGATTCTCGTTGCTGTCGCATTGCGGCCAATCGATTGCGGATGTCTGCGTTGCCTTCCTGTTTGAATGCGTCTATTGAAGTTGATGAAGTCGGCCTGTGTTGACCTGCCGGTCGCGCACCACGCACGGTTGCCGGACGCGGTTGTGATGGTTCATCCGCGCTCTCGTCGTCCGCTGGTGGCATGATGGAGGGGGTAGGTGGTGTTGCGCCACGCACTGCCACCGAACGCGGCGACTCTATATCCTCGTCGCGCTCATTATCCGGTGATGGGGTTGTGACGGGTGGTGCAGATGGCTTTGCCTTTTCATCGTCATTCAACTGCGATGGGATAACAGACGGCACTTCACGGGCCGGTCGCATGGCAGACAATTTCGGTTTTTCGTCGGAACCGAGGATGTTGGATGGTGCCTGGGTCACCAGTTCCTGTCCAGGTATGCCCGGAATGGGTAGTTCACGCTTGTAGATAGAAGGCGGTCCGCTGCTCAAGGCTTTTGCCGGTTGGCGCTGCTGTCCTCGGCGTGAGCGCTCACGCTGTTGGCGACGCTGTGCGATGGCCTCGGCGCGGGTCATGACGATCATCTTGCCATTGCGAAAGGTGGCACTGTCACCGGTGGCCCACTCGATCAGGGCCTCGATGGCCCCCAGAATGGCAACGGCAAAGGCGTTGGTGACGATGATGATGGCGAAAATGCCAGATAAGGTGTTGAAAACAGTCGCGACCGGCCCGGTAAGTGTCTGCCCCCAGATATCGTCGCCCACTCCAATGATGAAAAGAGGAACGCTGATGATAGCAAGAACGACCAGCAGCCAACGACGCCAGTTTTTGAGCTGCGACAGGTCTGGTGTCATGGTATTGCTGACTGCAAACAGAAAATAGGCCCAAAGCCAAAAATCAGGGGCCGATGTAAGTGCAGCCAACGCATCGCCGAGTGCTCGCAGACGTCCTTCCGCGAGAATGGTAGTAGCTTCGTCCAGGTGAAAGATATTATTGGCGATGAACCACACCACGAACAATCCGACCACCAACGGTGCCAGACTGATAAGGGCGACCTTGAAGGGGTTGGCCCGGCGGGAGAGACGGACAAAATTCAAGCGTAGTTCGCCAATTTCCTGTTTCTCCGGCCATTGTATGGAGCGTTCGGCATGCACATTGAGAATGCCCGCCGCCAACCAGTACACAAACTCATACAGGATAACGCCGGGCAGAAAGAATGTGTAGTAGAGGATGGTGGTTGTCTGGAAGTTTTTGGTTATCAGCCAGCCGACTTTAAAAACATGCTGGTGTAACCAGCGTTCAAGCTGTCGCAACAGGTTGAACATGAAGCTGACCAATAGGCCGGCCAAAATAACATCCAGAACAGACAGTGCTTACACCCCTTTGGCCTCAGCAGCGATGCGTACAAGGTCGGTAAACGATCCTACCTGAAGTGAGGCTCCACCCACCAGTGCGCCATCAATGTCAGGTTGGGACATGTATTCTGCCATGTTGTCCGGTTTGACGCTACCGCCGTATTGAATGCGAACCGCATCGGCAACGGTGTTACCGTAGAGCGATTTGAGTGTGTTGCGGATGGTGCCGCCGATGATGTTGTTGGCGATTTCGCCGCTGGCGTTCTTACCCGTGCCAATGGCCCAGATAGGTTCATAGGCGATGACGATTCTGGTCATGTCATCAGCACTGATTCCATCCAATGCAGCGCGGACCTGACCACTAACAAACGATTCCGTTTTACCGGATTCGTTTTGTTCCAGACTCTCGCCAACACACAGGATGGGCTTCAACCCATGATCCAGCAGCGCCCTGGCCTTCTTGTTAATCATCTCGTCGGTTTCGTACAGGTATTGGCGTACCTCAGAGTGACCGATGATGACATACTCGACCAGTCCCTGGAGCATACCGGGTGCGATCTGAGAGGTGAAAGCACCGCTGTCTTGCCAGTGAACGTTCTGGGCGCTGACTTTAATGGGTGTGTCTTTCAGCGTCTCGGCTACGGCTGGAACTGCGACGAAAACCGGAGCGACCACGCGCTCAACGCCAGAATAAGCTTCCAGTGCCGGGACCAGTTCTTTCACAAAAGCGATGGACTCGGCCACCGTTTTGTGCATTTTCCAGTTGCCGGCGATGATAGGTGTTCTCATGATTATTTGTCCTTTAACGCAACCAGCCCGGGGAGCGCCTGGCCTTCGAGCATTTCCAGGCTGGCCCCACCGCCGGTCGAAATATGGGTGATTTTGTCAGCCAATCCGGAATCCTCGATAGCGGCTGCCGAGTCGCCACCGCCAATAATCGTCACCGCGCCTTTATCGGTCTCCTGCGCCAGCATACGGGCAACCGCGAAAGTGCCTTCGGCGAAGTTAGACATCTCAAAAACGCCCATCGGACCGTTCCAGACGACGGTTTGCGCTCTGTCCAGTTTTTGTGCAAAAAGTTCAATGGATTTGGGACCTATGTCATAGATAGCCCAACGCTCCGGCACGCCGTCACCGACATTGATGGTTTTGCGCTCAGCTTCGTTGTCAAACTTGTCGCCGATGACGGCATCGGTGGGCAAGACCAGCTTGTCGCCACCACGATCCAGCAGATTCTTGGCGGTCTCAACTGCGTCAAATTCAACCAGAGAGTTGCCCATCTCGTAGCCCTGCGCCTTGAAGAAGGTATTCGCCATGCCCCCACCGATGAGCAGCATATCAACTTTGCTCAACAGCGCTTCAATAACGGCGATCTTATCCGACACTTTTGCACCGCCGAGAATGGCAATGAATGGCCGTCTGGGCGATTCAATGGCGTTCGCCAGATAGTCGATTTCTTTTTCCAGCAGCAGACCAGCGACCGCTGGCAGGTGATTGGTCACTCCAACCGTAGAGGAATGAGCGCGATGGGCGGAACCGAAAGCGTCATTGACAAAGACATCGCCCAAACGGGCCAATTTTTGCGAGAGTTCAGCGTCGTTCTTAGTTTCGCCCTTGTAGAAACGGGTGTTTTCCAGCAGCAGGACACCGCCTCCAGGCAGATCGTTGACAGCCTGTTCAACTTTGCCACCGACGGTATCATCGACAAAAGCGACATCCTTGCCCAATAGGGCCGCCAGTGCTGGTGCAACCGGGGCCAGCGAGAATTTCGGATCGGGTCCGTCTTTAGGGCGGCCCAGATGTGACATCAGAATCACGGCCTTCGGATTCTGATCAAGAATAAACTTGATGGTTGGCACGGCGGCACGAATACGGGTGTCGTCGGTGATCCTGTCACCATCGAGTGGCACGTTGAAATCCACCCGGACCAGAACGCGCTTGCCTTTCAGATCGGCATCACGAACTGACATTTTGTTCATGCTACAATCTCCTTGATCTACGCAAAAAGAGGCGAGATAACCTCGCCTCAATGTATGATTGGATTCGCGCTAACCTACAGCTTGTCGCCCATGAACTTCACAAGGTCGGCTGTACGAGTTGAGTAACCCCACTCATTGTCATACCAGGTGATGACCTTGACCAGCGTACCGTCAACGGCGCAAAACTCAGCGTCAATGATACTCGAACGCTCGTCACCCCGGATGTCGGACGAGACCAACGGCTCATGGGTCACACCAAGGATACCCTTCATCGGACCATCAGCGGCTTTCTGGAATGCGGCGATCAATGCGTCCTTGTCGGTGGCTTTCTCAACCACTGCCACGAAGTCCACCAGGGAGCCAGTCGCCGTAGGTACTCGCACAGCCATACCATCGAACTTGCCCTCGAGTTCCGGGATTACCAGAGACACGGCTTTGGCGGCACCGGTGGTCGTGGGGATGATGTTCTGAGCAGCGGCACGGGCACGGCGCAGGTCCTTATGCGGCAGGTCCAGAATCTGCTGGTCGTTGGTGTAGCTGTGGATGGTGGTCATGTATGCTTTCTGGATGGTGAATTCATCGTTGACCACTTTGGCCGCTGGTGCAAGGCAGTTGGTGGTACAGGACGCATTCGAGACCACATGGTGGTTGGCCGGATCGTACTGGTCTTCATTCACGCCAAGCACGATGGTGAGGTCTTCATCTTTTGCCGGCGCAGAGATAATCACCTTCCTGGCACCACTGGCGATATGCTTGGATGCCGATTCTTTGTCGCGGAAGATGCCGGTACTCTCGATAACAATGTCAACTCCCAGATCACCCCAGGGGAGGGTGGCTGGATCGCGCTGAGCCAGCGCCTTGATTTCATCGCCGTCAACGATCAGGCTGTCGCCCTTGACCTGGACTTCACCAGGATAGCGCCCGTAGGTTGAGTCATAGCGGAACAGGTGCGCCATTGTTTCCAGGTCACCGAGGTCATTGAACGCGACGACATCAATTTCATCTTTGTACTTCTCGCGCATAATCTTGACGACCTGGCGACCAATGCGCCCAAAACCGTTTACACCTACACGAATTGCCATAGTGTTTTGTTCCTTTCGGTTTGTTTACACTTTGTCAAAGATGGGGGCTGAAGCACCCACCTTTTCCTCCTCAAACAATTTGAGCAGCGCCGCAGCCAGTTTTTGTGGATCATGTCGCCACGGGCGTGCTGTATCGGTGAGATCAGTATAGCGTATTTTGTACCGCTGTTTAATCTCGTGTTCTTTGGGTACCGGTGTGACATAATGCGTGTTGACACCGGCGTTCAAAGTTGGGGTGGCATTGTTGGCAAGAACATATGTGAACATCCCCCGTCCGATGTGTTGTTCCAGCGCCATAACATGATCGGCAACTGAATAGTCTTCGGTTTCACCCGGCTGCGTGGCAACGTTGCAGACGTACACCCGATAAGCCCTTGATTGCAGGATAGCATTGGAAATACCCTGTACCATGAGATTGGGCAGGATGCTTGTGTACAGACTGCCAGGGCCGATCACAACCAGGTCGGCATCCAGAATAGCCTGAACGCTCTCTTCGTAAGCGTCTGCACTTGCGGGTGTCAGACCAATTTGTTCGATCTGGCCGCCGACTTCGCTAATTTTCGATTCGCCCTGAATACGTATGGGGTGTGCCTTCCCTGGAAGCCGCACGGATGCGACCAGATTGACATCATCGAGCGTGGCTGGCAGCACACGCCCCTGGATGTTCAGCACACGCCCGATTTCTGTCAGGGCCGTATCCACGCCGCCGCTGATGGACGCCAGCGCAGCAATGAACAGGTTGCCAAATGCATGGCCGCCAAGATCACCGTTGTCAAAGCGATGCTGAAACAATCGGGTCATCAAGCTCTCGTCATCTGCCAGAGCAGCGATATTGTTGCGGATGTCACCGGGCGGGATCACACCGAGGTCACGCCGGAGAATGCCCGAACTCCCACCATCATCAGCGACAGTGACTACCGCTGTGATGTTGGAGGTATGCGCTTTCAAGCCCCGTAAGACTGAGGGCAGGCCAGTGCCGCCACCAATAGCAACCACACGCAGGCCCTTATGACGTTTGCTATGCGCAAAAACAACATCCACCACGCTTCCCTGATGATGAAGGCGATAGGGTGCCAGTAAATTGCGTGACAGCGCTATCTGAGATGAACCGATGAGTATACCGCCAGACCCAATCAAAACAAGAATGATCGCCCAGTTGAACTGCAAGGACTCTGCTGATGTCATATTGACTATCAGTCCGGCCAGAGCAACGCCGACCATCACATTTCCCAGCAGTCCCACCAAAAGCCAGCGTTTGACTTTGAGACCCACCGTGAACCACTTGATGAACATAGCACACCTGTTTTAACTTTGCGTTAAGTTTGTGCCACGTAACCCCATCACCAGAAGGAGCAATGCCTCCAACCCGGTCAATCCACCGATCATTAAGGCTGCATCGAACCAGAATTGCTCTGGAAACAGCCGTATCAGTGTGTCCGAGTAGGCGAATCGCCAGGTCCCACTCTCAAAAAACAGTCGATGAAAGCTGGTGAAAAACGTGTCCCAGGCGACAACTGCCACCACCACTATAGCACCGATCATGCTCAATGTCAGGAGACTTCCATCACGGATCGCCTGGAAGAGTCGTTGTTTGTGCCAGAGCCATGTGCTGATCGCCACAAATGTGATTCCATTGGCGATCAGCAGTGCAAACGCCATCTGCGTAACGGTCTGTACATCCTGCATGTGGCGCATTTCCCGGCCATTGAACAGTGGGGTACCGTTAGGAAACTCAAGTTCGGCCAGATACGAGATCGGTTCGCCATTGATAAGGTAATCCAGGGCATAAGGTGCGTATTCCAGCCGTTCCGCTTTTGTCAGACCATAAATGTCGTCGGGGAAACCGGGACGGTTGTACTCAAATTGCAGGAACAGTGGCGTCATCACCAGACGTACACTGAGCAATGTCAACAGGATAGGAACAGATATTGTGATGATAAGGTGGGCCAGTCTGATCATCGAACCTCGTCAATATCGCCAAAAAGCAGAAAGTTGAGAACCAGGGAGTCGACCAGTGTCTCGACCGGTGCACGATCATCCGTGAACACTGTCTCCGACGGCTGCACCGGCACTCTATTGTTGGCACTCACGGCGAGGGTCTCGCGCAGCAGGTCCGGCGTGTCATCCGGCAAAACGTAGTAGTTTTGGACGATATTATCATCGATGGTCGGTTGTACAGTTGCCACCAGTATTGTATTGAATGAACGCGGGACATCAATGGCATGAACAGAAGGAAAGACCGCTATCAGGGTGCGGCTCATGGCATCGATCAGACGGCGGTCGGTGCTGGTGCGCCCCACATTGACAGCGACTACACCATTCGAATGGAGGTGGTCACGAATTTCCTCGAAAAACTCTATTGTGGTGAGATGCCAGGGGATATACGGTGGGCGGTAAGCATCGATAGCGATCACACTGTAGGTGCGGTCCAGTTGGTTGAGAACATAGCGTCCATCCTGGGTGTATACGGTCAAACTGGGCATGGCTTCAGCATTCATATCGAAATAGCGCGAACCAGCCTCGGTAATGAGCGGGTCAATCTCTACCCCATCCATCGGAATATCGCCATAAACGTGCTGATACTGGCGTGGAATGGTACCAGCAGCCAACCCGATCACCAACAGGCTGTCGACGTCTGCGGGCATGTGTGGTGGTGTATTGAAGTAAGGGGCTGCCAGAAAGAGGTCCCACGTTCCGTCGTAACGGTAAATGGTCGGGTGCCAAATGCTGTGAACCCCCTGGCCCTCGTTGAGATACAGGTAACGATACCCGCCGGCATCTTCCTGAACCTGGATATAGTTATAGGCGCTTTCCGCTTCAAACAGCAGTTGATTACTGGCTTCGGGGGCGCGAAGCGGACCGTTGAGCGCCCAGACAGTTAAAACACCAATGATAATAGGCATCCAGGCCCATCGTAATGCCCTGAAGCCGTCCTCGTTCCATAAGCCCGCAAATCCTGTGCCGTAAAGTAGTGCAGAGAAAACGATGAATGTGCGGAAAGTCCCCAGTTCTGGAATAAGGAACAACACTGGCAAAAAGGTTCCGATCAGGCTGCCAACGGTGCTGACTGCGGAAATTTGACCGGATAATCGTCCGGCATCGGCGGTATCCTCGATCAAAAGACGCAGGGCGAACGGTGATACGCAGCCCAATAACGTGACTGGAATCGAGAACAATACCAGGACCGCGATAAACGACCCGAATGCCAGGGCTGCGTCTGCACCAACAACCGCCTCAGCAGCCGCCTGCAAGACCGGACGCGAGACCAGCGGAATCAATGCACTGAGGAAAGCCGCCCAGACCATGATGGTAAACATCGTGCGGGGGTAGGGAGATCGGTCAGC
>CAYQJO010000074.1:0-17955 GCA_964417785.1 uncultured Anaerolineaceae bacterium | reverse complement strand
TCGGTATCATCGCCGCGCAGATAGGCTTCCAGATCGAAATCGTAGGTCTCTGGCAGCGGTGGTGCCACCGGCACGATCACACTGGCGTTGGCTTCGATGAACGCTGGATCGACCTTGTCCGGTGTCAGGAAATACTGCTCGTTGCCATGACAACTTTCGCACGATTCCGTCTGCGGTGTGTTCTTCTGGATGTTGTGCGGCGTGGCATAGGTCCATGTCGGTAAATCCTGGAATTCGTCCAGGACGTTCTCGCCGTATAGCTCGAACAGTTCCGGGAAGGTCGGCACATGACGCACCGGCACGTAGCGGTAAGGTCGATCCGGCGACTGGCGTGTGTACGCCCGATATAGAAACCCATTTCCTCATGTTGGAGCCGGTAGTAGGGCAGGGCGAACTCGTCGTCGGTCCGTTCCAGGTGGCAGTCCCAGCAGTTGATGTAGTCAACTGAATGACATACCTGGCACGACAATACCTCGGTACCGTGTGCTTCGTGGTACGGGTTATCGCTGCCGCGTCCGATTTGATCCTCGTGGCAGCTTTCGCACGATGGCGACTGCTCCCCGTCATAACGGTGGTTGTGCATGCCTTCTTCAGAGTTGATATGCGCTGTACCGTGCATATCGCCGCTTTCGTGACAGTCCGTGCAGACCATACGGGCCGAACGCAAATGCACGTCGGCGGCCAACCCCTCATTGGCACCGGTGTATTCGTTCTTCACCCGGCTGCCGTGACAGGCGGTACACTGGCGGCTCATGGACGGGGTCTGGTTAAAGACATGACCGTCGATCAGACCGCCCCCGACGCTGGTCGGCTGGCTGACATGACACTGACCGCAGGATGAATGGCAGTCGTTACAGTGATATGACTGCCCCTCTTCGATAATCGGGTGGTTTTCCGGTGTACTGCGTTCGTAGAGCTTGGTATCGTACCCGGCCAGGCTGAAATGCAGGTTGTCCTCGTTATGCGGTGCGATATCAATGTGACAATCGCCACAGGCCGCTTCCGCATCCAGCGATGGATCGCGCACCATACCCGCATGGGCCGCATACTTGGTATCCATATCGCTGCCGCTGATGTCTTCACCACCATGACACTCGGTGCAGGGGATATAGCCGTGCACATCGTCCTGGTAAGCTTCCGCATCAATCAGAACTTTTTCCCATACCTCCAACGGAGGCACAGAGCCACCTCACCCGGAGCCTTCAGATGGCGGCTTGGGCGTATCGTCTTCCTCAGCCAACACCTGAAGGAGTTCAGCATCCGCATGACAGTCAATACAACCCTGGTCCGGTTCCGACTGCTGGTCCTGCTGGACAGGCAGCGCAATCACTACATCAGGTTGTGCATCGTTGACGGTTATGGGTGTGCTGTCGCTCATGGCGACGCGGGGCGGGGTATCGGCTGTCTGGGCAAACACCAGACCAACAATTCCGCCGATCACGGCGGTAAGCCCCAGGAGTAACAAAGCTTTTTTCATAAAAAATCCCCCGAATTGTGCTTTGCTTCACAAGTATAGCATCAAGAACTTATGCAAAACAAGCGATTGCATAAGTTCTTCTTATGCAACCTCCTTATGGATGTCCATAAGCAAAAGTGATAAAGGATTGTGCCAGCCTTATTGCGCAACTGCCCCTAAGTTTGTTACGCTATTCACAATAAGGGGTCTAAACGTATGTTGGATATTTATGAGATGCAAATCTTTCTGGCAGCCGCAGAAGCAGGCAGCTTCTCCGCGGCGGGTCGGCGTTTGCAGCTCTCCCAACCTGCGGTCAGCATGCAAATCCGCTCCCTGGAAAAACGCTTGAATATCGAATTGTTTCATCGCTCCGGACGTCACATTGAACTGACCGAGATCGGCCAGTCCTTGATTCCGATGGCCCGCCAGCTTGTGGACCACGCGCTGCACGTCCAACAAAGCATCATTTCGATGAAAGGCGAGGTAGTGGGCAATCTTGATCTGGCGTGCAGCACCACCGGCGGCAAATACGCCCTGCCGCGCATCATTGCCGGGTTCGTCGATCAGTATCCGATGGTTACCGTAACGTGTTATGTGTTCAACCGGGGACTGGCGTTAGCGCAACTGGTGGGTGGGGAGGCCCATATCGCCATCACCAGCCTGCGCGAGGTGTCACAGGAGTTAGACTACCGTCCGTTTGCCAAAGACGAAGTGATCCTGATCGCACATCCCACACATCCCTGGGCAGCAGATGGCACCATCCCACCGGATCGGCTGCCGCAGGCTCGCTTTATCCGCCGGGAACTGGCATCGGGTACCATGCAGACGGTCGTGGAAGAACTGGCTCGTCACGACATCAACCCGGCGGAACTGCCTACTGTGATGGTTATGGGCAATTCGGAAGCGATCTGTATGGCAGTGAGCGAGGGCATCGGCGTGGCCTTTGTCTCCCGATGTGCGGCTGCCGAAGCCCTGGGGTCGAGTAAGGTCGCACAGATCACCATCCAGAACGTGCGGATGGTCCAGCAGCTTTACATGGTTCGTCACGCCGGCAATATGATGGTCACTGCCCAGAATGCTTTCTGGGACTATGTTTTTTCATTGGAAGGAAACTCTCATGAAGCTACGCTTTAGTCTCGTCATTCTTCTGTTTTTCGGATTCGGTGTGGCGGGTGTTCTGGCCCAGGATGAAGAGGTTGTGGACGAGCCGACGCCGGAATACAGCGATCAATCCTGCGGCGAGTGCCACCTGGATTATCACGCCGCCTGGCATACCGGCGTCCACGCGATTGCCTATGACCGCGAGTCATTCCAGGAAGCCTGGATCGCTGAGGACAGTGACCCGGAATGTCTGGCCTGCCACACGACCGACTACCAACCGTCGACACAGACATATCTGGCTGAGAATATCCAGTGTGAAGCGTGTCACGGGCAGACACCCGCCAATCACCCACCGGCCCCCTTCGTCGTCAGCACCGATACCGAGACCTGCGGTGACTGCCACACCAACACCTTCTTTGAGTGGGAGCGCAGTCTGCACGCATTCACTGCCGACATGGGAGCCATTGGCTGCGCCACCTGCCACAACCCGCACGGCCAGAACATCCGCGAACCCGACGATAAATCGGTTCTGAGTGCCGCCACCAGCGTTGTTGATGCCATGTGCCTCAACTGCCACCAGGACGATACCAACACCTACGTCCACCTGACCCACAACGAAATCGCGTTTGAAGGGGTGGAAGTCACCTGTGCCAGTTGCCACATGTACCAGAAGGAAGCCGATGCACTGCACAAGCTGGCCGACCACACGATGTATGTGGGGACGGTGGCGTGTACCGACTGCCACCAGGAAATCTCGCTGACCGGTGCATCGCCCATCCTGATTGACGTTGACTCCGTGCTGGCCGAGGAGCGTAACGAACTGCTGGTCCGTGTCGAGGAATTGCAAAACGAACTCAGTCTGACCAAAGAGGAAGAGACTGGCAGCGATAACGACTACATCCGTCTGACTCAGGGATTGATCGTCGGTTTAGGGCTGGGTGTTTCCATATTATGGGTATTGATGAGACGTGAGAGAGCAGAAAACAATGGCTGATAATGATACTACGCTGGTAACCCGGCGTGAGCTAATCCAGATCATGCTGGGTGCAGGGGTATCGGTCGGGGCGGCTGTTGTCCTGGCGGACCCGCTGTCTGATCTGGTCGGCGGGTATTTCGACCGGCTGGAACCGGATAACGTGATTGGTGAACAGGACCGCGAACGCCCACACTGGGGCATGGTTATTGACCTGAAGAAGTGCATCGGCTGCGAATACTGCGTTTACGCCTGCCAGGCGATCAACGACACGCGCACCGATATGCGCTGGAACATCCACCTGGAGGATCGCACCGAGACCGGCGAGGTCTTCCATGTGACGCGGCCCTGCCTGCACTGCCAGAACGCGCCCTGTGTGAAGGTCTGCCCGGTGGCCGCCACCTATATCCGCGACGACGGTCTGGTCATGATGGACTATGACCGCTGTATTGGCTGCCGCTACTGTCAGGCCGCCTGCCCCTACGGCGCACGGTCGTTCAACTGGGATGAGCGTGAAGAAGACGCCAATCCGTATGCACCGCAGTGGGGGACACCGGAGGTACCGCGCCGCGTGCGTGGCGTGGTGGAAAAATGCACCTTCTGTGTTCACCGGATTGACCCCGGTATAGAGCGCGGTCTGGTCCCCGGCGTTGATCCGGAAGCGACCCCGGCCTGCGTCAATATCTGCCCGGTAGAAGCACGATTCTTTGGTGATCTAAACGATCCCAACAGCCCGGTCTCGCAGATGATCGCCAGCAACCCGACAATCCGCCTGCGCGATGATCTGGGAACCGAAGCCAGCGTGTACTATATCCCACCGGAGGAACTGGCATGATCGATTTTGTACGCAAATCACCCACCTATTCCGCCTGGATTATGTTCCTGGTAATCTGCCTGGGACTGGGTGTTTTCTCCATTCTGTATATTCTGCTGAACGGCCTGGAATCGACCAGCCTGACCAACCAGCTTCCCTGGGGATTGTGGATCACCATCGACCTGTCGGCTATCGGCCTGGGTGCCGGTGCCTTCACCCTGTCGGCGGCGGTCTATATCTTTGGCCTCAAGCGCTACGAATCAGTCGCACGGGCGGCGGTTCTCATCGGTCTGCTCGGCTACACATCGGCCATGATCGCGCTCTTTGTCGATATTGGCCGCCCCGACCGTTTCTATCACCCGCTGATCTACTGGAATGTGCATTCGGTCCTGTGGGAAATCACCATGTGCGTGATGTTATACACGACCGTGCTGGCGATGGAGATTATTCCCATCGTCATCGAAAGCACACCGCTGCGCAACAATCGGCTGCTGCTCAGTCTGGCCCATCTGCTGCATCGGATCATGCCAATTGCTGCGCTTTTTGGTATGGGACTGTCACTGCTGCACCAGTCGTCGTTGGGTGCCACGTATGGTGTGCTGACGGCTCGTCCGGTGTGGTATTCACCAAGTGCGCCAGTGCTGTTTATCCTGTCGGCTATCGCCAGCGGGATTGCGCTGACCATCATGGTGACGCTCATCACCGGGGCCTTTATGAACAAGGTACTGGTGCCGCGCCGGGTCATGAACAATCTGGCGATCTTCGCCGGTGTCATGAGTCTGGCTTATCTCTATCTCAAGCTGTGGAGTTGGGCCGCCACCCAGTATTACAGCCACTCACCGGCGATTGAGCGCGACATCGAACTGCTGCAAGAACACACACCCTATGGCTTCACCTTCTGGTGGTTCGAGATTCTGCTGGGCGCGGTGGTCCCGGCGCTGATCTTCTTATGGCCGCGCACCCGTAGCAACCGCTACATGCTGATTCTGGCGGGATTTCTCTCGGTCGGCGGTCTGGTAGTGTTCCGCTGGAACATGACACTGGCGGGTTTTGTCGTACCGCTGGACTGGTCGCCGGGTGTGGCGGATGTGTTCGAGGTCCATTTCTACTCGCCGTCGCTGGTGGAGTGGGGTGTGGGCCTGGGGGTCGTGAGTTACTGGCTGCTGGCGTGGAGTCTGGCGGCGCGTTTCCTGCATCTCTATCCCGATGCTGGCAAAACCGACGAGGAACTCGAAGATGAGGTCCCGACTGCCGGTCATGCACCACAGCCTGCTGCTGGCGACTGAACCCACTTGGGGGTAAAATTGTAAACAGTAATGTTAGTCTTGGGGCGCGACATTCGCGCCTCATTGTTTGAGATTGGATAATCACTTGAGTTTTACATATCCACTGCAATCTATCGTCTCTTTCACCATTCACAATACGAGAAGACTGCCAGAAACCCGAAACATATTCGTCGCATTTGTATTGTTCATCGCTGGCTGCACCGGACTCGGCGGCGAGCCGGAAGTCGTGGCGACCCTGCCGCCGCCACCCACATTCGCCCCCGTTGTAATCGCCTACCCGGAGGCCGCCCCCAACATGGACGAGGGTGCCGAGTTATTCGCAGAATTCTGTACGGAGTGTCATGGCGAGAACGGTCAGGGCAACGGCCCGTTGGTGTTGGCCGGTCAGATTCCGACCGAAATTCGCGATTTCACCGACCCAAACACGACACTGGACACCACGCCGCAGGACTGGTTCGACATCATCACTAACGGCAGGCTGGAAGCGCTCATGCCGCCCTGGCGTGACAGCCTGGATGAGTCACAGCGTTGGGCCGTGACGATGTATGTCTATATGATGTCGGTCACATCCGAGCAGGTCGATCTGGGGCGCGAGGTGTGGGCGGCCAACTGCGCTGAATGTCACGGCAGCGATGGGCGCGGGCCGCAGGGCAATTTGCAGGAGATGGTAGCGCTGAGCGACGGCGCGATTCTGGCCGCCATTAATCAGGGTGTGGGCGGCATCATGCCCGCCTTTGCCGAAACACTCTCCGCCGATGAACGGCAGGCGGCGCTGGCCTACTTACGGACGCTGGCGCTGACCGGCACCGAGTCGCTCGGCACCGTTCAGATGGTGGAATCCACCCAGGAGGCGGCACCGGCTCCGACGCAGGTCGCCGCTGCTGAGACACCCGGCACTATCACCGGCACTGTGACCAATGCCACCCTGAACGAACCCGTTGGCACAGATGCACAGGCCGTCCTGCACATCATCAACGCTCGCCTTGAAGAGGAGTTGATCACAACCGATGTGGACGCGAACGGCACCTTCACCTTTACCGGTGTACCCATCCGCATCGACCGCCGCTACATGGTTACGGTGCAGTATGGCGATGGCTTTTTCGTCAGCGATATTATCTCCGGCAACCCGGAAAACACCGAGATCGATCTACCGGTCACGGTTTACGAACTGACGAATGACGAATCCGCTATCTCGATAGATGAACTGCTGCTCCAGATCAACCCCATTGAAGGCGGTTTGCAGATCATCCAGATCATGCGCTTCAGCAACAACTCAGACCGCCTTTTCCTGACCGAGCAAGAGATAGACAACTTCCGGCAGGCATCGGTGACGGTGACGCTGCCAGAGATGGCCCAGATTTTCGACTTCGACAATCCCGACCGCTACAGGGTGGATGGGCTGACCGTGACCGATACCCAGCCGATCTTCCCCAATGAAAGCCATTTCGTCCATGTGATGTATGGACTGCCCTACGATGGCGACGGCGCACTGGCGTTTCCCATCAACTACACGATGGACGCCAACGTCCAGATACTCGCCGCACAGGGGCTGACCCTCTCCGGTGACGACCTGATCTCCGCCGGTTCACAGGATTTCGGGGAGATGGTCTTCAACGTGTATCAGGGTGAGGTCTCACGATCTGCTGGTGAATCGGTGGTCTATGAACTGAGGGGTGGGGCGGTGGCCGCTACCACCGGCGGCGACGGCTCGCTGCCCACCACCACCGTGATCGCCGTGCTGCTGGTCACCGGCGGCGGTGTAATGATCGTCTCGGCGCTGCTTCTGTACTGGCGCGGCCAGGGCAAAGCCACATCGGACGATCTGGTGCGCGAAATTGCGGAATTGGATCAGCGCTACCACGACGGCGAGATCGAGGAAGCGGCCTATACCCGCCAGCGGCAGACACTCAAAGACCGTCTGTCAAAGTTGATGGACGGGAATTAGGGTCTCAGATGGGACGTAGTGGTGGGGCCACTACGTCCCCGCATATCTCGCTTCAGTTCTGCCAGCACGTCTTCTGCTGAAAGCACGTTGCCGTCCAGAACATCCATCATCGCCTGCCGCAATCCTGCCAGAATCTCGGTCTCACCGGGTTCGTCATCGTCGAGAAAATACTCGATAGCCGTGTTGATGATTGCTTCCAGTGGCATGTTGAGACGTTGTGCTTCGTCCCGCAGGCGTTCCATTTGCTCATCTGTGAGTTGAACCGTTATCTCGGTCATGACCGTGATCGCTCCTACACCACTTTTCGTGCATTATAGCATCCCCACAACACCAGTGGCATCGTGGGGACAGGAAAACAATTGCTACTCGCCCAGACTCAACCCCACCACAACCGGATCGTGATCCGATGAGCGGAAGGCATCAGGCGCATAAAGCTCGTTGGTTGGCGGTTTGGCGTGGAACGGCGCTTCGGTCTCGTCCTGGATCGTGTCGTTGTAATCCAGCATGTTGACCTCATCGGCGTTGATATGCCATGACGACGCTCCCGTGACCTGCGGCATCAGGCTTTCGTTCGCCAGCGCATAATCCAGATAACCCCACTGACCGTCGAACACGTAGCCGTAACCCGCAATGCCGTTGAACTCATATTCGAGATCGGTGTAGCCGTTGTCGGTGAACACCCGGATCGGGTCCTCTAACCGGTACGAGTTCAGGTCACCGATAACCAGCACATCAGCCTCGCCGCTGCCGGTCGGATCGGTCGCCAGCCAATCGACCATCGCTTCGGCGGCGCGGGTACGGGTGCCGGCGCAGTTGGCCTGCCCCGTGCGCGGCGAGTCGTCGCCGGTGCCGCACGATGACCCTTTGGACTTGAGATGATTCACGACCACCGTCAGGCTTTCACCGCTGCTGGTCTGGCGGAAGGTCTGTGCCAGGGCAGGGCGGTTGCGCCGCTCATTGAACCGGTCATCGACCGTGCTGTCCAGGATGGCGAAATCGCCCACCCGTTCGGTCGTATCCGGCTTATAGATGAACCCGACCTTGATGGCGTCGCCGCCGATGATGCCGCTGTCCACGAAGTCATAGGGACCGCACACGGCGTTGAGGCGCTCCGTCAGGTCTTCCAGCGACTCGCGAGCGTTGTTCTCGATTTCCATCAGACCGACCACATCAGCGTCAATTGCGCAGATGGCTTCGACGATCTTGGTTGCCTGCCGTTCCAGTTCGGCTTCGGAGTCGGCACCGCGACAGTTGTCCGGCTCCGCCTGATCCACACCGCAGATGTTGTCGCCGTCGTGGATGGTGGTGAAATAGTTCAGCACATTGAAGCTGGCGACATGGAAGTTACCGCCGACAGCGGGCGGGGTTTCCGGGCGCGGATTGGGCGTGCTGTCAAAGCTGTAATCGAACTGGCCCACCACCGGGCGGATTCGCCATGCATCGGTATCGCGTGATCCGGCTTCCGACCAGTGCAGCACACCGGTCAGGTCCGTGATGGTCCAGCCGCCGCGCAAGGGGTTGTCGGCACTCAGGCCGCCGGGCAGCGGATGCATGATCGGATCGACGTTCTGGAAGTTGTCGTCATCGTCCAGGATGATCCTCCGCCGCGCTACTGTATCCAGATGAGCGGTGTAGCCGTCTTCGCTCGGCTCACTGATGTGGGTGAATTGTGGCAGCCGGCCACCTTCGGATAACACGATCTGCCCGTAGCGACCCAACTGGTAGTATTCCGTCGCCGTGAGCGCCTGTGGGATGGTCACCAGCATGCCCTCGAAGGGTTCGTAATAAGCGTTTATGTCCATACCGTCCGGCACCGGCAAATTGAGCGTCACCGGCGTCGGCAGCGGGTTATCGCTGCTGATGACTGTAATGTCCTCGGCGAACCGCGCACCAAGCTGGCTCATATCGTCAAACTCAGAGGCCACACCCGTCACCTGCACCAGATCACCGACTGCGACATCCACCGGGCAGTTCTCACAGAAGACGAAAACCGCTTCCGAAGTGGTCGGATCGCCATCGACATCATGGTCTTCTTCCTGGAGGAAGAAGCCGCGAAGCTGGTCACGCGCCTGGAAGTCGCCGGTGACAATCGCCTCGACCGTCCAGGGACCGCGCTCAGTCACTTCGCCCCCACCGCCCTGGATAGCGTGAATGCTGTCCATCGCTTCACTTTCATCCGCACAGGTGTTGGCCGCACCCGGAGTCGGTGCAGTCACGACGATGGTCTCGCCGCAGCGCTGGATCGACTCGGTGTTGCGAGCGCCGTTGGCATTCTCATCAGCCTGCTCACCGCCGAACAGGTCCAGCAGAGTCGCGCTCTCGGCGTCGCTGGTGCCGTATACCAGCGCATCCAGCAGTTCACCCTGAGCGTACAGTGCGACAGCATCGGGGCCGTTCTGGATGAACCAGAAATCCGGTTCGATGTCCAGATCACAGCCAGTTACACGGTTGGCGTCGCCGCAAACAACAAACAGACCATCGCTGCCGGTCGATTGGCCGTCCAACTCGATGAGCCGGTAGGCGCGGTCGGTCCGACCATCAAAAAAGACCAGCGATAAGCCGGTCAATTCGCGGTCGGGTGGTCCCAACAACTCCACGAACTCAGCCCGGTCCACGCCGAACTGGTCCACGTCAATCTCGTTGATGATAAAGCCGTCCGTCTGAGCAAATGCACTGAATCCAATCAACAGCAGCAAAACGAGCAGCAACTTACGCAATGCAGTCCCCTTTCATCAACAATCGAACACCTGTATTATAGGGGCGATCACGGAAGGATGCCATCAACGTGCGCACGATTCAAGCCAAAACGATCCTTACGAAACATAAAGGTGGGTTCCTCACCGAAGTCGTCCGCCAGGCATTAAAATGCCCGGCTACCGTTTGCGCATCCACTAAAGGGACGCTTTTCGACCCCTTTAGTGGGTCGGCAACCTGTAGCCCATGATTTTCAATCGTGGGCGGGCTATAATCGGCTCGTTTCTGAATACGAAACACACGTTTGATAGGGTGAACCCGTGAAACGCCTCCCACTGCTCCTGCTCCCGCTGATACTGATCGCCGCCGTACTCCACGCCCAAGCCACAGAACCCTTTCTGGTCGAACAACCCGATTTGCAGATTCCCGTCGAGCCGGTTAACGCCGTTGCCTACAGTCCGGATGGCCGCTGGATCGCCGCCGGTGGACGCGACAACACCGTCCACATCTACGATGCCGCCAGTGGAGCGCTGGTGCGTATTCTGGCCGGACACACCGGATGGGTGACGCGGGTGGCCTGGAATCCGGGCGGTACCCGGCTGGCATCCGGCGGCAACGACAACACCGTCCGCCTCTGGAACGCGGCCACCGGCGAGCAGCTTCAGGTGTTCCGCCATCACAGCCGCGCCGTGACCGGGCTGGCCTTCAGCCGCGATGGTAAACTGCTGGCCTCCGGCAGCACCGATGGCACCCTCTGGATCGGTGAGGCCGAGACCGGCGTGACCCTGGCGACCCTGATTAACTACAGCGGCCCCGTATGGAACATGGCCTTTAGCCCCGACGGCGGGTCGCTGGTCTCCGGCAGTGAGGACGGCACCATCTGGTGGTGGGGATTGTACGATAGCTCGGTCACACGCCTGGACGGTCACACCGCCGCCGTGACCGCGCTCACCTTCAGCCCGGACCGGCGTCTGTTGGCGACCAGTAGTTGGGACCGCACAGTCCGCCTGTGGGATACCATCAGCGGTGAGACGATCCGCACCTTGATCGGTCACCAGGGACCAGTGACAGGGGTGCGCTTCAACGGCGACGGCACTCAGTTGGTCTCCTCCGGGCTGGATGGCACGCTGCGCCTGTGGGATACGGCCACTGGCGAGGGCAGGGCGGTCCTCAAAGGCCACTCGCCCATCAGCGGATTGTCGTTTAACATCACCAGCGGCAGAGTCGTCGCTGGCGCAATCGACGGCATGCTGGAAATCTGGGATGTGAACGGGCGTGTCGAGACTCTGCTGCGATCACGACCGACGCTGCCACCGCCGGTCGTGATCGTCCCCAGCGCGACCCTGGCTCCCCCGACCAGCCCACCGGTGGTTATTGTCCAACCGACCGCGATTCCGTCGGTGCAGCCTGCGCCACCGACGCCGGTACCACCGCCCGCTGTCGCCGCTGGCACGCCATCGCTCTCGATCCCGACGGTGAATATCTTCTCATCCATCACCACTTTCCCCCTGGACGGCGTAAGCTGGGCCATCGACCCCTGGGAACACAACGTTGGTCATTTCCAGGGGACCGCCTGGATCAACACCTCCGGCAACATCGCCCTCGGTGCGCACTCCGAATATCCCGACGGCTCACGCGGTTTGTTCAACGGCCTGTACGCGGTCAATGTGGGTGATCCGCTGTTTCTGACCGACGAAAACGGCCACGAGGTACGCTACGTCATCCAGAATAAATTTACCGTCCACTACACCGATCTAAGCGTGGTCTACCCCTCCGACAGCCCCCGCGTCACCCTGATTACCTGCGACATTCCCACCTGGAATCCGGCTATCAACAACTACGATCAGCGCCTTGTCGTCGTAGCCGTGCCAGGATAGTGTTACAATTGCAGTCTCATTGCAGGTGAGAAGGTGATGAGTCGTGATTATTATGGGCAACCGGTATGAACTGCTGGAACAGATCGGTGCCGGGGGGATGGGTGCAGTCTACAGCGCCAGGGATCGCCTCACGGGCAAGCAGGTTGCGCTCAAACAGGTGACGCGCAAGCATCAATCCGAGCTAACATCAACCTTCGGTACGACCCTCGATTTCCGGCTGGCGCTGGCCCAGGAATTCCGGACGCTGGCCTCGCTGCGCCACCCCTATATCATCAGCGTCCTGGATTACGGCTTTGATGTCGAGCAGCCCTATTTCACAATGGACCTGCTGGACGAACCAGTTTCGATTGTCACCTACGGGCAGGATCAGCCTTACGAAGTCAAAACACAGTTGATGGTGCAGGTCTTGCAGGCGCTGGCCTATCTCCACCGGCGCGGAATCGTCCACCGTGACCTCAAACCCGATAACGTCCTGGTCGTCCAGGTTGACGGCCAGCCGCAGGTCAAAGTGCTGGATTTCGGTCTGGCAGTGGCGCGTGGACACGCCGATACCGATCAGGCCACCGTCGGCACCATCGCCTACATCGCCCCGGAAGTCCTCCAGGGCTATCCCGCCAGCGAGGCCTCTGACATCTACGCTATGGGCGTCATCGCCTATGAATTGTTCGCCGGACGCCACCCCTTTGACGTCTCCAACATCGGCCTGCTGATCCAGGATGTCATCACCACCGAGCCGGACATCAGCCGGGTGGATGCCGGGAAGATTATCCGGTCCACCATCCGCATCTCGCTGGCGAAATCACCGGTGGACCGCCGGCTCCGCGTCCAGGATATGATCGACCAGTACGTCGAATCCACCGGCCAGACGGTCCGCTACGAACCGGCCAACATCCGTGAAAGCTACTTGCAGGCGGCGGAGTTCATTGGGCGCGATGCCGAACTCGCCCGCCTGACCGATGCCCTGAGCCACACCCAATCCGGACACGGCGGCCTGTGGCTGGTCGGCGGTGAAAGCGGCGTCGGCAAATCGCGCCTCCTTGATGAACTGCGCACCCATGCCCTGGTCACTGGCGCACTTGTCCTGCGCGGACAGGCCGTCACCGAGAGCGGCACCCCCTATGCGCTCTGGCGTCCCGTGCTGCGACGCCTGTCGCTGGAAACCACCCTGACCGGCTTTGAGGCCAGCGTCCTCAAACCGATCATTCCCGGCAGGGTGGGTGATGCCGCCGATGCACCGCTTGTGGAACCGAATGTTGCCCAGGCCCGCATTCTTGATGTGGTCGAGGAACTGCTGCGCCGTGTTGCCAGCCGCACCGTATTGATCCTGCTGGAAGACCTGCAATGGGCCGGTCCCAACGAACTGGCCCTGCTCAAACGGGTGGACCGCATCGCCCCTGATTTACCGCTGCTCGTCGTGGTCAGCTTCCGCGACGACGAACGGCCTGAACTGGCCGACGAGTTCCCCCGCGCCCGGTTGATCACCCTCGACCGGCTCGACCGCCAGGCCATCGAACAACTCACCGCTTCCATGCTCGGCGAAGAGACCGGACGCCTGCCACAGGTGATCGAACTGCTGGAACGTGAGACAGAGGGTAACGCCTTCTTCATGGTTGAGGTTGTACGCACCCTGGCCGAAGACGCCGGACACCTGGAACAAATCGGAACCATGACTCTGCCGCAGCAGGTCTTCGCTGGCGGCATTCAGGCGGTCGTCACCCGTCGCATTGAGCAGGTCCCGGCGGCGGCGCTGCCCCTCCTGCGGGTGGCGGCGGTGGCCGGACGCCATCTCGATATGCATGTGCTGTCGTCCATCGAAATGCAGATGGATTTCGATGACTGGCTGCTCGCCTGTGAGATGGCGAACGTCCTTGAAATCGACGAGAGCAACCGCTGGCGCTTCGTCCACGATAAGCTGCGCGAGGGTCTGCTAGCCGACCTGGACGTGAAAGACTCCCGCCGCATCCACCGCCAGGTGGCCGACGCCATCCAGCGCACTTATCCCGGCGAATCCGAATACGCGGCGGTCCTGGCCGAGCATTACCACGCCGCCGGTGCCGCCGAAGAAGAAGCCCACCATGCCGGTGTCGCGGCGGAGCGGGCGCTGCTGGAAGGCGACAGCGTTGGCGCACGCGATCTGCTGGAACGCGCTATCGCCCTCCATGAGCGTATCGGCACCGACCGCCGTATTCGCGGCCAACTGGAACAGCTTCTCGGCGACGCCAACAACAGCCTCGGATTGGTCCGGCACGGCCTGGACCACAGCGTCCGGGCGCTGGACCTGCTCGGATGGCCCCAACCGGCCTCGCGCCGCCTGGATTTGCTGCGCCAGATTGGCCTCCAGATGGCGTGGCGGCTGAGTGGCTGGCAGCAGTCACCCGACCCTGACGATACCCCGGCACGGCTGGCGGCGGTCCACGCCTGCAACCAGATCGCCATCAGTGCCTTCTTCATGAACGACCGCATGACCGCCGCCCATGCCATCATCAAAGGGTTGAATCTGGCAGAAAAGGGCGGCGAATCGCTGGCGGGTGAGATCGCCTTATCCAGCGCCGGGATGAGCTTCATGCTGGCCGCTGCCGCACAACGCTGGCTCTCCCGCTACTACAGCCGCTATGCCGCCCGCCACCTCGCATTGATCGATGACCCGGTCCCGCAGGCTTATGTGCGACTGCTGGATGGCATCACCCTGGCGGGATGGGGCCGCTGGTCCCAGGCACGCGCTTGTTTTGAGGAAACCATGACCCAGGCCGAGCAGGCCGGCGATCTCCGCCGCATCCAGCAGGCACGGGCGCAGTTGGGAACCACCCACTACTTCACCGGCCACTGGGACCAGACGGAAGCGCACTACACTGCCTACATGGAACAGGGAACCCGCCGCGAGAGTGTGCAGGAGATCGCGGAGGGGCGAGCGGCCCTGGCTGCCGTCGCCCTGCGGCGCGGCGACATCGACGCGGCCCTGGTCGGGTTGAACGCCGTCGCGCCTATGTTTGCCGAGATCGAACTCCTCAACGGCACCATCACCACCACCGGACTGCTGGCGCTGGCCCACTGGCAGGCCGGTGATGAGACCCTGGCCCGCGATAACGCCGCTGAATTTCTCGCCATCATCCAGCACGGTGGATCGGCAGCCTATAACATGCTCGACGGCTACTACGGTGCGCTTGGCTATGCCTTGCGCCGCTGCGAACGCGAGCGCGACAACCAGCAGGCGGTAACGCAAATGCTGCGCTCGCTGCGCGGGCTGGCGCAGGTCTTCCCGGTGTGCCGCCCGCTGTATCTGATTTACGGTGGCTGGTTCGCCTGGTTGGACGGTGCGCGAAGTCGCGGCACGCGCATGCTCTCTGCCGGGATCGCCAAAGCCCAGACCCTCACCATGCCCCACGACGAAGGCATCGGCTGCTATCACCTGGGCCGCCTCACCGGCGAGCGACTGCACCTATCACGGGCGGTCGGCATCTTCGAGACCCTCGGCGCAGCCTGGGACCTGGAACAGGCACAATAGGGATCAAATCCGCCAAATTGCCAAACCGGGCAAAAGGCGGTACATATTAGATCAGTAGCAGGAGAAAATAGCCATGAGGCACACCAAGGGGGATTTTGTGACTATCGTAGGCATTGACGGTACAGACTTTACCATTGACGGCCAACCGACTTACACCGGACGGACCTTTGAAGGCCACCGCATCGAAGGGCTGATGTTCAACGTGCGGGCGGTACAGGCGACATTTGACGACGCCAACCCCGCCACTCGCGGCGTGTGGGCCTATCCCGACACCGGCGAATGGGACCCCGACCGCAACGTGAACGAGTTCTGCGCTGCGCTGGAAAGCTGGAAGGCCAGAGGCATCCTCGCATTTACCATCAACGTGCAGGGGGGTGGGGCGGTCTACACGCCCGATGTATATCATCATTACGATAACAACGGCTTCACACCGGACGGCCAACTCAAACCGGCGTATGCCGCTCGCATCGAGAAGGTGCTGGCACGGGCCGATGAACTGGGCATGGTCGCCATCGTGGGCATGTTTTACGCCATGCACGTCCTCAAAATGGACGGCGAACGCGCCATCCACCGCGCCGCCGACGCGACCATGCGCTTTCTGGCGGGGACCGGGCGCAAGAACGTGCTGATTGAGATTGCCAACGAGATTGAGGTGGTCGTCAACCGCACCGGCATGGACCTGTTTCACAAAGACAATGTTCACCAGATCATCTCACCGCTGCGCCGTGACTATCCCGACTTCCTTTACAGCACCAGCCAGGGCGGGGTAAACCCGGAGACCGGCGACAGTATGCCGTCGCCGTCACTGATCCAGGCCGTCGATTTCCTCATGCCGCACGGCAACAATGCGACGCCGGACCAACTCAGCACGGCCCTCAAGATGATTCAGATCATGCCCGACTATCAGGCCAACCCCAAACCGATCCTCATCAACGAAGACTCGCCCGCCGTGCAGAATCTGGATGTATCCTGGCGAAATCACGTTTCCTGGGGCTACTACGAACAGGGATATGGTTCGGAGTACGGCGGCGACATCTGGGTGGATTGGCGCGGGATACCCCGCGAGGATCGCTATGAAGCTTTGAGCGGCTACCAGACTCCACCAGTCAACTGGGGGATCAACACGGATAGCAAGCGGGCGTTTTTTGACCGGGTAGCCGAAGTGACGGGGCGATCATGAACGTAGACACGCACCAGCACTACTGGGAGAAGCGCCGCTTCGATTATGGTTGGATCGCGGATGGTTCGTCACTGGATCGCGATTTCATGCCGGGTGAGGTTCTGACCGATATGCACGAGGCCGGTGTCGATGCGACGGTGTTGGTGGAAGCAGCCAGCAACATCGATGAAATTGCCTGGCTGTTGCAGATAGCCGAACGCCACGAACATATCGCCGGTGTGGTCGGCTGGATTGATCTGACCGCGCCCAATGCCGCCGCCACCCTGGATACGGCTCAGGAAAGCATCTTCTTCAAGGGTGTGCGCCTGAACTGGACTGCGCCCCGCGACAACTGGGAGACGGTGGCCGAGCGCATGGCGCTGCTGGCCGAACGCGATCTGACCTGCGATCTGCTGCTCAACGCTGAAGTGGTCCCACAGCTTGTCCAGGTAATCGAGCGCCAGCCAGCCGTGCGCTTTGTCCTCGATCATTTCGGCGGGCTGCGTTTGACGCCATCGGGTCAGGCTGAGTGGGAAGCGGCGATGAAACCGCTGGCTGATTTATCCAACACCGTGCTGAAAATCTCCGGCTTCATGACCGCCGCTGACCCGCGTCCACTGGCGGTGGAGACTCTGCGCGGTTATGTGGACGGTGCGCGTGATCTTTTTGGCGCGGACCGGCTGCTTTTCGGCAGCGATTGGCCGGTCATGACGCGCAACGATGAATCCTACACCGAGATGATGGACATACTGCAATCGGCCACACACAAATGGACCGCCGAGGATCGCAGCCAGCTTCTCGGTGAGACGGCGGTTCGGGTTTACCGCCTGTTTACCAGCGTGCAATACATGGGCAAACTTTAAAATGGAACGATTCTTGATTACCGGGGCGCTCGGATGTCTGGGCGCATGGGTGGTGCGCAATCTTATCCAGGATGGTGCCGAGGCCGTTATTTATGATGTAGGCAGCAACCGAGACCGGCTCAAGCTGGTGCTGGATGATCCAGATGCCGTGATTTACGCCAAGAGCGGCGACGTGACCGATCTCGAAGGGCTGAAGCAGGCCGCCGAGGGAGCCACTCACATCATCCATCTGGCGGCGCTGCAAATTCCCTTCTGCCGTGAAAATCCGGCGCTGGGTGCGCGGGT
>CAYQJO010000073.1:0-17991 GCA_964417785.1 uncultured Anaerolineaceae bacterium | reverse complement strand
CGCTGCGGTCGTTTTATTTCAGCAGGAGCGTAACAGCGCCGCGAGCCGAAGAACCATCCATCCTATGTCCTCCACTTTACACCGCGCTGATAACCCAAACCGCCCGACACCGGGCGGTTTTTCGTTTACAATGGTGGTGGAATCTCCGCCGGAAGCTGCGTCTCCGAAAAGATACTGATGCGCGGTGGCTCGGTCTGATTGGCGAACCAGATGTCTACCTGAGAGCAGATTTCCGCGCTCACCAAGAAAATACAGGCCACGAGATACGCCCAGAGCAGCAGAACGATCACAGTGGCGATGCTCCCGTAGACAAACTGGAAGTTGGTCAGCGTTCCCAGGTACAGGGCAAAAGCCGACTTTGCCAGTTCCAGACCGATTGCTCCCAGGATCGCCGCCGGCCAGATGGCGTCCCAGTGAACCTGACGCGATGGGACATAGCGAAACAGCAGCGCAAAGATGACCATATTCAGGCCAAAGGGCAGGAAAAAGGTGCTGATGGTAATCCATACGCTGGGATTGGTAATCAGGAAAGCATCCACCAACCGCAGAACACCCGAAGTCAAGAACGACACCAGCACCAACAGAATCAGCACCAACGTCATGAAAAAGGCGAGCAATCGCTTGCGCCACAGGCTGCGGGTGGCTGGAGCCTGGAAGATACGGTCCAGTGATGCCGTCAGGTTGGAAAACAACCCCAGTGCCGACCACGTCAGGCCGACGACCGCGAACAACCCGAACGATCCACTCTGCTCCAATGCATCGGCCAAATTATCCTGAAATAGCTCTATCGTCTCGGTCTCCTGCGGTAAGAACAGGGCCAATCCTTGTGCGATCTGCTCTTCGGCGGCGGCAGGTCCCAGAAGCGCACTGATGCTGACGGCCAGCAAGAGACTCAACGGGAAGATCGAAAATACCGCATAATATGAGAGGGCGGCGGCCTGGCGGGTGTCGTTATCGGCGAAGCTCTTGACCGCACGCCAGAGATGGACTGGCAGCGCCCGTGTCGATGGGGTGAGATGAGTCCACCAGCGAATGATATAATGGACCGATGCTGAGGTCCGGATGCCGGTGACAAGCCGGTTAAAACGGTCTTGTAGCGTGTTTTTCCAGTTCAAAATACATGTACCTCCACAACAAGGATATTATATCATGCGTGCATTGATTTTTGATTTTGGCGGTGTGCTAATGAAGACCGTCGATTATCAACCGCGACTGGCATGGGATCAGCGTTTGGGGTTACAACCGGGTACGGTGGAGCAAACCGTCCACAACCCGACCAGTTGGGTGCAGGCGCAGCTTGGCGCGATCCCGACAGCCGAATACTGGCTGGATGTACAGACGCGACTCGGATTGACCGCCGCAGAGACGAAACAGCTTGCCGTCGATTTCTACAGCGGTGACCGGCTGGATGAGTCCCTGGTGGCCGCCATACGAGCATCCAACGCCGATGTGATTGCACTGCTGAGCAACGACAGTGTAGAACTGCGGCCCAAACTTGAACGACTGGCACTGGTTGATCTGTTCGATCCGCTGGTCATCTCGGCGGAGATTGGTGCGATGAAACCCGATCCGGTCGCCTATCGCACGGTGTTGGAACGGGCGGGATGTACACCCGATGATGCTGTGTTCATCGATGATCGCCCGGAAAATGTGGAAGGCGCTCGCCGGGTTGGTATTGAAGGCGTGCATTATACCCCCGGTCTCGATCTCGCAGACTGGCTCAATACCTGAAAATCTAGAATTGCGCTAATATTAGGGTATGGTTCACGGTCGTAAGGAGGTCGAGATGACTCGGCGACAAATCTTCATCATCACGTTATTCTTGTTGGTTCTCATGTTCACGGTGCCGGCGGTACTGGCACAGGACTCTCTGGAAGACATTCAACTGGCGGACATTATTGACGCCCTGGGACCCCGTTCCGGGATGGATCTCCTTTGGGATATTTTTCTGTACACGATCTTTTTGCTCGGTATGATCAATATGGCGCTCATACCGGAAAAGCAGTTGATGGCATCTCTGCTGAATTTCCTGATTATCGGGCTGGCGGTGGTTTCAAAGCTGTTGGTTGGCGATCACAACAGCGCTATCTTTGCCAAAGATGATCTGGAAACAATGGTTTTGAATATCGGTATGTTTGTCACACCAATGTTGATCGCGGGTATGCTGCGCTCGCATCGCGGCAAGAAGTCAAAGGCGATGATGCCAGCCATTTTTATGGGTATCGTTGGCGGCGCTTATTTCTTCCTGTTCTGGGCTGTCGAACAGAATGACAATCAGCGGCCTGAGATGATCCCGACACCAGAGTTATTCCTGGATTATTTCATGTGACGACGGGTTACGAATCGCTCCATAAGGTCTTGCCGTCGGTCCAGAGATGGACGACGCCATTTTCGTCCGTGCGCAGCACTGGCACCGACTCCGGCAACAGTGCCAGCACATCGGGGTCCGGGTCGCCGCGTCGATTGGCCCGGTCGGCCTGGATGACAACCGCCTGCGGCTGCACGGCGTCCAGGAATTCGGGCAGCAGCGACCGGGCTGTCCCGTGCTGCGGAAGCTGCATGACTGACGCAACCGGCCAAATTCCGGCATCGAGCATGGCGACCTGCCCGTCAGCGCTGAGGTCGCCCGTCAGCAAGAACGAGACGTTGCCGTAGCTCAGGCGCACGACCAGCGGGGATTCGTCCAGCGGGCTACCAAGTTCCGGCGTTGATTGCGGGTGTAGTATTTCGATATGGGTGCCATCGCTGAGATCAATGCTGTAACCGGCGGTCGGGTCCAATACCTGCTGGTCGATCATTTTGTCCGCGATTTCGGCAAAGGCTTCGCCCAGGTTGGGTTGGCCGTTGGTGAGGACGACACCAACGGCGTAACGGTTCAGCACAGCGGGTAAGGCGGCGGTGTCAAATTCGTCGGGCTGGCTGATAACCAGCAGTTCGATGTCACGGTCGATAAAGGGCAGCCGGTCGCCGATGGCGGTCAGTAGACGCGAGGGATAGCGCCCACCGTCTACCAGCAGATGCGCTCCGCCGGGACTCTGCACCAGTACGGCGTTGCTATGACCGACATCCAGAAACCAGACGTGAAGCCGGTCGTCGGGGCGGCTGCGAGCAATAGCGGCCATTAAGACCAGCAGGGTCACACCGGCAAAAGCGGTGGCGGTCACGACCGTGCGCTGTCGCACAAACCGACCCAGCGCCAGCCACCAGTTGGGTTGGGTTGCATGCATCAGGGTCCATCCAATCAGCACAACATAATAGACTATGATCAGAGCTGGTTCGACCATTATGGCGGTTTCAGCAAAGGGCAGTGTGGCGAACGTCTCCACCACGTCAATCGTCCATGAGAGCAGCAGCAGGTCGAACCAGTAGAGTACCTGTGCCAGCGTCGGCAGCACCAGTGCCACCATCGTCGCCAGTCCACCCAGGATGAGCAGATACGCCTGGACCGGCACGATCAAGAGGTTGACCAGCAGCGAGACCAGCGACAACCGCTGAAAATACAGGACGATCAATGGCAGAGTAGTGATCTGTGCAGCCAGGGTAACCACGACCGGCTCGGTCAGGATGCTGCTGGCGCGGGTGGCTGCACCTTGTGGAAACAAACCGGCCAGCCCGGTGTCGAGCAGTTTTTGCATCGGATTGACGAAAATCGCCAATCCGAGGACGGCAAAAAAGCTCAACTGAAAGCCTACATCCCACAGGATATTCGGGTCCAACAGCGACAGCACGAGTACGGTCAATGCCAGTGAGGTCGGCACATAGGTTCGGCGCTTGAGTGCCTGGGCGACGATCAACACGCCGCTCATGAAGGCGGCCCGCAGTACCGGTGGACTGGCCCCGGCGAACAGTGTATAGCTGACCATCACGAGGATGCCGAGGGTGGCTGCCAGCCCGCGCCGGTTGGGCATAAACGCGCCCAGCACGCCCATCACCACGCCGGCGATGATGACCATGTTGAAGCCGCTGATGGCGACCACATGCGACGCCCCGACCACACTGAAGGCGTCGCTGACTTCCGGCGAGATGCCGCGCTCGTAGCCAAGCAGAATGCCGGTGAGCAAACTGGCCTGTGGTTCCGGTAGATACTGGCCGATGGTGTCGATAGTCTGGCGGCGCAAATCGTAAAGGGCGGCCCGGGGTGTCCATCCATGTCCACCAGAGACGATTTCGATGCGAGCGTGGTCCATCAGGCTGTAGACGTTGTGGCGGGCCAGATAATCGGCATAGGAGAAGGTGTCGTATGACGCCGGGGTGTAAAGTTGGCCGGTCGCCGTGATCCGGTCGCCATAGACCGCTTCCACCCGGCGCGGTGCGCGAACCATGACAATACCGCTGGTTTCATAGAGAACGCCGCCGCGATTGATACGGTCCACTTCCACCCGCAGCAGCGTGCGGTCATCGCGGATGTCGGGTTCGGCGGTGACAATCCCGTCGATGGTCAATCCGCCGGTGTTGTTCCAGTAGGCGACCAGACCGCCATCGGGTACAAAGCTGTAGCGCAGTCCGCCGAGAGCCAGTGCCAGAAGCGCCAGATTCAGCCAGCGATAGCGACTGTCCCAGGCCACAACGGTGACGATCAGCAGTGCGACGGATAAACCGGTCCAGATGCCGGGAGTCGCGAACTGTGCAGACAGGATAATCCCGGCCACCCATCCGAGTCCGACATAGACCAATCGCATCAGTGCGTCGCTTTCGCGCCATACAGGAAAATGCGCTGCCGGTGGACGACATCGAATTGACCGGGCGATCCGAAGACGATCAGGGTGTTAATCATCCGGCCATATGCTGCCGCTGTCAGCATCATAATCACCAGACTGAGAATGGCAATCAACCCTGTCTATTGACCGCGACGCAGGCTGATTCCAGCATCCACCCGTTCACGCTGCGGAATCTCGGCAACGGTCGGCTGAGGCTCCTGTATCTGTGCCTGAACCTGCTCGGCCTGTTCTGGCTGGTGGTTCAATTCGTTGATGCCGTTGCGTACCTGATTGAGGTTGCGCTGCAAGTTCTGCTCTAGCTGGCTCAAGATATGCATACAATACTGGTCGGCTTCGGTCATGATCTGAGCGGCTTTCTGGCGGGCTTCCTCAACAATGTTAGCAGCCCGGTTTTGCGCCGCCTGGACATTCACATCCTGATCCAGCATCTCATTGCCCTTCTCGCGGGACTGCTGGAGGATACGGGCCGCTTCTTCGTTGGCCTGTGCCAGCACACGGTCCCGCTGCGCCAGGATACGAGCGGCTTTTTCGATCTCCTCCGGGATGGAGATACGCATCTGGTCGATGATTTCAAGCGCACGTTCTTCATCGACCATTGTGTACTTGCTGAAGGGCATATGCCGCCCTTCATCAATCAGGTCTTCCAGACGATCTACAAGATGTTGAATATCCATGATGTCTCCTTCTAGTCCCGTATGCTCACGGTATAGCCCGGACTGTCACTGTTGGCGTGCAGTTCGGCAAACCGCACCTTCAGGGCGTCTTCGACGAACGATGGCACAAACGATGACACATCGCCTCCCAGTTCCGCGATTTCACGGACCGTACTGGAACTGATATGGACATGGCGTTCATCCGACATGATGGCGACCGTTTCGATCTCCGGTGCCAGTTTCTTGTTCGCCAGCCCCATCCGAAACTCGAACTCGAAATCGGAGAAGACCCGAAGTCCACGTATCAAAGCCATTGCCCCAACGCTCTGTGCATAGTTTACTGTCAAATTAGAATATTTCGCAACTTTTATATTATCGTAGCCTGAAAAGGCTTGCTGCGCCAATTCCACCCGCTGATCGACAGAAAACAGCAGTTTCTTTTTGGGGAATGCGTAGATAGCGACAATCACTTCATCGAATATCTTGGCAGCCCGGATGGCAATATCGATGTGGCCGTTATGAATCGGGTCGAGTGTTGCCGGATACACGGCTGTACGAGACATGGTTGTGTTTCTCCAGATAGCTGTTCAGTATGGCTCAACTGACATCGCTCTGATCGTTATAGAGCATGTCCACCCGCTCCGCCAACAGGTGGTGAACCTCCTGGCTTAAATACGGGTCTTCAACGTAGATGGTGCGGGCTTCACGCTGCGCCAGTTCAACCAGTTCTGGTGTCATGGCTTCCATCAATTGCAGGGTGTTGCGTCCGCTCTGGCGCACACCGACCAGATCGCCGGCACCGCGCAGCTTCCAGTCAATTTCCGCCAGCTTGAAGCCGTCGTTGGTATCTTCCATTGCCTGAAGGCGCTCCTGGCCTTCCGGTGTGACGGTATCCGGGATCAGCAGGCAGTAGGATGCGTGTTCACCGCGCCCGACGCGCCCCCGGAACTGGTGCAGTTGGGCCAGTCCAAAGCGGTTGGCTCCTTCGATGATGATGACGCTGGCGTTGGGGATGTCCACACCGACTTCGGCGACTGAGGTCGTCACCAGCACATCGAATTCATGGTTGGCGAAGGCCGCCATGATCTCATCTTTTTCGGCTGACTTCATGCGCCCATGCAGCAGTCCTACACGGTGACGGAAGAAGACTTTGCTCAACTCCTCGTAAGCCTCGGTCGCGGATTTAGCCTCGATTTTGTCGGAAGCTTCTACCAGCGGGTGGACGATGAACGCCTGACGTCCCTGTTCGATCTGAGCTTCGACAAAGCTGTAAATACGTTCCCGTTCCACATTCTCGACGATCCGGGTCTGGATAGGCTTGCGGCCTGGTGGCATTTCGTCCATGATCGACAGATCGAGATCGGCGTAAAGAGTCAGTGCCAGTGTACGCGGGATTGGTGTGGCGGTCATCACCAGGATATGTGGATTGGTACCTTTGCCGCGCAGCGTACCCCGCTGACCAACGCCGAATCGGTGCTGCTCATCGATGATTGCCAGCGCCAGATCGTTGAACTCGACACCCGACTGGATAATGGCGTGGGTGCCGATCACGATGTCAATCGAGCCGTCCACCAGTCTGTCATACACGGCCTGCCGTTCCGTCTCTGATAGTGAACCGGTCAATAGGGCCACCGCTGGCTTATGTTCGCCCGGCATACTTTCCAGTGCCTTGCTGATTCCCCGGTAGTGTTGTTCGGCCAGGATGCCGGTCGGGGCCATCAGAGCAGCCTGCTTGCCGTTAGCAAACGCCATCGCCAGTGCGGTCACAGCGACCGCCGTCTTGCCCGAACCGACATCGCCCTGGAGCAGGCGGTTCATCGGTGTGGGCATGGCGATGTCGCGGCGGATGTCGTCAACAGCGCGACGCTGCGCCCCTGTCAGTGGGTAGGGGAAGACAGTATCGATAAATGAGTCGAGAAATTCGTCGGTAATCGGCAGCGATTGGCCGGGAACAGCCTGCCATTCACGCCGGTTCGCCAGGATTGCCAGTTGCAGCAGCAGAAGCTGGTCAAAAATGAAGCGCCGCCGGGCATGGCGCAGGTGATCTTCGCTTTCCGGGAAATGCAGATTCTTGATCGTCCAGCCCAGGTCGCCCAGGTCGGCGCGATCCAGCGTATCGGCAGGGACATAATCTGGCAGGTGTTCGGTCCAGTACTCCACTGTGTCGCGCATCAGACGGCGCAGGCGGCGAGTATTCAACCCCTCGGTGAGCGAATAGACCGGCACAATACCGACCGTGTGTAGATTCTCGCTTTCCAGTTCCTCCCATTCCGGGTTGACCATTTGCAACCGGTCGCGGAAGACCGTTGTCTTGCCACTGAGGACGATCTGCTTGCCAACGCGCAGTTGCCGTGAGAGATAGTGCTGGCCGAAGAAGATGACGTTGAGGACACCCGATCCGTCATCCAGTTCCAGGTAGAAATCCTGGCGGCTGTTGCGGCCCTGCCGTACCTGGGTGAAGCGCACCGTGCCGATGACCGTCACGGTGGTTTCTGGTTCGAGCCGGCTGATATAGGCCAGTTGGGTGTAATCGTCGTAGCGGCGTGGCAGGAAAAAGAGCAAGTCGCTGATGGTTTGAATGCCCAGTTTGTCCAACGACTCGACCATGCGCGGTCCAACACCTTTGACGTTGTTCACCGGTGCATCCAGACCGCGCATGATGTCAGTGGCCTCCTCCGGGTCAATATCTTTGCGCTGGCTGCGCGGTGGACGGGCCAGACGAGGCCGTGTTGGCAGATCGGTTTGGTTCGGGTCGCGCCGTTTGCGCGGTGGTTGGGAACGCTCACGCTGTTTTGTTCTTGGCTCCGGTGGCGGCTCAACCTCCGTGACCGATTCTTCTCCAGGTTCGTCCAATGGCGGAGGCGGTTCGGTTTCGATTTCAGCGACCTGGAACTCTGGTGGTGTTGGCGCACGTCCCATGATGCGGTCCATCATGTAGTTGACGGCATCGTGGCGAGCGTTACGATTGTCGATGTCTTCGTAAACCTTAAGCAGATGCGAAAGCTCATCCACCAGCATGTGGTGTTCTGGCTTCCGGGCCTGCTTGTGTGCGCCGGGTGCCCAGGTCTCGCCGTAGGCGGCCAGTCCACCGATGACGGCGTTGTTCTTGTAGCCTTGTCGGCGTTCTAATTTCAGGATTTTGACAAGTGTCTCAAGTGCTGATGGCATCTTTCCAACCTTTATTTACGGTCGCAATTCCGACGCTGCCGGGACCAATGTGGGTACCAAGCGCCGGACCAATCAAGCCGGTGATCGTGTTTTCGGGCAGGATGTCGGCCAACCGGATGCGAAGTTCGTCCATCCCACCGGTGTTGTTGATATGCAGGATGGCGGCACGATCCAGCGGACCGCTTTCCCGGATCACATCGGCCAGATAATCGAGCGCACGGGAAAAGGTGCGGGTGCGGGCAATCGCGCTGACATCGCCACCTAACACTCTGACGGTGGGCTTGATGTGCAGCAGGTTGCCAATACCGGCAGTGGCCCAACCGACCCGTCCACTGCGTCGCAGGAACTCCAACGATCCCAATGTCGCGTATACCGATTGATTTTGCTGCACCCCCCGGATTGCGGCCAGGGTGCGTTCGACATCACCGGTTTCGGCGGCGACCTCTGCGCCGAGAATTACCTGCCAGCCGATGCCGATGCTGAGTTGCCCGCTGTCGATCACGGTGACCTGTTCCGGCGGCAGGTTGCTGGTGGCCTGACGCATGGCGTTGTGAATACCGCTCAAGCGCGACGGTGTGGTAATGACGACCAGATGATCGGCCCCCGCAAACGCTGGCTCGATCATCTCGCGGGCAAAATCGGGCGACATGGCAGCGGTGGTGGGCGTTTCACTCATGTTCGGTAGCGCATTGTAGTACGCTTCGCGGATCAGTTCCACGCCGTCATCGGCGAAGCTCTGGCCCCCATAGTTGACATAGCACGGCACTACTGTGATCCCCAGTTCATCGACAAGATCGTCGGGGACATCGGCCACGCTGTCCGTAACCAGTTTGATCGTCTTAAAAGTCATCGATGGCGTCCATTTCACATTCCAGAATAACCATGCCGGTCGCATCCGGTCCGATGAGCGCCGCCATTGAGGGATTATAGACAGCCCTGGGGAAAGGCTGCGCCGGGAAGTCCTGCATCAGACGTTCGCTCAACAGGTGCAGGGGTTCGCTAAGGGCGGTCTGGTAATGTAAAATCGCCCCCTGTTCGATGTCGGTGAACTCAACAGCAAACTCGACCAACCGTTCAACCGCCTGACTGAGCGTCTTGACCTTTTCCATCAAGACCGGCTGACCGCTTTCCAGTGTGATGAACGGCTTCAATCCCAGCATACTACCCAGGATCGCATGTGACGCATCCATGATCTTGTTTACCCGTAGATAATCCAATGTTTCGACGAAATACACCGCATAGATACGTTCAATAGCACCGCGTACCTGGCGCACGATGTCCTCAGTCTGCATCTGCTGCAAAACGGCCCTGGCGGCCACCTGCACCAACATCGCCTGGGCGGTACACAACATTTGTGAGTCGATCACGACAATTTTGCATTGGCCCATCATCTGTTGGGCGGCGGTGCGGGCACGTTCCCAGTTAGTGGAGATTTCGCGGGAAGCGTGGATCGAAATGATGGCGTCATGGTTAGGGATGAGATGGCGGTAGGTGTGAATATAGTCTTCTATGGTTGGCTCGATAATCGCTGGGACAATCTGGTACTGGCGGATCAGCGCCAATGCCTGTTCGTTATCCATGTCTACGCCTTCACGGAAACGATCTGCCCCCATTTGAATCTGATTAGGGATAACAGTCACAGGCTGTTCAATCAGAAAGCGTGGATCAACAAAATTGGCATAACTATCGGTAACAATGTGAATTCTGGACATCTATTCTACGCCAACAATAAATGGATAGAGCGGCTGGCCTCCGTAAACAATGTGAAATTCCTGGTCCGGGAACGCGGGTTGCAATGTGTCAACCATGGCCCGGGCCTGCGTTTCGGATATGTCGCTGCCATAATACAATGTGACCAGTTCGGCATAACTGGCTCCCGCCCTGTTCAGCAAATCCTGTATCACCGTCTCGCAATCCTCGCTGGCCGTGACCAGTTCTCCGTTCAAAATACCGATAAAGTCGTCCTGATGGATGTCTACCCGGTCGAAGTGGGCGTTGCGGGTGGCCTGTGTAACCTCGCCGGTTATCACCTGGGCTGCACTATCGGCCATCGCCGCAGCCACGACCTTAACCGGATCATCGACACCAGCGTTCAGATAAGCGAGCATGGCCGCGATCCCCTGGGGGATACTGGTGGTTTTGACGACCTCAATTTCGCGCTCCGGCACCATACTCGCCGCCTGTTGTGCCGCCATGACAACATTCTTGTTGTTGGGCAGAAGGATAATTTTCTGGCCGCCGGTAACCCGTATAGCATCCAGAAAGTCGTCGGTGCTGGGGTTCATCGTCTGGCCGCCAGTGATAACTCGGACGGCACCAAGTTCTTGCTGGAAGATCGCCCGCATGCCTTCACCGGGGGCAACAGCGATGACGGCGATGCTGGTCTCCACCGGATGGGCCACCATGCGCTGCTCGTACTGAACCTGCATGTTCTCGACCACAACATCGTCAATGTGGGCGCTGTTCTGGATGGCGTAACTGATGGGGACACCCGGATCGTGGACGTGGACGTGAACCTTCACCATCTCGTTATCGCCCACCACCAGCGCCGACCAGCCTATGGCCTCAATATCAGCGCGTATCTGTGGGACGGGCTGGCGCACATCGTACATCAAAAACTGCACGTCATAGCCGTAGGCGTCGTCCGACGCGGGCAGCACGGTAGTTGCGGTCACACTGTGATGGTTTTCGCTCAGGTGAACCGGCAGACCGTTGATAGCCCGGTGCATCCCTTCCAGAATGAAGACGAGTCCCTGCCCCCCCGAATCGCGCACTCCGGCACGTTTCAGTTCTGGCAGCAGGTCCGGTGTACGTGCCAGCGACGCCCGTGCAGCGGTCAACAGGGTCTCAAAAGCGCTCATCAGATCGTCACCGGCATCGTCTCGCAAAGTCTCTGCTGCCTCGCGTGCGACCGTGAGGATGGTGCCTTCCACCGGCTCCTGCACCGCCTGGTAGGCAATCTCGGCACCACGTTGGCAGGCCTGAACAAACAAATGCACATCCATCTCATCGCTGCCATCGAGAACGGTAGCAAAGCCGGCCAGAAGCTGTGACAGGATGACACCAGAGTTTCCGCGTGCGCCGCGCAATGTACCGCGTGCCAGTTGTTTGCTGACCACACCGATACCGGGTTCATCAATATGGGCGATAGACTCGTAGCCTTTCTGCATGGTCAACACCATGTTGGTTCCTGTATCGCCATCCGGCACCGGGAACACATTCATCTGGTTGACACGCTCGCGGTTGTGTTCCAGCCATGCCAACCCGGCTGCCACCAACGACTTCATCAGATAGCCGTTACAGATGGTCTGATCGATCTCAATGGTCATCTTTGATCCATCCCACATAACAGCGCTATGTTAGCAGGTTGCCTATAGTTCGTACAGACTGCTCAGTGCAGCGCCGTCCGCAGGGCGTCCATGCCCTCGGCGATGGTGCAATCGCCCCTGAATATAGCTGATCCGACGATGAGGACGTTGGCCCCCGCATCGACAACGGTTCGGGCCGTCTCCGTGTTGATACCACCATCCACTTCCAGGTCGATGTCGCGTTCACCGATCATCTCCCGCAGTTGACGGATTTTGGGCAGGGTTTGCGGGATAAGTGTCTGACCGCCAAATCCGGGGTTAACCGTCATGACATTGATAACGCCCAGCATGTACAGCACTTCGCTGATGGCATGGGCGGGTGTGTGCGGGTTGATCGCCACGCCAGCACGGCAGCCAGCGTTCTGAATGGTCTTGAGCGTGCGATGCAGATTCGGATCGGCCTCAATATGGACGGTGATACGGTCCGCACCCGCGTCGGCAAAGGCACCGATGAAACGATCCGGCTGGACGATCATCAGATGGACATCCAGCGGTAGATCGGTCACCGAGCGCACGGCACGGACGACCATCGGCCCCATCGTAATATTGGGGACGAACTGCCCATCCATAATGTCAATGTGGATCAATTGTGCGCCAGCGGCTTCCGCCGCCTGGACCTGCTCGCCCAATCGAGTGAAATCAGCCGATAGAATAGAAGGTGCGATTTTTATCGACACAAGCGGTCTCCTTTAGTCACGGCGGTTGCTGCTGACATCCCATGTGTACCAGCCCAGACGCGCCATCGGTTCCAGCAGGGTGCGGTCGCGCTCGGCATAACTGTTGAAGATGAAACAGGTTACTGGCTCGGTGAAAAAGACAACATCCAGAACCATGAGCTTTCGGGTGTTGCGGTAGCCCACACAATCCAGACGATAAGGCGATGGGATGATGGTACTGGCGAAGGCGGCCTCAGCACAGGCTCGGAAATCAATCCATTGGATTGTGCCATCATGATACAGCAGGCCGCCGGTCGTGATGGAGAAAAGGTTGTGTGCGCCCAGGACCAATCTACGCTCCTCGCCACTGGCACGGATAGGAATATGCGATCAGATGAAAGCCAAATTTCTCCAGGATGGGGCGGCTCATCGGGCTGGCATCGACCGTGAGACCTTTTACCGCCAGCCGATCTCGCAAATCGCCGGGGCGGTCGTTCCACTCGAAGGGCCGGTCACCGAAGTGGTCGATCATCCGGATAAGGTTCGGCAGGACTTCCCGGCGGACACCGGTATACTCCACGTTGATTCGCTGTTCGCGGTCATAAATGGCTCGTAGTTCGTCAAGGGTCACGCTGCATTACTTCCTGAATACGCTGCTGGTCGGTTGGATCATAGCTGTCGAAATTGAGTGGTGGTTCATCGTAGTTGACACATACTGTGCTGTAAAAGCTGTTTGCGTTGAATGTGTGGTCGTAAACCTGCCCGAAGTCTAACTGGATACGGTCATCGTCCGCGAGCGGAAGATGCAGTACGGGTAGTGGATCATCGACCCGGAACCCGTAATAGCGTGTTTCTGCCTGCTGCGGTTCGTTGACCAGAATCGAGTAGGGATAGGACCCCGGTTCACGCTGAGTGTAGTCCGGTATGACACTGATGGGAGATCGCCGCTCGTGCAGGTAGTCGATCTCTATCAGGTTGATCCCGAATGCGATGGTGTCATCTCGGCGGGAAAGATAATCGCGATAGTGAGAACCGGGCGGCTTGTTGGCTGGTGACAGCAGTTCGATCCGTGTGACCGGGTGTTCGTTACGGATGATAACCACACTGGCGAGAAATTCCGGATCAGAGAGCGTCACTTCAATCGGGAACACGGTCGTCGGGGTTGCGGTCGCTGCCGTCGATGACTGTGTTTCTGCGGTCCCTTGCCCGTATACTGCGACATCTGGACGATGGCGGTGAATGATTGTATGGTCTACATCATAGAAGGCAAGCTGCAAGGATTGTTCTGCCAGAACGTAGTAGCCTGCTGGCAGCACACGGTCAATGGCCTCTCGTAAATGTGTGATATGTTCCGTATGGAACCCGGCCCACCCGCTCTTCGTTTGGAAATAACTGTGGAGATGCGCGTTTATGCCCCGGTAGCGATTCACTGGCCGATCTCCCGAATGACCTTTGACTTGAGTTGTCCGCAGCCGGCGTCAATGTCAATACCACGACGTACACGCACCGTCATGCTAACACCATATCCCGCCAGAGTGTCTTTGAACGTTTCAGCGGCTTCAAGACTCGACGGCCCCCCTTCGTAGCCGGTCGTCGGGTTGAGCGGAATGGCGTTAACATGGCACAGCATTCCCGCAAGCAGTTGGCCGAGGGCGTGGGCCTGTTCAGGGGTGTCGGTCTCGCCCCGAATCAGCGCCCACTCAAAGGTTACGCGGCGACCGGTCTGGTCGATATAGTAGCGGCAGGCGTCCATCAACTCTGCCAGCGGCCAGCGGCGATTGACCGGCAGCAGCGCGGATCGCTCGGCGTCGGTAGCGGCGTGTAGACTGATCGCCAATCGCACCTGCAAACCCTCGTCGGCAAAACGGCGAATCTGGGGAACCAATCCAACCGTGCTGACCGTGATATGGCGTGCGCCGATGCCGAGCCGGTCCATGAGCATGTGGATGGCTTTGAGCGATTCATCGTAATTATGGAAGGGTTCACCCATGCCCATCAGAACGACATTGCTCAGCCGTTCGCCGTCCTGGTGAAGCTCCTGGGCAAAGTGCATGGCCTGCTCAAACACCTCGGCGGCACTCAGATGGCGAGCGAAATCCATCTGCCCGGTGGCGCAAAACACACAGCCCATCGCACACCCAGCCTGTGTCGAGATACAGGCAGTGTGACGTTCATCATCGTAATGCATCAACACCGACTCAATGGGTTGGCCGTCGGTCAGCCGGTACAACCGCTTGACCGTGCCGTCCTGGCTGCGCTGTTCGGCGGCCAATTCCAGGCTCCCCGGCACAGTCTCAGCTTTGAGGCGGTCACGGAGGTCGGCGGGCAGGTTGGTCATGGCGTCAATGTTGGCGACACGCTGGTTGTACAGCCAGTCCCAGATTTGGCGAGCGCGAAATGCCGGTTGGCCCCATGTCTTGACCATCTCGGTCAGCGCGTCCAGGTCGAGGTGATACAGGTTCATCATGCGTGATATTCTCGTGACTGGCGCATACGGTAGAGCAGCGTGAACAGCGCGGCCAGCACAATCACACCCAGGGCGATGGCCGCCGTCAGGGCTGTGCTGTCGATCCCATCGCCGCCATCGCTGGTGCTGACCGCAGGCATGGCGGTTGGTGTGGGTATGGTCGTCGGTGTGGGCGTAGGACGCCAACCCAGCGGCAGGGGTGTGACCGATGGCGGGCGGTCGGTTGGGGTGATGCTCGGTGTGCGTGTCGGCAGGGGCGTGAAAGTAAGAAAACCGGTCACTGTGGGTGTCGGTGTGGGTGTCGGTGTGAAGGTCGCGGTCGGTGTGGCACTGGGCGGAAACGGCGTCACGGTCAGTGTGGGCGACGGAACCGGCGTGGCTGGCTGGTACAGGCTGAGGTCGAACTCGGTCGCTGCCATGTCGCTGTACAGCCACTGGTTCAACTGTGGGATGATGGCCTCTACATCGTCGTAGGAGTCGAAGTCTTCGGCCAGTTCCAGTGCCGCCGGGATGCCACGTTCATGGGCAATGTACAGCACCATCGCGTAACTCTGTGCTTCCCAGATGGGATAATCCGGTGAGTCAGGTTCGGGTGGGTTCTGCATGTCTTCCAACGTGAAAAGTGTCCGGTTGCGCCCCACACCGCGCAGCAAATCCATGATGTAGGTCTTGGGGCCGGGAAAATACAGGTAGGTCAGCCCAATTTTCAGCCATTCGGGGGCATCGTCCCAGATCGAGCCGTAGAAGTCCGCCACCATCAACCGGACAAGCTGCTGCTGCAAGCCCAACCCGCTGTCGGCCAGCGCCTCTAACCGGGTGAATCCGGCTTCGCGCAGTGATTGGTGGATGATCGTGGGATCGCAGGGCAGGTCGGTGCGAGTTTCACCTTTGACCACCCCATCGACACAGTTGTCATAGGTTGCGCTGTCGTTGTAGAGCGCGATCCGATAATGTAGTCCTTCAACACCAGTATGGTCTTCCAGTGCACGGTAGACATCGTAGAGGGCGAGGCGCAGCGGCACCGGATTGATGATTCCGTCAGGATAAATGAAGCTAATCACTTCTTCAGCGTCGTCTGCACGCATCCAGTCAATGTCTGGATCACGGTAGGCGCGAATGCCCGGCACCTCGGCCACTTCGCCTCGCGTGGTGACGACATCGAAGGTGTAGCGAATATCGCTCAGAAAGGGGACCGGGTTGGAGGCCGGAATCTCCCAGGTGTACAACAGCAGCGAGCGGTTGGGACCGCTCTGGATGAACGGGCGCAGATCATCGAATTCGATGACTCGCGCTTCCTGTTCACCGGCCTGGATGGTCAGGGTAAGCTGGTCGATTTGATCCAGGGGGCGGTCGATGAACAATACGAAGGCCATCCCCTGTGGATAGATCATCTCATCGGACCAACTGACAATAATGGGTGAGACTTCGGGCTGCGATGTCGGTGTGATGGTCGGGGTTGCGGTGGGGGTCAGTGTGCCTGCCGGTGTCAACGTAGGGTTGGGGGTTGCGGTCGGGATCGTGGGTAGACCAATATCCGGTGTGGGCGACTCATCCTGAGCCGCAACCGGCAGCGACAGCAGGACAACTATCAGGATATACAGCCACTTCATGTCGAGTTACTCACCAGAATCAGCAGCAGAAGTTGTACGAAATTATAGACGAAATGGCCGATGATTGCTGCTGTTGTACTCTGCCGTTCGCGTAGCCATCCAAGCGCCAGCGAGACCACGAAGATCAGTAGTACACTGGGTGAAAGTAGATTCTGGGTATGCATTAATGCGAAGAAGACGCTGACCGGCAGATTGCCAAAGATGGGCTGTAGAGCACCACGAAACAGAATCTCCTCACTGATTGCCGCTGATGCCGATAGAATAAGTGCCAGCGGGATGGTGGAAAACGCCTGACTGAAGCTCTCGGCAGCCTGATTCTGAGAGGCCATCTGCTCTTCGGATAGGACACCGAGCGAGATCAACAGACTGATGATGATGCCGTAAGCGAACACCAGCGTGAGCAGCGCGAGGCCGATCCCGATGCCCTGCTGGATGTCGTCGCGGGTCGGGGTACGCAGTCCCAGGCGGTCCAGCGCTTGCGACCAATCGCGGCGGATGGCCCACCCGATCCCCAGGAAGGCCGCAGCAACCTGGATGAATCCCTGAAAGACCTGCAAGCTGACGTCCACCCCCTCTTCTTCGATGCTTTCGGCCAGCCCTTCGGTGCCACCACCGAGGACAAAAGAACTGATCTGAGCGGTGATGATGAACAGTGTCAAAACAATGGCGGTTGTGTGGACAATCGATGTGGCCTGATAACTGCCTGTCGAGCCGATCCACTGTTGGATAGTCTGGCGGATTTGCTGTGACGAAACGACGATGTAGGACGCAGCGGCAAGCGCAACAGCAATGAATATTGAGGCAAAGATGGTGGTGCTGCTGGCCTCAAACGCAACGATCTCTTCGCCCTGTTCTTCGGCCATACGCACGACCTCATCGCTGGTCATGGCGGCGAAGACGACCAACAAACCGGTCATCAGAGTCAGAAACGCACCGAGGTAGAGTAGAGACTGCGCTGCTGCGACTTTGGCGGCCCGATTATCGTCCGCTCCGTCGGTAATTTGTGCCTGGTTTGCCAGATACATTGTCAGGCCCAGGTACCCGATCAAAAAGAAGAAAACAGTAAACATCGTCCCGTCTCATTCCGCAGGTTTGCCCATCCTATGATAGCATTGACCGGGTTCACCTCCTATGCTAGAATGCTTCAATCGGTCCGGGAAGGATGGCCGAGTGGTTTAAGGCGTTGGTCTTGAAAACCAATGTGGCGTCCGCGTCACCGTGGGTTCGAATCCCACTCCTTCCGCCTTAACAACAAAATAGGGGAGGTGCCAGAGTGGTTTATCGGAGCCGCCTGCTAAGCGGTTGTAGGGGTGACTCTACCGCAGGTTCGAATCCTGTCCTCCCCGCACGA
>CAYQJO010000072.1:0-18193 GCA_964417785.1 uncultured Anaerolineaceae bacterium | reverse complement strand
TTCCCATGGGGACGCACAACTCCAGATGGTTCTATCCACGCGAATTTTGCAGATAGTGGAATCGGTGATCCCATCGCCGTTGGTCAACGGCCCGCCGGAGCAAGTGCCTTTGGGGTACAAGACCTGAGCGGGAATGTCGCAGAGTGGGTGCTGGATTGGTATCGCGAAGGTTACAACCCGACCGACATACTCAATCCCACCGGGCCAGCAACACAGGTAGATGGACAGGGCCGTGTGGTACGGGGTGGCTCCTATAATGACAGTGCCGAGGAAATCAGAGGCGGATATAGAACTCACTCCTCGGTTCCGCAAAGTACTATCGGTTTCCGTTGTATTGTCCAACCAACCAATTAAACTCAGGAGATGAGAAGTGATGTCACACAGACTGAGAATCATTGTTTCAATATTTCTTATATTGCCATTTTTCAGCAGCATTGCAACTGTTTCAGCACAGACAGAATTCGATCCAATCTGCTTTAGCTGGTATTCGCTGAACCCGAACAACGATAGGATTATCGAGGGACAGATTAGCAACAACGAGCCAGTTCAGCAGTGGTCATTCACCGGGCAGGCAGGCACTTTTGCGACAATTCGAATGGAAGTAACGAGCGGTAATCTTGAGCCATTCGTGTACGTTACCGACCTGACAACGAATCGCCGTATCGGGTCTACTTCAGGAGTAAACATCAGCGGACGCAGTGTTGCTACCTTACCCATCTCACTAGGCTCCAACGGCGAATATATTGTAACAGCAACCCGAGTCGGAGAAGCAACAGGCACCAGCTCGGGAGTTTATCGCCTGGCTCTAGAACCTGGCGCATCAAATCCAATCAACACATTTGATGTTTCGCGGCGACAAATCATTCCACAGCCGACACAAAATTCGCTTATCTATGATGGCGAAGTCGTTACCGGGCAGCTCCCGTTAGCGACTCCGGCTTCGGAATTCGCTGCATGGCACTTTGAGGGGCAGGCAGGACAACGCATCAACGCTCAATTGACGGCCATTAATGGCACACATCTTCAGGGCACCCGTCTAGAATTGTGGTCACTTGTTGATGGAACCTGGGCTTTACAGGCGAGTAGCGAAATGGGCGAACCTCGCTTCACGAACCAACCGCTTGCCACGACTGGACGATTTGCGTTGATGGTGTCGCGTGTGGGCATCCTAAACTATGGAAGCACGGTTAATGGATCCGTTATTGATGATTTGGGTAATAACTGGTGGTTCTATGGGGATGCGGGAGATAACATTACGGTTAGACAATCAGCTTCAAATTATACATCTGAAATCTTCTTATATGACAGTTTTGGCAACACGCTCCAAACTCGCTATGACAGTCCATCTGTCGCTATCACCTATTCTATACCTGCTGCCGGAATCTTCAGGATATATGCTGAAGCGAGGTCACGCGACTCAGGTCCATATTCTTTGACACTATCTGCTGATGACAACACAGTTTCACCGATTGAATACAGTCTAACGATGTCTGGTTCCGGAGGTGTTCGTCCAGAACTCCCACCCTGCCAAGTTGAACCTCCCGAATGCCCGGAACTCAGTCCCTTAGGTATACTAGCGATTGCTGCTCTGAACGCCGAACCGATGTCTGGCACAATTACGGATACGAGCAGCCTCATTCCTTACGAGTTCCGCGTCTTTGATGGCAGCGTTGTCAGCATTGATATGCAGCGCACCAGCGGGGATCTCATTCCGTTCATCGGCATTGCGGATGAAGTCGGCAACGTTATTGCTCGCAGTACCAGCTTTGATCCGTCCCTTGCTTCAATCAACAGCCATTTGATCGAAGACGCGGGCTGCTACTACATCTATGCCTCACGCGACGGCGTAACCGATGGTACAACGATTGGCGATTTCAGCCTAACGGTGCGGGGCATTATTGGTGAAGAGGGTGGCGGCTACGAGCCTGATAACTTACTTGGACCAGTAAGTGAGGAAGAAACCGTTACGGGAGCCATCGGAGGTGAAGTTACTCAGGCTGCGTTCCGCTTTGAGATTGCCAGTGGTGGTGCGTTCACGGTGCAGGTAACACGCACTTCGGGCAATCTTGTACCCTCCCTTGCTATTGAAGATGCTGATGGTAACGAAATGGCTGCTGTAAGTGCGAGCTTTGCGGGTAGCGCATCGAATCCCTTGAATTTCGAGGCTCAGCCGGGTGTCGCGTACTATGTTGTCGTGCGGCCTGACGAGGTTGCAGGTAGCGGTACCTCAGGAGAGTTTTCGCTGACTGTGGATCGTCAAGCGCCATAAAAACGCCAAATTAGAAAGCCCGCAGGGATTGTGCGGGCTGCTTCATTAGACTCAAGGGAGTTTTCCTATGCGATTTTTCCTGTTTCAAAGATTAATGCCCGTCTTGATTATGGCCTTTGCCGTTATTGTTGCCACATTCGTTAGTGGTATGCCATCTGCTTTTGCCCAGAATAGTAGCGGCACGATATATTACGGATGGGCCTCACTCGATCCTGATAATGAGCGCGTGGTCGAAGGAACAGTCAACAACGCCTCACCTGCTCAGGAGTGGATATTTGAAGGCCAGAGCGATACCTACGCGACAATACGCATAACTGTTACTGAGGGTTCACTGGATCCGTTGGTGATCGTTGTCGATGAAACAACTGGACAACGTTTAACCTCAGCATCCGCGAACGACCCGGCTGGACGTAGGAGCGTAAACATCCGCGTCAGAGTGCAGGCACCCGATCCTGCGCAATGAAAAACCCCCTCTCCCCTTGTGGGAGAGGGGGTTGGGGGTGAGGGCATCAATCCTTCATCAACAAACCCGACTCGTTTTTAAAACCCGCCAGTTATGAACACCGGCCACCACAAGTGCAGGCCGGTGGGGGTTGGTCGTCATTATCACGGACCCGTTCATAGTAGCGCGGCATGGCAATCACAAACGGGCAGGCCCCTTTGATGCCACAGGTGGTGCAATTTTCGCCGCCGCTGTTGATCTCACGCAGCTTGCCCTTGCGCACCCAGTAGTCGATCATGCCGTGCAGTACACCGGGTTCCAGGGCCATCTCCCGCGCCATCTGCGCCAGAGAGACCGGCCTGGATTGATCGTCAAACCGGTTCAGCACTTCCCGCAGTTGACTCGCCATGTGCTTAGCCTCCCAGTCCGAGCAGCGTGCCGCCCTGGAAGACGATCACCGCTGCCAGCCAGGCAATTGCGAAGGTGTAGGCGACCTGGTAGAGCATAAAGCGTGTTCCGAACTCCTGGCGCATGGCTGCAACTGTGACCATACAGGGTGTGTAGAGCAGGACAAACACGGTGAAAGCGACGGCTGCCAGCGGGGTAAAGACCTGTGTCAGTGCCGATTCAAGTTCAGTTGTATCCTCTTCTTCACCCGCTGCACCCAGGAAATCCGCCTCCGGCAGGCTGATGCCGGGGATGATGTTCACCGTGCGCGGAACAATGTTGACGACTTCCTGCACCGTCAGCACAGTGGCTTCCGCAAATGATGTGCCGATGAAGCGCAAATCGTCAAAGACGGTCGGTGTGGGTTCGGCTTCTTCTTCGGCTCCGCCCTCACCGACATAGATCTGGCTCATGGTGCCGACAACGACCTCTTTGGCAATAAAGCCGGTAATCAGCGAGCCGGATGCCTGCCAATCCCCAAAGCCTGCTGGGGCAAATATGGGTGAGGCGGCCTCAGAAACCGTGCCAAACACGCTGTCTTCGGGCGCGACATCATTGAAACTACCGTCGCCGCCGACGGGCATTGCCATCAACAGCCAGATCACAATGGACGTCGCCAGGATGATCGTTCCGGCCTTACGGACGAAGCTGCTGGTACGCTCCCAGGTCTGCCGCCACACGTCACGTAGACGGGGTGTGCGATAGGGTGGTAGTTCCATCACGAAGGGCTGCGGCGGCTTGTCCCGGTAGACAGTGCGCTTGAGCGCCCAGCCAGTGAGGAGCGCGACCGCGATGCCGAGCAGGTACATGCCGAAGATCAGGTTGCCGGAACTGGCTCCGAAGAAGGCCGCACCGATGACGACATAGACAGGCAACCTTGCGCCGCAACTCATGAAAGTAACCAGAAAGCCGGTGAGTTTGCGGTCGTCCTCATTTTCCAGGGTGCGGGTGGCATAAACCGCGGGGACGGTGCAGCCGAAACCGACGAGCATGGGCAGGAAGCTCTTGCCATGCAGACCCATCGCCCGCATCACACGGTCCATGACGAAAGCAGCGCGGGCCATGTAGCCGCTGTCTTCCAGCACACCAATTGCCAGATAGAGTGACATCAACACCGGTACGAAGACCAACACGCCACCGACACCAGCAATGACCCCATCGACTATCAGAGCTTCAAACCAGGTTCCACCCAATCCAACCCCGCCGAGAATTGAAAGCGCCCAGGTCGTGATTGGTCCGCCGATCACGCCATCAATCCAATCCAGGAAGGGAGCGCTGACGTTAGCCGTGATCTGGAAGACCACCCACATCAGCAGCAGGAAGATCGGTACACCGTAGAGCCGGTGGGTCAGCACCCGGTCGATTTTGTCCGAAGTTGTTTCAACCATTTCGTGCGGACGTGTCAAAGCGCCGTTGATGATTGTGCTGATGAAGGTGTAGCGCCCATCAGTGATGAGTGTCTCGGCATCTTCGCCAGTGGTATTCTCAATGCGTTCAGCAGCAGCGTCGGCGCTTTCAATCAGTGTAGAATACGCGACCAATCGTTCGGTGATGTCGCTGTCGGCTTCCAGGAGCTTGATCGCCAGCCAGCGCGGGCGATACTGCTGCGCCAGTTCAGGGAAGCTGCTGATCGCTTCGGCGAGTGACGCGATTTCCACTTCGAGTGTATTGTCGTAGCCAATTGAGACCGGGATACTCTCATTGGGGCGTGCAACCTGCTGGATAGCCTCTTTCAGGGCATCGACACCTATGCCACTGTTGCCGACTGTCTCGATCACCGGTACGCCGTTCATCCGGGTTGAGAGCTTCGCCGCGTCGATGGTCAAGCCGCGTCCGCGTGCGATGTCGCTCATGTTCAGAGCCAGGATGACTGGCACTTCCAATTCGAGGAGCTGCGTCACCAGGTAGAGATTGCGCTCCAGGTTGGCCGCATCCACGACGGCGACCACCGCTCCCGGATGCTCGTTGATGATGAAATCCCGCGAGATGATCTCTTCGATGGAGTAGGCTGTCAGGCTGTAGGTGCCGGGCAAATCGACAACGATCACATCCTGCCCTTCGAGGCGCAAACGCCCTTCTTTCTTCTCGACGGTTTTGCCCGGCCAGTTGCCCACATGCTGCCGGGAGCCGGTCAGCGCGTTAAAGATCGTGCTTTTGCCAACGTTCGGATTGCCCGCCAGCGCAATCTTCGTTGCCTGAGCTGCCATTTTATACATCCCCCTCAAGGTGTCTTACCATTATTTTCTGTGCCATACCACGTCCGAGTGCGAGGCGACTATCGTTCTTGACCGCCAGAATGACCGGACCGTTCAAATCCCCCTGCACGATCCGCACCTGCATCCCGATGCTGAGACCCATTTCCCCCAGCCGCTTTCGCAGACGGTCACCGGCACGGATTTCTGTAAGTACGACCATTTCACCGCGTGCCGCAAAGGTCAGCGGATATGTATTGACGGGCTGCACAGGTTCATGGTTATTGATCATGGCTAACATAGATCGATCTCCACCAGTTCCGCTTCCGACTTGCGCAGCGAGAGATGGTAGCCGCGCACGAGATATTCCACTGGATCACCCATCGGTGCAGCCTTGACCATTTCGATACTGACGCCTTTGATCAGACCCATATCCATCAGACGGCGGCGCACCGCTCCCTGCCCGGCAATTTTGCGGACTGTCGCCGGTTGTCCGTTTTCCAGTTGATCCAGGGTCATTCTTAATTCCTCCTCGCGGCAGTCTGCACACAGACCACCGGCGCATATACAAAAAGTCGATACTTCTGCATCCAATTGGGTGCTTAATTCACGTCTAAGTTGACCAAGCAGCCCGGTCTGGACCGCGATCACCCGACCACAGCGGCGGCAGGTGAAATGGCAGCTATCAGTATCCTGCTGCACGCGGTAAACTTTGCGTTCATGGTCGCTGGACATATAATGTGAAGCCACAATCTCGGCTTCTTCCAGCGTATGCAGCGTGCGGTAGACGGTGGGCAGGCTGATGTTGGGATCGTGCTGGCAGGCACGCTCGTGGAGCGTCTCGGCGTCGATTTCGTCGTCGCTTTGCGCCAGCAGATCAAGCAGAAGTTCGCGCTGTGTGGTAATGCGCCCGCCGCTGTCTCGTATTGCTGCTTTGGCCCGTTCTTGAAAAGTCATGCCTACACCGCTTATTGCAAATCACTTACAACAACAAGTTTAGTCCGGCACGAAAGGGGGCAGACAGTGACAAATATCACGGATTATGTGCCTGATGTCACTTTACTTACTGAGAAAATATGTTTAACGCAAGCGGAGAATCAGACATAAATGGTAGATAAAAAAAGATCAACAGGGGTTAAAATCATTTTATTTCAAGGGTTCACAGGGGTTTCATGACTGTCAAATCCTTTATTTTCGTCGCCTATTATGGTTTTATCTGCGTGGCAATATCGGGTGGTGCGTTGAATGTCGCCTGGTTGTATATCCAGGACGACTTTGGCCTGCCGCTGAGTGCGCTGGGCATCCTGCTGATGTTTCCGGCAATTCTGCGATTGGTGGTAAGTTTCTACGCTGGCCGGCTCATCAAGTGGATGGGAGTCGGGCGGTTTCTGCTGACGGGCAGCCTGCTGGCGATGGCGGGTATGGTGGGATTTATGCTGACACCCTCCTGGGGCCTGCTGGTGATCGCCGGAATGGTGATGGGTGTGGGTAACTCGGCGCTCATCAACGGACTGAACATCTTCGTGGCGTCGAATTATGCGTCGAGCCGGATGAACTGGCTGCACGCGAGTTTCGGCCTGGGGGCCACCATCGGGCCGATTCTGATCACGGTGGTGGCACTGGACCTGGACCTCTCGTGGCGAGCCGGTTACGGTGTGATGGCAGCCATGATGATGGGGTTGAGCGGGCTGTTTCTATACAGCCTGCCACGGTGGCAACTGCCGACATCGGTGCCGAGCAGCACGGTCCAGCCGGTTGAGACGAAAATCATGTCGCCGGTGATCTGGCTGGGGATCGTGGTCATGTTTTTGTCGGCAGGGATCGAAACAACGACAGGACAGCTTTCCAACAGTCTGTTTGTGGATGGACGCGGTTATAATGCACGCATGGTGGCGTCGTGGATCAGTCTGTACTGGTTGAGCTTCACAGCGGGCCGGTTTATTACCGGGACGATCATCGACCGCATAAACCACAATCTATTTCTGCGGGTGAGTATGTTCTTCGCCATCACCGGGGCGTCGCTGATCTGGTTGAATCCGGCCCCGACACTCAATTTCGTCGGGCTGGCGATTATCGGCTTTGGGATGGCCCCAATTGCACCAACGGTGATGGGCGACACACCACGCCGGGTAGGAGTCGATTCCGCACCGAACGTCATCGGGTACCAGAACACGGGAGCTGGGTTCGGGATCGCGTTCTTCCCATCGCTGGCCGGTGTGCTGGCGGAGTGGATCGCGTTGGAGGTTATCGGGTTGTTCTTGATCGTGCTGACGACGACCATGTTTGTGCTGCACGAACTGCTGAACTTCCACGAAGTTTCGGTGGCGAAGATGAAGCGCAGGGACCTCCGGTGATGACTCCTAAAGGTCAATGCGCACCGACTAAGGCGTTTCCAAGAAAATAGCTATTCTCACGGCGGACGCGAAAAATCGGTACAACCACAGGATAGCGTGGTGGATGAAATTCTTGGTATCTATTTCGACAATGTGACATTGTCGAAATAGATACAATTCTTGAACCCCGGACGCCAAAAATGGCGTCCCTACGGGTCACAAGCAATTTGTAGGGACGGCAATAATGCCGTCCGCAGAAATGTAGATCACTGGGCTATGTATTTTTCTGGAAAAGCCTAAAGTCGAGCGGCTTTAGAAGCCGCAAGCGGTTCTCGCCGGAGTGAGCCATTTCCCCCGTGCCAAAGGGACTACGCATGACTCATTGTGCCGTAGCACGCCGGGATACGATACTTCTGACTTCTTGCACCCGTTTCGTGCTGCCTCTGCCCTTTTAGCAGTCGGTTACAGCGACTAACAACTCGCGAGATTTCACGCTCAGAGCCTACCGGACTGGGTCGAGGTGGCGATGAGGCCGGACCCGTCCAGCCAGATTGTTTACCTGACGGCGAGTGGCCTGTATCCTTCCGGACCGGATACCTTCGACAGCATCGACCTTGCCGAGATCGAGATGGCTACCACCGCTGACGGTATGTGGCAACTGAACAAAATCACCTGCTAACCGACTGCAACCACCCGGAAGGCATAGCCCGGCAGTGATAAATCGCTGTCGGGCATTGCTGTTTGTTCATCGGGATACATGGGATCGAGCAGATGACGCTTACCGTCAGCCGCGAAACGCACCTCGCCGGTGAAGTCATCCGACCCCTCATTAAACAGCAGGTAGTAATGGGTGCCATCTTTGACCACATGGCGCACGCGCAACCCTGGTGCCGCCGGTCTGACCGTGACATCGCGAACCACCAGCGCGTCAATGAGGCTGAGTCGTTCAGCGTCGGTGGAGAAATCGTCCCAGCGCAGCAAACGGTCACCCAGGACAGTCAGATCGGGTGTGGCGAGATCGTCATCAATCACCAGCACATCGTAGTGCATACCGGCCAGCGACACACCATCGGGGCCGATTTGAGCGTCATTGAACAGATGGTGGACCTCCAGGTAGTTGAAATCCACCTGATTCTGGAAAAGCGTCTTGGCGGCTCGCCAGGGCAGATGGTCGTGTTCACCGAGAATCGCCACATGGCAGACATGCTGGCTGTCGGTGTTGAGCCAGCACATACGGGCGCTGGCATCGGCATAAGGTTTGAAATCGTCCCACCAGGGGGCGTTGGGACCGACATCCGGCGGGCGCTCGTCAATGCGCGGACCGCGAGTCGAGTAGTAAAAGGCGTGCGGGATCAGAAGATTGCAGCCACGCACAATGAGCCAGTGCGTGAGCCATTTCATCTCCTCGAACGTGAAGTCGTGGCCGTAAGCGCCGCAGTATTCGTTGATATTGCGTCGCTGTCCCAGGTGGATCATGGCGGATGAGGCACATTTGGCGTTGGTGGACTGCGAACCTTCCAGCGCGGTCGGTTTGTCCGGTTCGATGTAGCGCCATACGATGTCCTGCCCCGGCCACTGGAAGTAGCGCTCCTGGCCGATAGCGTCCGGTTCATGCGGATGGCCGGTCAGGGCGATGTTATGGGCCGCGCACCAATCGGAAAGCTGACGATAGTAGGTCTGTTCCAGGCGGGCGTAGATGGCGCGTTCAAAATCACGGCGGTAGCGAGCAGCGTCGGCTACATCGTCATACCACAAAGCCGGTAGATGGGGCCGGAAATCGTAACCCAGATAAGCGTTGATATGGTCCATGATGCCGGTGGTGCCGGGTTCACCACCGCGTTCCAATGGACGACCCAGCAGCATCGGCTCATCGGTAAAGATGGCCGGAATGGTCGTGCCGAAATGGTCGCCAAATTCCTGATAGAAGCGGTCATAGACCAGACGGACAAAAGCAGCGACAGCATCGGGATTCAGCAGATCAGCCGCCAGCGGCAAATCCTCCGGCGGGTCGCCGTAATCGGGCTGGCGCGGCGGGTCGTCTTCCGTGTAGTGCAGGCCGCGGATCACACCATAATAAGGCCGGTCAACGATGGCGATCCGCTGGTCGTTGTAGCTGGCGATTGCCACCAATGTCTGCCCTGGTTCGAGATCAGGTACGGTCTGATCGTCGGCCAGCACCACCGGCACCATCGCCCGCACCTGATAGGCCGGGTTCTCCGCGACAACCTGACCGGATGATGACCCGCTGGGATACATGCCCTCGTCGTAAAGGATCAGCCACATCCCCCGGCGAGCCGCCTCATCAACCACAAAGCGCATCATGTCCAGCAGCGGGCGGCTCATCCAACCCAGACGACGCGGCAGACCTACACGGGGATGCAGGACAAACGCATGGACGCCATGCGCCTGAAAGTCGTCCATCTGGCGGATAATTTCGGCTTCGGTCAGATCGTCATTCCAGAACCAGAACGGTGCCAGCGAAAACTCGCGTGACGGTTCGTGCCAGGACATAGCCTGTCTCCTCGGTTGCGTATATCAGACACCGAGTTTAACCTGAAAGCCGGTTTGTGACACTTATCCGCTGCTGGCGATGGAGTAACCACCCAGGATGCCATCATGCCAGATTTGCTCACCGTCAATGATGCTGGCGATCTGCTGGACAAAGTATGCTTCATCAACCGGCTTGCTGATGAAACCAGAAAAGCCCAGTTCCCGCGCCTGTGGCATGGCGATGGCCGGTTCCGAAGCCGATACGGCAGTGATGGATACGTTATCGTACTCTGGAATAGCCCGGTTTGAACAACCGCCATGAACTGCTCCTCATTCACAAAATGATCTACCCCCAGGATAGAGCAAGATAGATGAGGATTAACCTATCACTAATGATAGGATAAGCACCGAAGAACGTAAATTATACCAACCCCAGACGGGTGGCGAGGACGAGTGCTTCGGAGCGTGTCTCTACATCCAGTAGAGGTCGCGGGCGGCACATGTGCCGCCCCTACCACAGATCGTCATTTTGGGTAGGGGTTCCACATGTGGAACCCGCCAATTTTTGCATCTTTTTGCACCGGTATGCAACCATGCCAACATATTGAAATGCACCCTCAAGCCTATGGTAGATTCTCCTCAGTGACGCCCTGCTGCGACTGGTGAACATCGTTCGACTGCCATGCAGGTTGTTCTTGCGGCATGCGGATGTGAAGATCACGCTGCGGAAACGGTATCTCGATTCCGTGATCCTTGAAGGCACGCGACACCATATAATGCAGATCGCTCTGTGTCCCCCAGCGTTTGTCGTTATCAGCCACCCAGGCCCACAAGACAAAGTTGAGGCTGCTATCACCGAAGCCCAGGAAGTACGCTGCCGGTGGTGGATCGCTCAACACCAGACCATGCCGGGCAGCCGTGTCTTCCAGGACCTTACGCACCTGCGTCGGATCAGCATTGTAGCTAGCTCCCACACGGACCTCGACCCGTTTCCGCTCCAGTTCGGTGTTGTAGGTGGTCACGGTAGAGGTCATCAGGTTTTCGTTGGGGATGACCAGATCAACATTGTCGAAACGGTTGACGATGGTCGAGCGGATATTGATCCGCTTGACCACGCCCATATCGGCACCGACGATCACCACATCCCCCGGACGCACCGATTGTTCCAGAAGAAGCACAATGCCGCTCACGAAATTGCCCACAATGCGCTGCAAGCCCAATCCGGCTCCCAATGATAGACCACCGGCGATAGCGGCCAACGTCGCCGCACTGAAACCGAGCGTGTTCAATGTGATGACAATGCCGATAATCATGACGAGATAGCGCATAATCGTCACCACCGAGTTGACCAGTCCGGTGTCACTTTCAAAACGTGAGAAACCGATCCGCATCGCATCCTGAACCACCCAACTGATGACGACAAAACCGTAAAGCACGATGAACGCGCCGATCAGGTTGCCAAGCGTGATGTTGGTCTCAAAAAGCTGCCCCAACTGAATGCGCAGCACCTCATCAATGTTGAGAAACGACAGCACGGCCCAGGTAATGACCAGGACAAACGCCGGGGCAAAAATCGACTTGTGATAGCGACGGACTGCCGGACGGCGGAACGCAGCGTACAGCACCGTCAACGCTGTCTGATATACCAGCAGCATCCAGAAAAAGATGGTGAAATAACGCAGTAAACCGACCTTGTGATCCTGGGCCTGCAAAAATGGAATGAACAGATAAACCAGCAGCAGTGCCGCCAGCGGCCAGTCAAGTTGATTGACCGCCGGTATCCAGCGATTCATCACACTGTCTTTCATCTCCGCTGAATGTCCGTGCAAATGGCGGTGGGCAAAGCGGATCAACCACAGATGGAACACCATCGCCAGCAGATACGACAAGACCACGACACCGAACAGGGCCAGCAGTTGCAGCCGGACATCGGGCCGTTCCAGGTAGGCCAGCAAAATGTTGATTTGCTCGGACGCGATAGCAGATGCGTCACTGACTTCGATTTCTTCCGGCATTGTCGACTCCTTTGCCTCACGGACTCACCGTTATCTCCGGGGTAGCGTCTACAGTAGTCTCAACGGGCGGTGTTGGTTGGACCTCGTTGAGATCGTTCACCGTCGCGACAAAATTGGAAACAGCCGTCTCGATGTCGGCCTCATCGTTGAGTACCGCGTCATAAACACGGTCACCAGAGAGCAGGACCGGCGCGATTTCTTCGACGTTGGGCAGAACCGTTGCCCGGTTCAACTGCGATTGCAGCGCTGTCAGCATGACATCCGACTCCGAAGGAACGTTGATATTGGCCGGAAAACGCCGTGTCAACTCAAACATCAACTGCTGGTTATCCATGCTGGTCGCTGTGTTGACAAACGCCTGAATCAGGGCCAGACGCTCATCCTCCACCGATGCGTTGACCATAAAGGCATCGGTGCGCAGAATGGACGAAGCTTCCCCCGCTGGTCCGGCAGGCAGTGCGGTGATGGCAACACGGTCCGGGTCAAAACGCTGAAGCAGGTGCGACGGCCCAATGAGATACATCGCCGTGCCATCGCTGAACAAGTCAGCCAGTAGATCAAGTTCAGTATCCACAATAAAACCAGCACTGCTGCGCATACTCCGCAACCAGTCCAGCCATGCTACCATAGCACCATCCTGGTTGACGGCCAACGCCATATCAGGGCCGAACAGGGTGCCACCAAAGGCTGAAATACCCCAGAAGGCGGTCTCAAAGGAGGAAGCAATTGCGACCGGCTGCGCCTCCGCCGCATCGGTGACAAGATCGTCCAGAGTGCGTGGTGGGTCCGACACACGCGCCACGTCATAAAACAGGACGGTCAGCCACAAAGAGACCGGCGTACCATAAACGCTGTTTTGATAAGCAAGTGCGTTAAGAGTCGCTGGTACGAACTGCTGGAGTAGATCGCTCTCAATAGGCTGGATCATCCCCTCGCTGGCAAGTTCGTAGACCCATGTATCCGAGAGCAGCAGGACATCCGGCTTAAGGTCGGGGTCGTACAGCCCACCGTAATTGGAAACCAGTTCGCTCTCGCTGCCAAACTGCGTAACGATCACATCGACAGCGGTACAGTGAGCTTCAAAGCGGTCGATGATTCGTTGCAACACCCTTTCATCCTGATCCTGCCAGCTATGCCACAGGCGCATGTTGCCGGATTCGGTACACAGAACGGTCTGCGGTTCGACCTGTTCATAACCCAACGCAGTGTTGATGGTGGCCGTGAAGCTTGCCGCCCCTTCAGTCGCATCCACCACCCCGTCCAAAACTCGACGATACAGCCGGTCACCGTCCGCCAGCAGCACCGACATCGCCTCGGTGTTGACGATGGGAATCGCCGTGCGAGCCTGCGTCATGAAACCGTTGACGATGGGATAGGTACGGGCATCAATGCCAGGAACACGCGAATTAGCCGGTACATGACCAACCTCACGGGCAAGGCGCAGACTGTTTTCATCGTTCGTCAAGAATCGGGCCAGTTCCAGCGCAGCGCGGGTGTTGCGCTGCGCAGACGCACGGTTGAACATCAGCGCATCCAGATGCAGCAGCGGTCCCGCCGGCCCACCCGGTCCAGTCGGCAGTGGTGCCACGCCGATATTGGCCTCCATATTAGAACTCAGCAGGGGGAAATCATCGGGCGTGCCGACATAGTAGGCCACCTGTCCCGACATGAACAGATTCATCAAGGTGGCCCGGTCGTTGTTCAGGAACATACCAACAGCGTTCTGTGCAGAACTCATCCAGCTTAACCAACTGGCGAACCCACCTCCATCCAGGGTCACCCGTCCATCGTCCCCGAACATGCGCCCACCAAATGCTCGCACACCCCAGAAGGCGTGGTCAAAGCGGGTGGTCATGGCGGTACCGTTGCCGTTGGTCGCCTGGGCCAGCAGCGCCGCCAGTGTGTCCGGCGGTGTTGTCACCCGGTCAGCGTTGTAGAAGAGTGCATTGAGCGTCAGGCCGTAGGGAATACCGTACACTTCGCCATCATAGCGAATGTTCTCTACGGCTGCGGAAAAATAGCCATCCAGAGACGGATCATAACGATCCAGCGATTGAATCAAATCTTGATCGGCTAACGCAGGAATCCAGGTCGTCTCACCAATAAAGAGATCAGGTCCCAACGAAAGCTCAGCCGCATTGCGATAGCGACTCAGCATCTCATCCGCCGGGATAGAGACGAGACTGACCTGGATATGCGGATTGATCTCCATGAAACGGTCGACAATATCGTCCAATACACTACCAACCGTGCCGGTAGCACTGTGCCACAGCACAATACGCCCACCAACAGCCGCATTGTCACCGTAGGCGCAACCGGCCAGCAGGAAACTCACCAGGATCAAGATCATTCGGCGCATAGGGGTCTCGCATTGATGCTTCAAAGCAGGACCTAATCTTACATCAAAATGCGGGCTGCGGGCCAGCTACGGTTGCCCGATGATATTGTAACGTCAGGAGCATATCTTCAATACTGGTGTGAACACTTTCCTCGGTCCCCTGGTAAACATACCACACAGGGTCGTGTTCACTGCCATGTACTTCAACGCGCAAAGCCGAATCACCGCTTGCCAGCGCAAAGCCCGCTCGCTTCAAGGCGCGGCAGGTCCAGGTGTATGAAACGCCATCACCCACGACATCGACCTGGTATCCCGGCTCCAGTTCCACACTGAACACACCGGTGGTGCGATCAAAAGCCACGCCCTCTCCCTGGAAAGCGGCCTCAAATGCGCCACTGATAACCAGGTCCTCCGGCGTACCCGTTCGCACACGCCCATCTGCCATCAGCCATAGTCTATCGGCGGAGCGCAGGGCCAGATCAAGATCGTGGGTGGAAAGCAGAATCGCTCGCCCGGTCTCCATCGCCAGATGACGCAGCAGGTGCATAATCTCGGCACGGCGCGGCAGATCGAGAAACGCGGTCGGCTCATCGAGGAGAATCACCTCAGATTCTTGCGCCAGCGCCCGTGCGATCAACAATTTCTGGCGCTGGCCGTCACTGAGTTCCATCACCAGACGGTCGGCCAGATCGGTCGCACCAACAGCGTCCACCGCCCAGCGGATGACCGCCCTATCGTGACGCGAGAGCCGTCCCATCCAGTCTGTGTACGGATGGCGACCCAATGCGACCAGCGCATAACCGTTGAGCAATCCGACATCAGGGCGCTCCGTGAGGACCACACTCAGGCGGGCCGCAACCTGGCGTGGATTGAGCCGGGTGATGTCCTTACCGGCGAGCATCACCCGACCGGCCAGCGGCTTCTGCATCCCGGCAATCGTGCGCAGCAGGGTCGATTTGCCAGTTCCGTTAGGTCCCAACAGGCAGACCAGTTGACCGCCATCCAGCGATATATTGAGGTTACTGGCAACGACCAGATCGGGCCGGTAACCAATGGTGAGATCGTGCGTCTGCAATATCATGAGGCAAATGTCCGTTGAAGATTGCGCTGGCGCAAAATAACCACAATCACCACTGGCGCACCGATGAGCGCTGTCACGGCATTGAGCGGAAGCACAAGCTCCGCACCCGGCACCTCAGCGATCAAACCGGCAATCACGGCGACCAGCGCCCCCATCAAGACCGTACCCGGTACCAGCAACCGGTGATCGGATGTATTGAACAGGCTGCGGCACAGATGCGGCACAGCGATGCCAACGAAACCGATGGGGCCGCAAAAAGCCGTCACCGTACCCGCCAGTATTGCCGTCGCACTCACCAGCGCCATGCGCGTCAGGCGCAGATTGACACCGAGGCTGCGAGCGTAGCCTTCACCCAGCAGCAGCGCATTCAACGATTTGACCAGCGCAACTGCGATGAGCAGGCCGATCAGTACACCACCCGCCAGGATAGGCATCTGGTTCCAGGTCACACCACGAAAGCTGCCGAAGGTCCAGCTAATATAGGCCTGTATCCGCTCCGGGATGGCGAAATACAGCAGAAGATTGACCAGTGCCGAGACAAGATAGCCCATCATCAGGCCCAGAATGAGCAAAGTCATGCTGCTCTGCACGCGGTTGGCAACCAGCAGCACCAGCAACATCGTCGCGCCTGAACCGAGTGCCGCCGCTCCTGCCAGCAGCAGATCGCCGGATAGTCCCAATCCTGCCAGCAGCACCCCGCTGGCTGAACCAGCAGACAGCACCACCAGTGCCACGCCCAGACTCGCACCCGAACTGATTCCCAGCACAAACGGCCCCGCCAGTGGATTGCGGAAGAATGTTTGCATCATCAAGCCGCTGACACCAAGCGCAGCCCCGGCCAGGGCGGCGGTGAGGACCCTGGGAATCCTGAATTTAAGGACGATGTTGGTCCATGATGCTTTATCAGCCTCACCACCCAACAACACTGTGATAATCTGATCCAGTGGGATGTGGACCGACCCCATCGCCAGACTGACCAGAAATACACCGATCAATCCAGCCAGCAGCAAGATCAACACCAGTGGACGCCAGCCCAGATTCAGGGGGGTAGAACGGTCATACAAAAAACCCGCCGGGCGGCGGGTATGGTTTTCTTTCATCACCACGCTCGTTTCCCCTTTTACGCGAAGGTCTGTGATCACGGATCACCTTACGAGCTAAGTCAGAGGCAGGTATTCGGGCTTTGTCACTGTGTGACATTACCGCTGCGCGACAGCGCCGGACTCCCATCTGTTCAAACGGCCACCGGACTTCCCCTGATGATGTGCCTGCTAAACCAGCACCCTCATTCTTAGTTAGTCTGAGTTAGATTGAGATGAGCGTAACACACCGTTTAACGACTGTCAATGAAGCGTGTGGACCGGCGCACCAGCAACCGGGTCGGTGTGCGGATTTGCAGCGGTATCTCATCCGGGTTCTCGATCCGCCGGATCAACCGTTCCGCCGCCAGTTCGCCCATCCGATACTTATGCACATGGACCGTGGTCAGCGGTGGATTGGTGAACTCGGAGTCGGTGATGTTGTCGAAGCCGGTTACCGCCAGATCATCTGGTACGCGCAGATTGTGCTGGTGCAGCCATTGGATGGCACCGATGGCGATTCGATCCGATGCACAGACGATGGCGTCAGGGGGATGATTTCGGCTCATCAGAATCTCCGCGCCGATCTCGCCGAACTGCGGCGGCCAACCATCCCCATCATGAGCTATATGCTGCCGCAGTGACGGATCATCCGGCAGGCCAAAATGGCGGACGGCATCAATGAAACCCTGCTCGCGCTCATCGTAAAAACCGCTGATGAAGCCGGGATTACGGTAGCCCTGTTCAAATAGATGCTCCACCACCGAGAAAATCCCTCGATGTCCATCAAACAGGATGGAGTCGTGCTGCGATCCCAGCGATTCGGCAATCGAGACGACAAAGGGACCGTACTGGCGCAGATAGTTGACGCTCTCAACATTGCGCGGTGTACCGGCCAGAACGATACCACCGGTATTGCGATGATCGGTCAGTAGATCGCGGGCCTGGTCGGCTGTGTGGATGTCGTCATAGGTGTAGATAAAGCCAATGTGGTAACCTAACTGGTGAATACGAGCATCCACACCTTCCAACACCGCGTTGAAGAACGGATCGGTGAATTTCTGGCTGCGCGATACCAGCAGCACACCAATCTCTGGCCGGGACTCCTGCACTGTTTCCAACGGCAGCACCCCACCATGCTGCCGCCGGATCAGACCATCATCGGCCAGTTCCTGCAAATCTCGCCGGATGGTCATCTCCGATACACCCAGTTGCTTCGCCAGATTGCGCGTGCTGAGCATCCGCTCTGGAGATGACTCCTGAGCGAGATCGAGAATCAGTTGGTGTCGCTGCATTTTGTTCGTAGTCATGATCTAACACACATTATATCGCACAATTGCAATCAATAACTGTTTGTTTTTTGTTTGTTTTGAACCGCGCAATTGTTTGACAAATCAGCCTGAACATGATCTAATAAGCTACAAATAAACTTGAAAAAGCAAGATTATGCAGCTTATTGACTGACGTTACGCACAGAGCGCCTCAAAATGAGGTAGACTACGCGCAT
>CAYQJO010000071.1:6232-18215 GCA_964417785.1 uncultured Anaerolineaceae bacterium | reverse complement strand
TTTTGGGAACCAGCACCGCGACTTTGAAGGCATCGACCGCCGACGACGCACCGAACAGATTAGTGAGGACGATCTCACGCACCAAACCCAGCACCCGGCTGGCGATATTGCCCAGCGCCAGCAGCCCTGTCGCACGGGCGACACCGGCGTTGGTCTCCTCCTGACTGACGGCGGTGGTCATGGCAGCGCCTTCACACGTTGGATTAACGTGGTCGTGCTGTGATCGGGCAGATAGTCGATCAGCGCCACACGACCGCCATAGGCTTCGACCATCGCACGTTCCGGCAGCACCTTATCGGCATAATCGCCACCTTTGACGTAAATCTCTGGATGCAGGGCTTCGATCAAACCATGTGCTGTATCGCCGGAAAAGACAATCACCGCCGTCACCGGTATCAGTGCCGCCAGCAGACGCGCCCGTTCGGCAGCCGGTACCAGCGGACGGCCTGCGCCTTTCAGGCGTGTAGTGGCCGCATCATTGTTGACCCCGACGAACAGCATATCGCCCAGTGTTCGTGCTTTTTCCAGATAATCCAGGTGGCCCACATGCAGCAGGTCAAAGTGACCATTGGTAAAGACCAGCGTGTGACCCTGCCGCCGCACCTGTGCTTCCGCCAGCGTGAGAATTTCGCCCATGTTAATATCCCTGTACAAGCTGGCGAGTACAATAGCGCCGTTAGCATTGATTTGCAAGCATTAAGCCGTCAGTCAGGCGTAGTCTGACCGTCGTGGTCGGTACCCGTCCGTTCCTGTAGAATAGAGGCAGAGTTTTATTGGAGCATCTCCATGAGTTACGACGAAAACGACCACGACGACGATATACCCTTCCATCTGCCGAAGGCGAACGACGACGTTGGCAATATCCATAAAGACGATACCGAAGACATCGACGTTGTCTCGACGGAAGAACTGCGCCGCCAGGATTTACCCCTGGCGGAAGGCGGCGATGACGAATACAGCGAAACAGTCCGGCACGATCATGACGTCCCCTTTGATCTGCCGCACAGCGATGACGTCACCAGCGAACACGATTCACCCATTGGCAACAAATTCGTCACCATGCCAGGCCGTCATGTCGCCCAGACCCTACCCGGCAGCGGCGGCATGGACCCCAATCCGGACTTCGCCGCCGCCCAGACCACCGTCCCCGGCCAGGAGCGTTATCAGCGTCCGCCGCAGCCCCGGCGCACAGTGCCGCCCGTGCCGGTCGCTGCACAGCCCCCTATCCACCAGAAGCCGCTGCCACGTCGTCGCCGCAAACGCCGTTTCAATTTCGGGTGTATGGCGGTCTTCATCGGTCTGCTGCTGACCTTCTGTGGCGGCCTGACGCTGATAACGACCGTCGGCGGTGTCTACGCTTACGCCCGTGTGGGTGAGCTACTCAACGAGACGGTTTCCGCCGTAGACGACTACACCGCCTTCCAGAGTACCTTCATGTATGACCGCAATGGCAAGCTGCTATATGAGATTTTCGGTGAGGGCCGCCGGACCAACGTCCATCTCGATGATATGCCGCAGTCGCTCCTTCAGGCCACCATCGCCATCGAAGACGACAGTTTCTATGAGAACATCGGCATCGATGTCGCCGCCACCACCGTCGCCTTTTTGCAGTTTGTCGGTGCGGAACCGGACGAATCCACACCCGGCGGCAGTACCATCACACAGCAGTTGGTACGCAATGTGCTTTTCGATCCCGAATACCGTGCCGAACGCAGCGTACAGCGCAAAGCCGAGGAGATTCTGCTGGCTATTGCTCTGAATGGGCGTAAAAGCAAAGAAGAAATTCTGGAACTCTACCTGAACGAGATTTACTACGGTAATCTGGCTTACGGTGCGCAGGCCGCCGCCCAGGTCTTCTTCGGCAAGGATGTGAACGAACTCTCGTTAGGCGAAGCGGCGCTGCTGGCAGGACTGCCCCAGGCTCCTGCCGAACTCAATCCGCTTAACCCCGATCCGGAAATCCAGGCGGCAGTGGACAGGCGCTGGCGGCAGGTGCTAAACGAAATGCTGGAAGAAGGTTACATCACCGAGACCGAGCGCAACCAGGCCCTTCGCAGTGGATTAACTTTCTCGTCGCCCGATGTGCCGCTGCGTGCGCCCCATTTCACTGTCTATGCCCAGGGCCAGCTTGAAGCGCTCATGCTCGATCTTGGCTATTCACCCGACGAGATTACACGCGGTGGCCTGCACGTCTATACCACCGTCGATCTCGACATCGACAACATGGCCCGGCAGGCTGCCGCCCAACAGGTGGCACAACTTCAGGCCAACAACATCAGCAACGCTGCCGTGTTTGTCGCCAAGCCCATCACCGGCGAGATTCTGGCGATGGTCGGCAGCATCGACTACAACAATGATGCGATTGACGGGCGCGTTAATGTGACGACCGCTTTCCGCCAGCCGGGCAGTACCATGAAGCCCTTCACCTATTCGGCGGCCCTTGAACGCGGATTGACCCCTGGTGATGTCATCTGGGACACCCGCGTGCAGATCGGTATTCCCGGCCAGGAGCCGTATATCCCGCGCAACTACGACGAGACCTTTCACGGCCCGATGGCGATGCGTTACGCGCTGGCGAACAGTTACAACATCCCTGCTGTGCAGACCTTGCGTCAGGTCGGTGTCGATTATCTGCTGGCGCTGATGCAGCGCTTCGGCGTGGAGACTCTCGGCACGGACGCTTCGCGCTATGGTTTGTCGCTCACACTCGGCGGCGGCGAGATCACGCTGCTGGAACTGACCCGTGCTTACGGGGTGTTCGCCAACCAGGGACTCTATGTCGAAACTGAAGCCATCCGCTGTATTCTCGACAACGACGACAACATCATCTACCAGTACGAGAACGGTTGTCCGCATGGCAACGTCACCCCACAGACGGTCGCCCGCAGCGCCCTGGGTGAACAGGTCCTGGACCCGCGCATTGCCTTCCTCATCAGCGATATGCTGGCGGATAATCGCGCCCGCACCCCGGCGATGGGGTCACAGAGTGCGCTGTATACACCAAGTATCCTGACCTCGGTCAAGACTGGCACCACCAACGACGTCAAAGACAACTGGACAGTTGGTTTCACGCGCAATGTCGCCGTCGGGGTGTGGGTAGGCAACAATAACGGCGATCCGATGGTGAACACCTCCGGCCTGACCGGAGCCGCGCCCATCTGGAATAATGTCGTCTCGCGTATTTACGATAACCAGGATTTCCTGGAGGAGTTCGCGGTTGATGGTCGCCTGCTCCAGGATCAACGCGACGCCCCCGCCGGCATCTCACGCCAGCAAATCTGCGATGTGCGTGCGCTGCGCGACCCGGCCACCAACTGTCCGGCCAATATCACCGAGTGGTTCCTGGACTCACCGGCGGGGCTGCCCGATGGCAGCGGCAGTCTGTTCTATCCCCAGGCACAGCAGCGCCAGCAAGAGCAGGTTCCGGCCAGTGGCTCATTCGTGCAGGAGTACAGTCCCGGCGTTTACCGCACCACCGTGCGCCAGATCGATCCGGCAGTCGCCAACGCCATCCAGTTCACCACGCCACCGGGTGAGCGCCGCCCGCCGCCGCCGCTGTACTGCCGCGTGCCGGTTGAGTTGATCGCCTCGACGCCGGGCGTGCGTGAGCAGTTATTTATCGCTCCGCCGCCTTTCCCGGAGGATGCCGCCGAAGCCGAAGAATACGCCCGCCAGCAGCAGTACCCGTTCTTGCCAACTATCGACTGCACCGGTGAACTGTTGGCCTCTGGCGGCGGAAATTATGCGACCAGCGCTACCGCCATCGTGACCTCGCCGCAGCCTGGGGATGTCGTCTCGCCGCCGGTGGCGATTATGGGAACGGCTGACTTTTCGGCATATCCGAACGGGTACTATAAAATAGACATTATCGGCGGTCAGTTTGGCAGTTGGACCACCATCGGTCCGGTCCGCTCAAACAGCGTCGTAAATGGGCAGCTCGATATTCTGCCAGCACTACCATCAGGGAGTTATCGCATGCGACTGGTGATTGACAACCTGAATGGGCAGAGTGCGCCGCCCTATGAAGTACCGTTTACTGTACCGTAGAAGGAGAATATGCTCATGCGAAAAGCTATCTTATTGTTGCTGCTGTGCTGCTTCGTTGCTGCTGCCGGAGTGGCCCAGGAAACGCCTACTGCCATTGTGACATTCAGTGCCACACCGTCAGGATCGGTGACAGTCGATGCGGTTGAAAACGGAGAGATCACGGTGGACCTGAACTGGCAGATTGCCAACCTGCCGGAGCCGAATCTCATCCAACTGGATTACCGCGAGTTAAACGGCTGGGTGCTGGTCCCACTGGCAGAAACAGGCGAACTCGGTGCCAGCGGCACAATCACCCTGGCGGTGCGTTCTACATTGGATTTCGAGGCCCCGGCTTTCCAGTTGACGGTTATCGGACCCGATAACCAGGTGCTGGATTCCAGTCTGGCGACCATCCCATATACTACCGACCCCGCCATGCCACCAGTCATTGAGGACTTCTCAACCGAGCTTGAGGCGGTCGATTCTGCCGGTGAGGACCTGCGTGTGCCGGTATCCTGGCAAATCTCGGATCGCAAGCCGACCTCGAATCTGGTCTTCGAGCAGGTCTTGCCCGATGGTACGGCTCAATCGGTCGAACTGCCGCGCACCTACCTGTGGGTCCCATCGGTGGGCAGCGGTGATGTCGCACCGATCATCCCCGAAGGTGCTGAGTCGATCACTCTGCGCCTGCAGATCGTCGATGTGGTCGATGATATCCTGTATGACGAGATGACCCTCGACGTGCCAGTTGCCGTCATCGAAGAACCGGTCGTAACTGAAGAACCGGCGGTGACCGAAGCGGCCCAGGCACAGACCACCGACATCGTTGAATGTGCTACCGGCGCACTCGAAGTGCCGTTAGGAGGTACACCGGCGGAAGACTGCCACGTCTATGTTGATCCAGACACGGGAGACCGAATCGAGATCGTCAGCTTCGTGGGCAACAGGACATTCCTCTCGCCGGGTGATGCAATCCAGTTGAACTGGGAAGCCACCGGAGCCGACAGTGCAGTGATTGAGATGTACAACACGGCACCGGGCGGCAGCGAGGAACCGACCACCTTTGACGATCAACCCGGTACGGGCGAGATTGTGCTGGCGCTGTCGGATGACTTCACCGATGGTGCGCGGTTCGTCCTGCGCCTGCTCTCTGACGCCGGAGAACCGCTGGCCTATGCGCTGGTCGATACCTTTAGCGAGACCAGCGGTGCGGTTGTGACCAGCGAAGAAGCGGTCGAAGCCGTCTACCAATCGTTTGAACAGGGCTTCATGATCTGGCGCAGCGATACCAACGAGATTCTGGTGTTCAGCGATGATGGCACATTGGAACGCTACCCGGAGCCGACGTATGCTGGTTTGCCCGATGCTGATCCATCCGAAGAACCGCCAGAGGACCTGCTGGTGCCGGAACGCGGTTTTGGCAAGGTGTGGGGCAGTCAGGGTGTGCAGGAGATCCTGGGTTGGGCCACTGTGCCTGAAGATGGCTTTACCATGACCATCGAGCGCTTCATCGCACCGACCGGTGATGTGCAGGTGCGCATTGATTTGCCCGAAGGTGAACCGATCATCATCTCACCGAATAACGACTGGCGCTTCCAGAGCAGCTAATGTGCAAAGTGGGCGGCCCCTACACCAAACACGGTTTGTGTAGGGGTGCAGCCATGTCTGCGCCCGTTCATCTGAAACTACGTTCCGCGCAAACGGGGATCGAGCGAGTCGCGCAGGCCGTCGCCAAACAGGTTGAAACCCAGCACCATCAGAATAATCGCCATACCAGGGAACAACATGACCCACCATTTGCCGGACGCCAGCGATTGTTGGCTTTCCGCCAGCATTTTGCCCAATTCGGGGTAGGGCGGCTGCTGGCCCAGGCCGAGGAAACCCAGGGCCGCCGTTTCGACCACCGCCGTCCCCAGACCCAATGTCGCCTGGACGATCAGCGGTGCGAGGCTGTTGGGGAAGATGTGCTTGCGGATGATGGTGAGATTGCCCGCTCCCACACTCCTGGCGGCCAGCACATACTCGGTGCTGCTGACCGAGATCGCCATTGACCGGGCCAATCGTGCATACACCGGAATCTGGGTAATGGCGACCGCAAACATACCATTGCGCAGGCTTGGACCGAAGACCGTCACCACCGCAATCGCCAGCAGCAGCGCCGGGAACGCCAGCAGTACATCAATGCCGCGCATGGCGATTGTATCGAACCACCCACCATAAAATCCGGCGGCCAGACCGATCAAGGTGCCGGTTGTCAGTGAAATCGCCACGACGAACAGACCAGCCGCCAACGAGATGGACATCCCATGTCCGACCCGGCGCATGATGCTGCGTCCGGTTTTGTCCGCACCGAAGGGATAGTCACAGGTCATATCCGAAAGGGCGAAGTTGCCATTGAACCAGCCAATGAGGCAGTCGGGTTCATCGTAGCGGGCTGGCAGATTGCGATCCCGGCGAGGCTCGTAGTTATCCAGGACCGGCACCAGCACAGCAATCGTCACCACAATCACCACAATAAAGCCACCGATCCGCGCACTCGGACTTTTCCAGAGCCGCTGGCCCACGTCACGCCAGAATGAATAGCGCGGCCCCAGCAGTTCCTGGTCATTCGTCTGTAGGGTTGTTACATCGCTCGCCATAGCTCCTAAGTCCTTATACGCGGATCGACCAGCGTGTATAAAACATCGACAATCAGGTTCACCAGCACGTAGATCAGGGCGATAATCAGCGTCACCGACTGAACAATGGGATAATCGCGGGCGATGATCGAATCGAACAACCACTTGCCGATACCCGGCCAGGAGAAAATAGTCTCGGTCAGCACCGCCCCGGAAAGCAGTGTCCCCAGTTGCAGCCCGATGATGGTTATCACCGGCAGCAGGGCATTGCGCAGGGCATGGCGCAAAATCACCGGTCCGTCTCCTAATCCTTTGGCCCGTGCCGTCCGAATGTAATCCTGGTTGAGGACTTCCAGCATGGCCGACCGCGTGATACGGGCTATAATCGCCAGCGGGATCGTCATCAGGGTCACAGTTGGCAGAATCAAATGGGCGACGACGTCCCAGAACGCATCCCATTTCCTCTGGACCAGCGAGTCCAGCAGCAGCAAATTGGTCTGGCGTTCCAGTTCGATGTTGGGATCAATTCGTCCAACAAACGGCAGCCATTGCAGTTCAACACCAACGAAGAAGATCAGCAGCAAGCCCAGCACGAAAATCGGGATGGACACACCGAACAACGCACCGATCATCGTGGCGGTGTCAATCATGGAGTTTCGGCGCACCGCCGAGATGACTCCGATAGGAATACCTAAAATTGTCGCCACAATCAGGGCCGAAATCGATAACTCGATAGTCGCCGGGAAGCGGGTGCTGATTTCACTGGCAATGGGTGTATTGCCGCGTGCAGTATGGCCCAGATCACCCTGGAGCATGTTGCCGATCCAGATAATGTACTGCTCTGGCAGCGGCTTATTCAGCCCCATTTGTTCGCGGATGCGCTCAACATTTTCGTCGGTCGCACGCTCACCGAGAATGGCGGTCGCCGGGTCACCCGGAATCAGGTGAATCAGCATAAAAACGATAACCGATACCCCGAACAACACAGGTATCGCCTGTAAAAGTCTCTGGATAATGTATTTGCTCACAGCGCTGCCTGGGGATGGGCCGGGCAACCGGCCCATCCCAGCTATCTAACTAGCAATCAGAGGTAACGAACTTGTAGAGTTCGGTCGCGAGCGGGTTGGTCACGTAGCCGGAGACGCAGCTACGGAACGCTAACGGCACGCCGGTGTGGGCGATGAAGAGACGGCCCACCTCATCGTTGATGAGGGTTTCGGCCTGCTGGTAAAGCGGCGCACGCTCTTCCTGAGAGGTGGCTGCACGGGCTTCTTGCAGGACGGTCGCCAGATCAACGTTCTGGTAGTAGCCTTCAGCCGGTTTCGGTGAGTCCACATCTGAGAAGAAGTAACCCAGGAAGTTATCCGGGTCACCGTTGTCGCCAGTCCAGCCAAGCTGGTACATGCCCAGCAGTTCGCCATTGCGACGGGCGTCCAGATAAGCCGACCAGTCACCGGCGGAACTCAGATCAGCTTCGATACCGATGTCGGCCAGATAGCTGACCATCACTTCACCGATACCCTCACCGTCGGGGTTATACGGACGGGTGACAGGCTGGAAGAAAAGCTGCACCGGAATGGTGTCCACGACCTCATCGGTCACGTTGCCTTCTTCGTCCAGACCGAGGACGTTCACTTCGCTGATGCCATCGGGATAGCCCGCTTCGGCCAGCAGTTCCATGGCGGCATCAGGATTGTACTCGAAGACCGGAATGTCCTCGTTGTAGCCCCACAGCGACGGCGGCAGCATGGTGGCAGCGGCAATGGCACCGGGCGGGTAGAAGGCTTCCACGATATCCTGGCGGTTCATCGCGTGCGCAATCGCACGACGGACGAGTGGATCGCGGAATTCCTGGATACGGTAGCTAAACGCCAGATACATCACGTTCAGCGGGCCACGCATCTCAATGTAAAGATCGTCGGAGGACTCAATGCCTTCCAGGTCTTCAACATTCGGCTGCTCGAAGGCATCGATCTGGCCGGACTGAAGCGCGGCAAAACGTGCAGCGTTGTCGGGGATAATCTGGAAGATAATCCGGTCAACGTTGCCGGGAATCTCGCCCCAGTAGCTCTCATTGCGCTCCAGGACGACGCGGTCGTCGCTGATCCACTCGACAAACTCGTAGGGTCCAGTGCAGGAGTAACCCACATCCGGGGTACCGTAGGCCGCACCAACTTCTTCGATGGCTGTCGGGCTGGCAATGGCGAACATCGGCATCGCCAGCGTGTTGAGGAAGGAACCGTTGGTCTCCTTCAGAGTGAAGGTCACTTCGTATTCGCCGGTGGCTTCCACATTGGCGATAAAGCCAGCATCATCCAGGCCGCCGAACATATAGTCGTAGTATTCAAACACGGCTTCTTCAAAGTGGGTCGGATGATCCGTAAAGCGCCAGCGATTGAAGTTGTAGACCACCGCTTCAGCGTTGAAGGGGGTGCCATCATGGAAGGTGGCGTTGTCCACAAGCTGGAAGGTCCAGGACAGACCGTCCTCACTGGTTTCCCAACTGGTCGCCAGACTGGGGATCGGGTTCGTGGTGGAACCATCGAAAGCCAGCAGCGGCTCGCAGCCCTGGGTGGTCACGCGGAACGACGCACCATCGGTCACGACTGCCGGGTCAAGCTGAACCGGGTTCGTGAACGTTCCGAAGGTGAACGTCACCTCATCCTGTGCAGTCGCTGGTACGGCCATCAAAGCCACCAGCAGCAGCACCATCACAATACCAAAAGTTTTCTTATACATACTTTCCTCCTTGTAGCAGGCTTTGGTGACTGTTGTTTATATCACATTACGGGCCATTTCGCTAATAATCCGGCCTGACTTTATGATATTTGTAATCTGAAACCTTTCGTTTCGGGCAGTTTTCACAAGAGGATCAGTCGTCACTGTCCTCCAACGGGAGCGCACTCGGATACAATCCGACGACAATCGCATAATACGGATCGTCCAGATCGCCGCTCTCCTCAGTGGAGAACTCACGCAGCACATCGGTCAGCCGCTTGTGAAAATAAGCGGCCCGTTCCGGCGGCATGGCGACGATGCCGCGCCGCAGCAGCAGGGCGGCGGGGTGGGGCGTGACCTGCCCCAGGTCGGTCAACCCTATCTCAACACTCCGGGCGATGTCGCTGTTTGTGCTGGTCAGTACCGCGTCCATCAGCGTGTTCAGGCCTTCATAACCACCTGCTGGATCAATGGTCAGCAGGCGGCGGTCCACGACAAAACTCCGCGCCGAGACCTGATAGTATTTCTCCTCAACGGCACCGGAGAAGTCACGGGTATCGACCACCCGGATCAAACCATGATCTTCGAGAAGGTTGATGTGGTAGTACAGCCGGGTAAACGGCAGTCCCAGTTCATCCGCAATCTGGTGGACCGTTTTCGGCTGGTTGGCAAGAGCGCGAACGATCCGTGTGCGCATCGGATCGAAGTAGACCTTGAGCGTTTCCAGATCGCTGATGGTGCGCTGAGCATCTGGCTTCACCCGATGACTCCCAGGTCTTTGCCGACGGTCTCGAAAGCGGCCAGCGCCTGTTCCAGGTCACTCTGCGAATGGGCGGCGGTGTTCATCACGCGGATACGTGCCATACCCTGCGGCACAGTTGGATAGGCGATGGACATGGCAAACACGCCGTTTTCAAACAGCTTGCGGCTGAACGCCTGTGCCAGCGGGGCCTCGCCCAACATGACCGGCACAATCGGGGTTTCGGTGTGGCCGGTGTCGAAGCCCAAATTCTGCATTTCCTGCTTGAAGACCTCGGCGTTAGACCACAGGCGATTCACCAATTCCTCGCTTTCCTCCAACATATCGACCGCTTCCAGGCAGGCGGCGACATCGGGTACGGTCATGGCGCTGGAAAACAAGAAGGGCCGTCCACGCTGCCGCAGCCAATCGATGATGACCTGTTTACCGGCGACGACTCCGCCAACTACACCAAACGCCTTGCTCATGGTGCCGACTTCGATGTCTACTTTGCTGTGCAGGCCAAAATGGTCTACGATGCCGCGTCCGCCGCGCCCCAAGACGCCCTCACCGTGCGCGTCGTCCACCATCAACAGCAGATTATGTTCCTGTGCAACCTCGTAGAGTGCTGGCAGCGGGGCGATGTCGCCATCCATACTGAAAACACCATCGGTGACGATCAGAGCGCGTTCGTACTCTCCGGCATTTTCTTTGATCTTATCGCGCAGATCATCGGGGCTGTTGTGTTCATAGGCGACGATATTGGCCCGGCTCAGGCGGCAGCCATCAATGATACTGGCGTGATTGAGCCGGTCAGAGAAAATCACGTCACCGCGCCCTACCAGCGCCGGGATCGTCGCCAGATTGGCGGTGAAACCGCTTTGCAGGGTGATGGCTGCTTCCACCCCCTTAAACGCGGCCAGCCGTTCTTCCAAACGATCATGCAGCGTCATGGTACCGGCAATGGTCCGCACCGCGCCGGGGCCGATGCCGTATTCATCGATGGCGTTCTTAGCTGCTGCTTTCAGGCGTGGATGGTTCGCCAGACCCAGATAATTGTTGGCACAGAAATTCAGCACTTCATGCCCTTCAATGACGATACGGCCATCCATCGGGCTTTCGATGGTGCGGATGGTGTTGAACAATCCCTGTTCTTTCAAATCATCGATCTGATCGGCGAGATATTGAGTCTTATCTTGCATGGATGTGGCTCCTGCATCTTTTTACCGTCATTTTAACAGAATGTTGCCAGTCCCGAATATCCGGTTACAATCGTCATTGTCGATTCGTAAGGAGCCAGCCGATTATGTCCGAAGACCGTGCCGCACAGTTGAACGCTCTGGCGGAACAGATCAAAGTCTGCCAGGACTGCCGCTTGCACCAGTCTGCCAATAACAGCGTCCCCGGTTACGGCGATCCCAGCGCCGACATCCTGTTTATCGGTGAGGCACCGGGAGCCGAAGAGGACCGGCAGGGTTTGCCCTTCGTGGGGCGTTCCGGCCAATATCTGGATTATCTCTTGAGTCTGATCGACATGAAGCGGGAGCAGGTATTTATCACCAATGTGGTCAAGCACCGTCCGCCGGAAAACCGCGATCCCCAGGCTGACGAAATTGTCGCCTGCAAGCATTTCCTGGACGATCAGTTTACGATCATTGATCCGCTGGTGGTGGTTACACTGGGACGCTTCAGTATGGCGCGGTATTTCCCTGATGCGAAGATCAGCCGCATTCACGGCCAGCCCCGCTATGAAGCAGACCGGGCCTACTATCCGCTCTATCACCCGGCTGCCGCGCTGCGCAATCCCAATTTGCGCCACGACATGGAAGCCGACATCAAACGCATTCCGGAAGTGGTGGTGGAGATGCGGCGGCGGCGACAG
>CAYQJO010000071.1:0-6132 GCA_964417785.1 uncultured Anaerolineaceae bacterium | reverse complement strand
GGACAATCAAAATGTACCAGCCAATATCATCACTGACACTCGAAGAAAAAGCTGCACTATGTACCGGTGCGTCACCCTGGCGCACAGTCGGGATTGAAGGGGAAGACATCCCAACCATTGTCTTATCCGATGGACCGCATGGCCTGCGCCGCACTGTTGATTTAGATGCCATGATTTCGCAGAGTGTTCCCGCGACCTGCTTTCCGGTAGCAGCAGCGTTATCCGCATCCTGGGACCCGGCGCTGCTGTATGAGATGGGACAGGCGTTAGGCGAGGAAAGCATCGCCATCGGTGTCGATATTGTCCTCGGCCCAGGAGCCAATATCAAACGCACACCGCTGTGTGGGCGCAACTTCGAGTATTTTTCGGAAGACCCGGTGTTGTCTGGTGAGATGGCGGCGGCCCTCATCAACGGGATTCAAAGCAAGGGCGTCGGGACCTCACTCAAGCACTTTGCCGTCAACAATCAGGAAACCCGCCGCTTCACCGTCAACGCGGTCGTGGACGAGCGCACCCTGTACGAAATCTACCTTGCCGGATTTGAAATCGCCGTCAAAAAAGCACAGCCCTGGACCGTCATGTGCGCCTATAACAGCGTCAACGGCGAGTTCTGCGCCGAAAACAGCTATCTGCTGACCGACGTGCTGCGCGATCAATGGGGTTTTGACGGCTTTGTCGTGTCCGACTGGGGTGCGGTCCATGATCGCGTGGCGGGCATAAAAGCCGGTCTGGAACTTGAGATGCCCGGCCCTTCTCCCCATCGCACCCAGGCGGTGATCGATGCGGTCCAATCCGGCGAACTCCATGAAGCTGTTCTCGATCAGGCTGTCGAACGTCTGCTGAAAATTGTTGCCAGGGCGCGGAAAACACCCAAAGGCCATACGGAAATTGATGTCGAGGCAGATCACGCACTGGCGCGTCGTATCGCTTCGGAGTGCATGGTGCTTCTGAAGAACGATAACGACGTTCTACCCCTCAATGGCGATGAACAGTTGGCCGTTATCGGGCAGTCGGCTGTACATCCGGTCTTCCAGGGTGGCGGCAGTTCACATATCAACCCGACAAAAGTCGATTCCGCATTGGATTTTCTGCATGAGCGGGCTGAAGTGCAGTACGCGGCAGGTGATGCCAGCATCACATTCGACCGGCAGGCCATTGATGCGAGCGTGGCAATAGCTAAAGACGCTGATGTCGCCTTGCTGTTTCTCGCACTACCTGCCAGCATCGAATCCGAAGGTTACGACCGCACCCATCTTGATCTCACCGAACAACAGGTGGCATTGATCCAGGCGGTCGCAGCCGTGAGTAAGAAGACCGTCGTCATTCTCAACAACGGGTCGGCGGTCGCCATGAATGCCTGGGTCGATGATGTGGATGCCGTTGTCGAGGCATGGCTGCCAGGGCAGGCCGGTGCCGGTGCAATTGTCGATATTCTGTACGGTGATGTCAATCCATCGGGCAAGCTGGGCGAGACCTTCCCGCTGCACCTGGAAGACACACCCGCCTATCTGAACTTTCCCGGTGAGCGCAATGAAGTCCGCTACGGCGAAGGCATTTACATCGGTTATCGTGGTTACGAAGCTTTGAACCGGGATGTGCTGTTCCCGTTTGGCTTCGGCTTGAGTTATACGACGTTTGAATATGGTGATTTGCGTGTTTCAAGGACCGAATTCACACTTGACGAACCGATCACCGTCACCGTTGATGTGACCAATACCGGGGAGCGGGCCGGCAAAGAAATCGTGCAGCTTTACATCCGTGATGTGCAGTCGAACCTGCCCCGTCCGAACAAGGAACTGAAAGCCTTTGCGAAGGTGCTGCTCGAAGCCGGTGAAACGCAGTCCGTGACAATCCAACTGAGCGAGCGTGATTGGTGCTGCTACGATGCAGATTATCATCAGTGGATTTCGGAGGCCGGTGATTTTGAGATTATGGCCGGTGCTTCGTCAGCAGACATCCGACTGACGCAAACGGTGACGCTCCTGGAAGGCACATCGCTACCGATCAACCTGGATACCAACAGCACACTGGGCGATTGGATGGCCCATCCACAGAGCGCAGCCGCCATCCAACCGGTGCTGGAGGCGATGTTTGGTGCCAGTGAATCCGATGCGCTGGGTATTGATCTGTCGAACTTCTTCAGGGATTTGCCCCTTACCACACTGATCGGATTTCGCGGTGGTGATCTTGCGGCGTCTCCACAGCAAATTGTCGATGATCTCCTGCAGAGACTTCAGTAAGGTCTGCCAACACAAAAAGCAAGCGACCGGTTCCCGGTCGCCTGCATACAAAGGAGGAGAATATGATGAAACGCTTTACCGCAAAGCGCTGGTCCACTAAAGTTGTGATGCCAATGTCTGTAATCTCAACTCTTAGCGTATCTTAACTATAAGCCCGTTTTTTATATTCTGTCAACCAAATATCCATGCACAATCTTAATTCTTCTGGCTGTCCCGTAGAGATTTTTCGCAAATTGGGGTAACATGTGGCCCACACAGTCCTTTGCGACGAGGAGATTTCTCAAATGATCCTGCGATTGTTGATGACATTCGTCCTGCTGCTGAGCGCCGGTATCGTGCTGGCCCAGGATGACACAGACGGAGCCGAACTGGGTGACCAATCAACCGTCTCAATTTTTGTCGTTATCTGTGAAAATCAGGCCGTCATGAACCTGTCCGGCAACATGGAGGCGGGCCTGGATGTGTACTATCAGATTTTCTCCGGGTCCAACGGCAGTGGTGAGCAGCTTTCCTCGCTGCGGCGGGCCGGTGTCAGCGGTGCCTATGCAGTCAGCGAAGTAATCGCGTATCCTGAAGGCAAGACCATCGCCACCGGCGGCATTGGCAGCGCCTATGTTACCATCTCCGTCGCTGGTAGTCCCAGTGACAGCACCTATAACGAATACGTTGACGACATCCAGGACGGCTGTTCTGATCCTCAGAACCAGTTGATCGACAGCACCGTAACCGAGGGGGATGCGTCACTGCCTGATGAGGGGGATACGGTTGAAGATGACGGTACGGTTGTGGGTCCCCCGATTCTGTCGCCGTTCGGCGGTTTTCTCAATCCGAATTACACACCCTATAACCGGGCCGAGGAACTGGCTGTCGGTGATGCTTTCGTCCCGCCACGCCAGGAGACACCCGGCCTGATCTTTGCCGAGTGTAATGGCTACCGCATGGCCGATCCCGGTCTGATCTACGACACAGATGAGATCACCGTGTTCTGGTCCTGGTATGCCAGCACAGAAGAACAGGTGCGCGAGCATATCCGATATGCCAACTACTACGTCACCTACCACGATAACGTCCTGAACAACGTGATACGGACCGACATTCAGGAAATTGGCGGCGATTACTGGGTTTTCTGGTACGCTCAACTCGGCAATCGGCCACCGGGCTACCACCACATCAGCCTCCAGACCACATGGGACCTGCCGATCACGGATGGTTACAGCAACTTCGGTCCCAATACCGAAAATCCGCTGCTCAGTGGACAGTGCGGGTTCCTGATCCGGCCCAATCCTAACGGCATTGCGGTGAGTTACAATGCGTGGCCCTTCGACAGCAAGCTCACATGGCCTCCTGATGGATTTGGGCAATAAGTTGACACACGAAGCGGCGGACCTGTTCGGGCTGGCTATCGCACCGGAGCAGGCCGCTGCACTCGATCAATATGCCAGTCTGCTATCGGAGTGGAACACACACACCAACCTGACGGCCATTACTGATCCGGATGCGGTGCGGGTACGCCACTTCCTCGACTCACTGGCACTGGCAAAAACCACACTCCTGCGTGACCAGACGCGCCTGATCGACATTGGCAGCGGTGCGGGCTTCCCCGGATTGGTGCTGGCAATCGTATATCCGCATATCCATGCGACCTTGCTGGAAGCCACTGGCAAAAAAGTCACATTTATACGCCATGTCGTCGACACATTGGGCCTTAAAAACGCGCTGCCAGTCAAGGGACGAGCGGAAGAATTCGGCCACCTGCCCCAACACCGCGCTCACTATAACGTGGTACTGGCGCGTGCGGTCGCCCGTTTGCCAGCGCTGGTGGAATATATGCTGCCGCTGGCGCGGGTGGGCGGTTTTTGCGTTGCCATGAAAGGCTCGACGGCGGAGGAGGAAGCCCAGAACTCACGCAGCGCCCTGCGCATCCTGGGCGGGCGCATCCATGAAACACTTGCCTACCAGCTACCCGACGTCCCGCAGACACATCATTTGATCATCATTGAGAAAACCGACGCCACGCCACCACCCTATCCGCGTAATCCCGGCATTCCCACGCGCAAGCCGCTATAATGGGCAATCCATTAAATAACGAAATTTTTATCGAGTGTTTACATTCTTTATGCTATACTACATGCGCAATCTGTTGGATGTTAGCTGAGATCATGGACTTAGCAGACAATTATATAACTATACTTGCCGCTGGCGCTGTCCCCGCAGGTGATGGAACGGGAACGGTAGGCGGACTGATCCTCTTTATGGGGATTGCATTGGGCTTCTCGTTCTTGTGTTCGCTCCTGGAAGCAGGTCTTCTCTCCACACCGATGTCGTTTATCGAAACCAGAGCGCAGGAGGGTGGTCGTGCTGCCCGCCTGATGCAAAAACATAAGAACAACGTTGAAGAACCCATCACCGCTATTCTCACACTCAACACAATCGCACATACCGTCGGCGCGTCCGGTGCCGGTGCGCAAGCCGTTGGCGTTTTCGGTTCCGAATGGCTGGGACTAATTACCGCCGTCCTCACCTTTTTGATTCTGGCGTTCTCCGAGATCATCCCGAAAACCCTGGGTGCGATCTACTGGAAACAACTCGCGTCGTTCACGGCCTACACGGTCCAACTGTTGATTATCAGTCTGTATCCGGCGGTCTGGGGCTTCAAAATGATGACTCGACTGATCACGCCGGATGAGAAAATGCCGACTGTCAGCCGCACCGAACTGGAGATGATGGCGCACATCAGCACGGAAGAGGGGACGTTAGAGGAGAAAGAAAGCCGCATCCTGCGCAACCTGCTCCACCTCAACGGTGTCCAGGTCGGCGACATCATGACGCCGCGCACGGTGATGCTGGCTTTTCAGCAAAATATGCTTGTCGGCGATATCGTGGATGGTAAACGCAATCTGCCGTATTCGCGTATTCCGATCTACGACAAAAACATTGACGACGTGGCCGGTTTTGTGCTGCGGCACGACCTGCTCAAGGCCGCTGCCAACAATCAGAGTGATGTACCGCTCAAATCGATGAAACGGCAGATGCACTCTGTGCCGGAGACTCTGACGGTCACCAAAGTGCTGGACGAGTTCATGACGCGCCAGGAACACATCTTCCTGGTCTTCGATGAATATGGCGGCACATCCGGCATCATCACGATGGAGGATGCGGTTGAGTCGCTCCTGGGTGCTGAGATCACGGACGAATCCGACCTGGTGGCCGATATGCGACAACTGGCGGAACTGCGCTACCAGCGCCAGAAGCAGCTTCTGGAGGAATCGCAGTTGGCACCATCTAACGGATTTGCTCCGACACGGACCAATGAGGTTGCGCCTAACTCAACTGGCGCAACGGCTTAGAGGCTCTCAAAATCGTAACATAGCGTTAATCCTGGCTCAACTTCAGGCTGTGGTATACTGCAATTAATGTAGTAAGTGTGGTGGTTATGTTATGAGTGTAGAGACCCCTCGTGAGAAGGCATCGAAGGAACTGGACGACGCCATCAGTCGGTTTAAATCCCCTGACCAACACCGTCTGGCGATCTATCACGCACATCTTGCACAACCAAACGATGAAAAGCTGAGTCAGGCGCTTAAGCGCCTGACGGATGTTCCCCAGGTCCAAAAGGAAGCACAAACCGGCGTGTTCATCAGCTACTCGCGTGAGGATGAACTCTTCGCGCTGGACCTGGCGGAAAGGCTCAACGACCATGAGGTCAAAGTCTGGCTCGACATCATGGCGATCCATGATGACAGCGATTGGTATCGAGAAGTCGAAGCCGCCATGAAGACCTGCGGGGTGATGGTTGCTGTGCTTTCGCCTTACGCACTGCACAATCAAGACTTGGTCAGCGAACGCCAACGCTTTGACCAGCAGGGCAAACTCACTATACCGGTCATCCACC
>CAYQJO010000070.1:7597-18228 GCA_964417785.1 uncultured Anaerolineaceae bacterium | reverse complement strand
GGCCCATTTCAGCTTGGCTATGGCCTGTTTGTCTTCGTCCAGACCGTCGAGCGCCAGCAGGATGTCCTTACTCTTCGGACCCTGGAGTGCAACATTGACGCGCATGTCCTCACTGGCGGAGTTCTTGCGCAGGTCACGTATGATAAAGCCTTCGTTGGCGGTGCGGGCCGGATGCGCCGGATCGATCATGACTTCGTGGTTTTTGACCGCTTTCAACCACGCCCAGTTTTTGTCGTTGTTGGAGGCATTGACCACCATCAAGAAATGGTCGCTATCCAGACGGTAGATCATCAGGTCATCCAGCGGAACACCGTTGACATCGAGCAGGTAGGTGTAGTGCGAGCTGCCAACCTTGAGACCGATGACATCGTTGGTCGTCACCGTATCCAGGAAGCGAGCGGCACCAGGACCGCGCATATCGAAGACACCCATGTGGGTGACATCGAATATACCCGCATGTTGGCGGGCCGCCAGATGCTCCTCGGTGACGGAGGTGTACCACACTGGCATATCGTAACCGGCGAAGGGGACCGTTTTTGCCCCCAGTTTCTTATGCAGGTTGTAGAGCGTGGTCGTGAGCAGGTCGTTTCTTTCTTCCTCCTGCCACTCGAAACGCGGCAGCATGATGCCTTCTGGACCGGCATAGTATTGGCCGTTAACCCCGATGAAATAAGGCTTGTGGTCCATGTAACCGTTGGAAGCGACCGTTCGGGGTTTCGCCGGCCCCGTATGCTGGACCGTCACCGGGCCAGAGATGCGGGCGTGCGGATCGTCTGGATCAAGCAGGATAAATCCTTCGGAGAGTGACCGCAGCCATGTGGCGACATACCCTGCGTTGCGTTCCAGGTGCAGGTCGTAGGTGCTGGCGTCTATCTGTTCCAGTGTGCCGCTGCTGATAGCTTCGCCGGTCGGTTTTAGCAGGGTGGTGGGTTGGCTCTGACCGTCCTTAAGCGCATACACATCGCTGGTCAGGGCGATGTCGAGGAAGCTGGCGGCTTTGTGACCTGTGACCCGCAGGGTTTGCCAGTTGGTCTTGTTGGTGGCCGGTTCCAGATAATCGAAATGCGGATAACCATCGGCCTCGACATCGGTGTCGATCCCGACGCTGGCCGCTAGATTGCGCACGCGCAGGCGAGCATCCTGGAATACCTCGAAATCGATTTTGGTTTGCTGGCCGTCGGGCAGACTGTAGGGGACTGCCGCCAGCAGCAGGTCGGCGATGATATTCGCCAGCTTTTCGATTTCCGCCTGACCGAAGCCGCGCTGCGTGATCCAGGGCGTACCCAGGCGAATGCCGGATGGACGCAGAGCGCTCCTATCGCCGGGGATGGTCTGGCGGTTGGCGACGATACCGGCCAGGTCCAGCAGGCGTGCGCCCATATCGCCGCTCAATGAGGTCCCGTCTGGTCCTGTGATGGCACGTAGGTCGACGTTGAGCAGATGGGTGTTGGTGCCGTTGTAGGCGATGGTCAGACCACGTTTTGCCAGACGGTCGGCCAGCAGGATCGCGTTAGCGACGGTCTGGTGTTGCAGGTCTTTGAACTGTTCGGTCTGGGTCAGTTTCATAGCAACCGCCATCGCTGCGATGGCGTTGACATGCGGACCGCCCTGTTCGCCAGGGAAGACACCGCGATCAATTTTGGTTGCCAGGTCTTTGCGGTGGGTGATGATAATCGCTCCGCGTGGGCCGCCTAACGTCTTATGGGTGGTGAATGTCACAACGTCTGCGATCCCGACCGGACTTGGATAGACACCGCCGGCGATCAACCCGGCAACATGGGCGACATCAGCCAGCAGATACGCGCCTACTGAGTCGGCGATTTCGCGGTATTTCTCCCATGAGGCGACATAGGGGAAACTGCTGTAGCCACCGATAATCATGCGCGGTTTGTACTGCTGGGTAAGGTCCATCATCTGGGCATAGTCAATATCGCCGGTATTCGGGTCGATGCCGTAGCTGACGATGTTGTAGAATTTGCCGCTGCGGTTGACCGGGCTGCCATGTGTCAGGTGGCCGCCTTCGATCAGGTCCATGCCCATGACCGTATCTCCGACATTGAGCAGTGCGGTGTAGACCGCATTGTTGGCCGGTGCGCCGGAGAGTGGCTGAACATTGATGTAAAGCTGTTCGGGTTTGTAGCCGTTGGCGGCGAAGACTTCAGCGGTGCGCCGCTGGGCCAACGACTCCACAATGTTGGCGTAATCGGTGCCTTTGTAATAGCGCTGGTCGCTGCGCCGCCGGTACTCTGGCAGCCGGACGTCATAATCAAGAATGTCCGACTGGCTCATGGTACGCAGGTTAGAGGCCGGGTAGCCCTCGGCATAAATATTGTGAAATGCGGATGCCAGTGTCTGCCGCACTGCCTCGGGGATCGTACTCTCGGACGGAATCATAATCAGATAAGCCGCCTGTCGTGCGGTCTCATGCCGAATCAACTCCGCGACATCGGGATCAAGTGCTTCCAGGCTGCCACGAAAGAGATAATCTTGCTTCACCATCAAGTTTTCCTGTATTTAGGAGACCATTTGTAGGCGAATTGTATCATGGTGTCTGGATGATGTCACTGTTAACGGCATCTTAAAATTTCACCACTTTTAGGTTATGATTGTGACGTTAAATAGTCCTTTGAACGTTGGAGGTTCGGTGTGAAAGAGTACACAACAGATAAGATTAGAAACGTCGCTTTAGTGGGCCACCAGGGATCGGGCAAAACATCCCTGGTGGAGGCACTGTTATATAACACAGGCGCAATTAACCGCCTGGGCAGAATCGAGGACGGTACCACCGTTTCTGACTGGTCCGAAGACGAGCATTCGCGTGGAATCTCGGTCTCGACCTCACTGTTACCGCTCGAATTTGAAGGTCATAAGATTAACATTCTGGACACGCCCGGTTACACAGACTTCCAGGGTGAAGTGCAAAATGCCATCCGTGTTGCCGACGCCGTTGTCGTGATCGTCGATGCGGTATCGGGCGTGGAAGTCGGCACGGAACTGGCCTGGGATTATGCTCAGGCGTTCAACCAACCGATCATCGTGGTCATCAACAAGATGGACCGCGAAAACGCTGACTTTGATCGCACGATGAGCGATCTGCGTGAGAGTTTCCCGGATTACAAGTTTATCCCGGTGATGCTGCCCATCGGCAAAGAGGCGGACTTCAAGGGTGTGGTCAATCTGTTGACGGAAAAGGCCTACTACGAAGCCGGCAAGGATCGGTCGGACCTGCCCGATGATATGGCTGATGCTACTGAAGAGGCCCGGTTGATTCTGGTTGAAGCGGCAGCCGAAGCAGATGACGAACTGATCGAGAAGTATTTTGAAGAGGAAACCCTGACGAACGACGAGATTCGTGAGGGTATGCGCAAGGCGGCCCGCAATCACGAACTCAACACGGTTCCGGTGTTTGTAACCTCTGGTATCAAGAATGTCGGTACCATCCCGTTGATGGAAGCCTTTGTTGCCTATATCAGTTCGCCTGAGATTCGCCGTCTGGGCGTGTATCGTGATGGTAGCGATGAAATCGAGTATATGATGCCGCCGCAGTTGGATGATGGTGACCTGGCAGCCTATATCTTCAAAACCATCAACGATAAATATGTGGGTACATTGAACTTCTTCCGCATCTTTTCCGGTAAGTTTTCAACTGGCGAGACTTATCAAAACACCTCATCAGACTCAGCGGAACGCTTCAACTCCATGATGACCATTTGCGGCAAAGAGACCGAAAATACGCCGGTTTTGCATGCGGGTGACATCGGTGTGGTGGCAAAGCTCGGCCATACCAGGACGGGTGATACCATCAGCACCAAAGGTTCAAATTTCACCATCGTCAAACCGGAATTCCCCGATCCGCTGTATATGGTCGCGCTTTCCCCGCGTACTCAGGCCGACAGTGCCAAGATGGGAACGATCCTGACCAGTTTGTGCGATGCCGACCCGACTTTGCAGTGGCGTCAGGACCCCAACACCAAACAGACGGTGTTGGAAGGTATGGGCGATGCGCACGTCTCGCTGGCGATCAGTCGTGCCGAGCAGTTGGGTGTGGGTATCGATACGATGATGCCGAAAGTGCCATATCGTGAGACGATCACACGGGTGGGCGAGACGACCTACCGCCACAAGAAGCAGTCGGGTGGTGCCGGTCAGTTTGCGGAAGTCAGTATGCGTCTGCATCCGAATCCTGGTGAGGGGTTTATCTACGAGACCAACATCTTCGGCGGTGCCATTTCCCAGAGCTTCCTGCCCTCCATCGAGAAGGGTATCCAGAGTGTACTCGGTGAAGGCGTTATCGCCGGGTTCCCGGTGGTGGATGTGAAGGCCGAGGTATTCGATGGTAAAGAGCATCCGGTGGACTCCAAAGACATCGCCTTCCAGATCGCCGGACGCGAGGGCTTCAAAGAAGGTTTTGCAGAGTCCGGCCCGGTTCTGCTGGAACCAATTATGGATGTGATGATTACGGTACCGGAAGTCATGATGGGCGACATCATGAGCGACCTCAACACCCGGCGCGGTCGGGTTCAGGGTATGGATACTTTCGGGACTAAGAGCGTCGTCCGGGCGCAGGTGCCGCTGGCGGAGATGCTGCGCTACGGCAACGATCTCCGGTCGATGACTGGTGGTCGGGGTATCTACGAGATGAGCTTTACGCGCTATGAGCAGGTCCCCACGCATCTGACCGATGAGGTTGTTCGGGCCAACAAGCAGGCTGAGGAAGCCTGAGATTAAAAAAGCCCCGGCATGCCGGGGCTTTTTTTGTTGTTACTGTTTGGTGTCGTCCTGCTGCGAGACCTCAGCCGTGTCGCGCAGGTCTTCACTGTGACCGTTCTGGACGGGGCCAACCGACTCTTCGTCAGTCTCGCCTTCGTCCTGGCCCAGGGCAAAGTGTTCACTCTGCTTGTTTTCTTTGTGGATCAACTGCTGAATCTTCTCGTTAACGGGTTCATCGTCCTCGTCGATATCCAGGTCGATGACATCCATCATCTGCTGGTATTCCACAACTTCGTGGGACAGCAGGGCCTCTGCCAGCGCGTCCAGGCGGTCCTGATTGTCGGCCAGCAGGCGGATCGTGTCGGAGTACGCCTTGGTGACGATCTTGTGAACTTCCTCATCGATCTTGGCCGCTGTTTCCTCGCTGTAGTTGCGACCCTGTGACAGGGAATAGCCGAGGAATGGCTGGCGGTCATTATCACCGAAGTTTACCTGACCGAGTGTGTCACTCATGCCGAACTCGGACACCATACGTCGAGCGAGGTCGGTCACGCGCCGCAGGTCATCGGTCGCGCCGGTGGTCACTTCGTTGAAGATCAGTTGTTCGGCGGCCCGACCACCCAGCATGACCAGCATCTTGGCATCCAGATAGCTGCGCGGGTAGTTGCGGATGTCGTCGTTGGGCATGAAGGCGGTCACACCGAGTGACTGTCCACGCGGCACGATGGTCACTTTGAGGACCGGATCGGCCTTCGGGGTCAGCACGGCAGCCAGCGCATGACCGGCTTCGTGATAGGCGACCACGCGCCGCTCGTTGGCGTCGGTTAGCGGTGGGCTTTCGGTACCGAGTACAATGCGGTCGAAGGCATCAGAGAAGTCACGTAGAGCGATTTTCCGGCCATTATGCCGGGCGGCGTTCAGCGCGGCTTCGTTCGCCAGATTGGCGAGGTCGGCACCGGAGAAGCCAATCGTACCGCGTGACAGTGACTCCAGGCTGACATCGGCAGCCAGCGGCTTGCCCCGTGTGTGAATCTTCAGGATTTCCAGACGACCAGCCTTATCTGGTAAACCGACGGTGACACGGCGGTCAAAGCGACCGGGACGCAGCAGCGCCGGGTCGAGAACGTCAGGGCGGTTGGTGGCTGCCATGACGATGACACTTTCGGTCTGATCGAAACCGTCCATCTCGGCCAACATCTGGTTGAGGGTCTGCTCGCGCTCATCGTGACCGCCACCCAGGCCCGCGCCACGCTGGCGGCCTACGGCGTCAATTTCGTCAATGAAAACGATGCTGGGTGCGTTGTCTTTAGCCCGCTTGAACAGGTCACGGACACGCGAGGCACCGACACCGACGAACATCTCGACAAATTCCGAGGCGGCAATGCTGAAGAACGACACATTCGCCTCACCAGCGACAGCCCGCGCCAGCAGCGTTTTACCCGTACCGGGCGGGCCAACCAGCAGCACACCGCGTGGAATACGCGCACCCAGGGCGATGTATTTATCTGGCTCACGCAGGAAGTCAACGATTTCAACCAGTTCGCGCTTGGCCGAGTCCTGACCAGCAACATCGTCAAATGTCACCTGCGGACGTTCAACGGTGTACTCACGTGCCTGGGTCCGGCCAAAGCCCATTGCGCCGTTCATCTGGCGCTGGGCGCGTCGTGCCATCCAGACCAGAAATCCAATCACCAGGATGAAAGGCAAGATATAGGAAAGGAGGAAGAAAAACGAGTTGTCGGTCTCCTCGATATTGACTCTGGCACCGCCTTCGCTCAGTGCATCCAGCAGTTGTGTCTGTTCTGTTGGTACCGTCACTGAAAAGCGTGAGGCTGTGATGCTGCCGGAGTCGGTCTGAACCACTACCGGACTGTCGAACGTACCGTTGGCCTGATTGCCGCGAATGGTTACTTCGTTAACATTGCCCGCTTCAGCTTGATCCAACAAGGTCGAATAATCGATACCCGTGCCGCCGGAACCGAATGAACTCAGGCCGCCGAATTGGATCAGGAGCCAGAGAACGACAAGAATAATCATTCCCGGCCAGAACCATCTCTGCCATTCTGGTTGCTTCGGTGGCCCGCCGTTAGGGTCCTCCGGATTGTTATCATCTCGATTGTTGTTGTTTGGGAATTGCATAATAGGCGATATACCTTATGCTACAGTTGTGTATGTACAAAAGTGTACGAAGGGAATATTAGAACCTCACAAGAACCTATTCAATAACGTGTGAGTCAGTTAGGGATTCTATAGCTTTTAAGCTTATCCAAAATTTGTTAAGGTGTGATGAGAGATGCCGGACAATACCGATCATAACGACAAACTCAGTATTGAACCCATGTCCGGAGATCATATGCGTTTCCTCGTTGGCAAAGTGATCCAGGCGTTGGAAGAACCGCAAGAGACGGTCGTCAGCCAGACCCCGGAGGCGATCAGTCCATCGGTGGACCCGCCCTGGACCTTGCAGCAGTTTTTCAACGGTGAGATCAACCTGGATGTCGAACTGGCAAACCGTTTCCGCAATATGCCAGTGATGTCCACGATCAACTTCAGGGCGCTTGGTAACCGGACCGGACGCGGTGTGGCGACCATCGCCGCTCAGGACGGTGCCGCGCAGGTGATTTTTGACGCGGATCGGACGACACGTGTCGTCCATTTATCGTTCACGTTTGGCTCCATGCTGACCCTGCATTTCCGTTTGCAGCAGTTGAACGATGTAGATCGGGCGCGTTGGGTGGCACTGATGCGGCGCGAGACCGGTGGGCTGGCTTTTCTGTGGGGGCCGCCGCGCTGGGAAAATGACTACGTGATCTGTGTATCACGCAAATATTTTACCAATCTGTTTGCTTTCTCCCCTAACAACTTCGAGGCAGCAGTTCGCATGACGCCGGAGGTCACACGCAAGTTGATCGACTGGCTGGATGACTTTTGGAAGCTGGACGAAGACCCGCCGGAGGACGATCCACCCCGGTTGTTGACCTGGTAAGTCCACATCCTGTGCTAATCATGATGCGTTTCAATTGCGGCAGTTGAGACGCGATCAGGATGCAAGATGAACCGACTTCAATACGAGACAAGCCCATATCTGCTGCAACATAAACACAATCCGGTAGAATGGTATGCCTGGGGTGAGGAAGCGCTGGCAGCAGCGAAGGCCGAGGATAAACCGATTCTGCTCAGTGTGGGCTACAGCGCCTGTCACTGGTGCCATGTGATGGCACACGAGAGCTTTGAACACGAACCCACCGCCGAGATGATGAACCGGCTCTACATCAATATCAAGGTGGACCGCGAAGAGCGCCCCGACATTGACGACATTTATATGCAGGCAGTGCAGGCACTCACCGGCCAGGGTGGCTGGCCCATGACCGTCTTTCTGCTGCCCGATGGTCGCCCGTTCTACGGCGGGACCTATTACCCGCGTGAGCCGCGCTATGGTATGCCGTCGTTCCGGCAGGTGCTTGAAGGCGTTTACGATGCGTTCAGCAGCCGGCGCGATCAGGTCGAAGATCAGGCTGGCCGCCTGACCGATGCACTGGACAGCCGCTCGCTGCTGGATGTTGCCAGCGACGACAGCGGTCTGAATGCCGACCTGCTGGATGCAGCCGCAGTCGGCTTGAAAGGCCGTTTCGATGCGGCGCACGGTGGTTTTGGTGGTGCGCCCAAATTTCCCCAACCGATGAATCTGGAATATTTGCTGCGTACCTATGCACGCACTGGCGACCGCGATGCGCTGCATATGGTCAGGTTTACGCTGGAAAAGATGGCGAAGGGCGGCATTTACGATCAGATCGGCGGCGGTTTTGCCCGCTACAGCGTGGATGATGTGTGGCTGGTACCGCACTTCGAGAAGATGATGTACGACAACGCCCAGTTGAGCCGCCTTTATCTGCATGCATGGCAGGCCACCCACGACGACTTCTACCGCAACATTGCCACCGAGATTCACGATTATGTCTTGCGGGAGATGACCTCCCCTGAAGGTGGATTTTTTAGCGCGACCGACGCCGACAGTGAAGGCGAGGAGGGCAAGTTCTTCGTCTGGACGGTGGATGAACTGCGCGACATCCTGGGCGAAGATGACAGCAGCATCGCTATTGCGTACTACGGTGTGACTGAAGGCGGCAATTTTGAGGGCAAGAACATCCTTTACTTGACCGACGACGCCGAGATGGTCGCGGACCGGCTCGGTATGCCGGTCGAGACGCTGAGGGAGCGGATTGCCGTCATTAAAGATGCGCTGTATGCCACCCGCACCCATCGCGTCCCGCCCGGTCTGGATGATAAGATTCTGACCGCCTGGAACGGCATGATGCTGGCGAGTCTGGCGGAGGCAGCTCGCCTGCTGGACCGTGATGACTACCGTGAAGCGGCGCTGCGCACAGGTGAATTCATGCTGCGCGAACTGGTTCACGATGGTGTGCGCCTGTACCGCACCCATAAAGACGGCCAGAGCAAGCTGGAGGGTTATCTGGAAGACTACGCCAACTTCACCGATGCCCTGCTGGAACTCTACCAATTGACTTTTGATGAGCGCTGGTTTGTGCAGGCGCGTCAACTGGTTGACCATGTGCTGGAACATTTTGGCACAGAGGGTGGCGGATTTTATGATACCAGCGACGACCATGAAGCCTTGATCGTGCGTCCGCGCAATCTCCAGGACAACGCGGTGCCGTCCGGTAACAGCATGATGGCGAAACAACTGCTGCGTCTGGCGGCGTATACCGGCGATCCACGTTATGACGAAGCGGCCCGGCAGGTGTTGGGTTTTCTGGTGGAGGCCATGCGCCAGTATCCACAGGCTTTTGCCGAGGCGTTGAACGCAACCGATATGCTGGTGCAGGGGATCGCGGAGGTGGCCCTGGTCGGTGATGTCGATGGCGTCCGCGATTTGCTCAAGGTGACGGGCGAGATTTACCGGCCCAATCTGATCGTAGCGCTGGCCCCCGAAGATGTGCCGGGTGAGACGACCATCCCGCTGCTGAATTATCGCAGCCAGCGCGGCGGCCAGCCAACGGTCTATGTCTGTCGCAACTTCACCTGTAAAATGCCGGTGACACAACCGGACGATATGCGGGCCTTATTGGATGGATGACCACCGGATTCTCATCATCGACGTCGAAGCCACCTGCTGGCGCAGGTCGCCGTCGACCGGTGAGGCCCAGGAGATTATCGAACCTATTTTGTTCGCAAACAAGGACCTCAAATCCTAAATGATTGATTTCACATACCCGGATTATGCCGGTGGATCGCTCTACAATCTGATTCGTACCATTCCCACACTGTTCGGCGTGGAGATGGATCATACCTTAGACCCGGCTCAATGGGGCGGTGCGCTGCCCGATGTGGACCGGGTGGTGCTGTTTATCAGTGATGGTCTGGGCTACCCACTGCTGGCTGATCTGATGGCCGATGACCCCACCGTCGCTGATGCGGTCAACATCGTCACCGATGGGCGTGGGCCAATCGCATTGACCACGATTGCCCCGACCACCACTGCTGCCGTTCTGCCGATGGTGTGGTCGGCGGAATCGCCGTTGGTCACGGGTATGCTTGGCACGACGTTCTTTCTGCGCGAGTACGCCACGCTGGTGAATCTGCTGCGTTTTGAACCGCTGATGGGCCAGCATCGTTCCGGTATCCTTGCCGATTGGGGCCTCGATCCGGGGACATTTGTGCCGGTGCCGTCGCTGCCACAGCGGTTGAATGTGCCGACCCATCTGCTGCTCGACTTCCATCTGCTCGGCACAGGACTATCCCGGTTGATGCATCGCGGTCCCATCGAGACACGCCGCCATGCCGGCCATGAAGACGTGTGGATGCGCCTGAACGATGTACTGCGAGATACCGCCGGTCAGCGCTGCTATATCACCGGCTACCTGCCCAATGTGGATACGCTGTCACACCATTACGGCGCACGC
>CAYQJO010000070.1:0-7497 GCA_964417785.1 uncultured Anaerolineaceae bacterium | reverse complement strand
TATCACCGGCTACCTGCCCAATGTGGATACGCTGTCACACCATTACGGCGCACGCTCGGATTATGTGCTGGCGGAGGTCAAGCAGCAAATGGTATCCCTGGCCGGTATTCTGGCGGACGCGACCATCCGCGATGGGCGGACTCTGTTTATGGTGATTGCCGATCACGGACACGCCAATGCGCCCGATGTCATCTATGTAGACCGCGATCCCCGCCTGAACGACGCGCTGCGCATGCCTTACGGCGGTGATAATCGCTTTGCCCAGTTCTATTTGCGCAATGATATGGTGGATACGGTGAAAGCCGTAATCGATGAAGACTATGCTGGACGTCTGGCCTGGTTTGATCCGCAGCAGGCAGTGGCCGATGGTCTGTTTGGTCCCGGTGATCCGCACCCGGCGTTGTATCATCGGCTGGGTGATCTGATTGTGGCGGCTGCGCCGGGTGTGCGTCTGGCGGATCAACTGCGTGAGCCGGTACCGGTGAGCATTCACGGTGGGTTATCCGAAGCCGAGATGCGGGTGCCGCTGTTGTGGTCACGCTTTTAACGTCCAGAAACGAAGGTGAACCAAAGATGCAGCAGCAGCTTGATGGTGGGCTGGTCATGCGGACCTTGAGCGAAGGCCATACGTCCGACCGGGAGAATCTCGCCCGTTTTTACATGAGTGTTTTCCAGGAGGACCGGTCGCCAGATGAAGAGACCGATCTATATCACTGGGCCAGCAACCTGATCTCCGGCCAGCATCCGACGACCACGTTGGACGATGTGTGGGTGGTGGTCGATCCGGCGGCAGACGACAAAATTGTCTCGGCGCTGCTGCTCATCCCGCAGACATGGCGTTATGATGAGGTCGAATTCGGCGTTGGTCGGGTTGAGTTGGTGGCGACAAACAAGGATTATCGGCGGCGCGGTTTGGTCCGGCAGATGATGAACGCCCTGCACCAGCGCAGTACGGCACTGGGGCATCCAGTCCAGGCCATCACCGGCATACCGTATTTTTACCGGCAGTTTGGTTATGCACTGACGGTCGATCTGGGGACGCGAGCGGCGCTGGCGTTATCGGCAATACCAGCACTCAAAGACGATGAAGCACCCAAATATACGCTGCGTGCGGCGACCGTTGACGATGCGGTAAAATTGGTGACATGGGATCGGTACTTCAGCCAGTCCGCTTTGCTGACGGTGGTGCGCGATGAAGCTCAATGGCGCTACGAGATTGCCGGACGCCATCCTGACGCCGCTATGACGATACAGATCATTATCGACCGGCAGGGGCAGGATGTGGGTTATGTCGCGCTGCGTATGTCGGCTGACCGTCCAGGGTGCCAGATCGACACGTATGTGGTTGGCGATCAAGCCTCCTATCTCGACACCTTTGATGATGTGTTCCGGGCCATCAAGGACCAGATCGCGGCCTTTTACGCTGATCGCGATGATGCACCGCAGCATATTCGTATTGAGTCAACCAGTCACGAGACAGTCGATACACTGGTGCGCAAGTCGTTTCCGTCGGTGATGATGCCACATGCTTACGCATGGTATCTGCGAGTACCGGATAAGGTGGCGTTTCTCAAGGTCATCGCGCCGGTGCTGGAACGCCGGTTGGCCGGTTCCGGGGCCAACCGCCACACCGGTACGCTCAGGATTGGCTTTTATGCGCGTGAGGCGGTGGCGATTCAGTTTGAGGATGGACGTATCGTCGGGGTCGAGGCGATTCCCGGTGATGAGGTCGATGCTGGTTTCCCCGATCACACCTTCTTGCATGTGCTTTTCGGCCAGCATACCGTTCTTGATCTACGGGCGATATACCCTGATGTGTGGGCCAATCGGGATGCCCAGGTCTTGATCGACATCCTGTTTCCGAAGCGCTGGAACGCCATTCTGCCGCTGTCATGATCGACTTTCAACCTGTTCTGCTGACAGTCGTCGGGCAGGCATACGCTGCCGCTGGCTATCATCTGGAAGAGCGCCCGGTGCAGTGGGCTGCCGGTCAGTTTCGTTTTATCAAAGGCGACTGCGCCATCACCTACCAGATGTTGAGCTACAGTGACAGTGAATGGGCGTCCGGCACACCGTCACGCTTCCGGGTGACGCTCCGGCGTGGTGAGGTTCAGCGCGATCTGAGTGCGTTGGTGGTGGAGGATTTCGGCGTCACCATTCTGCCGTCGGCCAATCATTGGTGGACGTATCATACGATGGAGGAACTCGGCCACGCGCTGGCCGAGGCCGGCCATCTGGTGGTGGGGTATGGTATCCCCTGGATGGCGGGCGACCTGGAGCCGCCAGCGTCGGGTTAACGTCTATTGACAGCCCTCATGCCGGTTATAGATAATCGGCGTATGAAAACAGCCTATCTTCTTTCCCTCATGGTTTTGTTGTCCCTATTGGTGGCGTGTGGACCGGATCAGTCCGGTGACGTCACTGTTGTTGTGGTTCCTGGTCAGGAACCGACCGCGCCGGTTGATACCAACGCACCTACCCCGATTCCGCCATCACCCACACCCGATATTCCACCAGAAATTGCGCTGCAAATCGCGGATCGCGATTTGCTCGACGGCTATTACGAGCGAGCCGTCTTCGCCTACCAGGCGTTACTGATGCGTGAGGACGCCCCGACAGACATCCGGGCAGAGGCTGCCTATGGTATGGGACAGGCTGCGCTGCGTGAGGGCCTGTTCCAGGATGCGGTGGATGCCATGACCGCGCTGATAACGGCGTTTCCGCAGGATGCCCGTATACCACATGCCTATTTTCTGCGTGGCGATGCCTATCTGGGACTGTCGCAGTGGCAGGCGGCAATTGATGACTTTCAACAATATCTCGTGTTACGGCCCGGCCTCATTGACAGCTATACCTATGAGCGGATCGGCGATGCGCAGCTTGCCCTGAACCAGTATCCGGCGGCGCTGGAAAGTTATAATCAGGCGACCGATGCCAACCGGACCCTGGCTACACTGCTGGCGCTGCGCGAAAAAGTGGCGCGTCTGCACTCGCTCAACGGTCAGATAAATCAGGCCATTGTCCAGTATGATGCGATCCTGGATGTTGCCGAAAACACCCCGTACCGGGCGGAAATTGAGTTTGTGGCGGCGGAAGCAGTTCTAAGTGCTGGTGACAACGAGGCCGCTCTGGCGCGGATGCAGCGCATTTTCGAGAACTACCCCGCGCAGCCCCAGGCTTATGAAGCCATGCGGGTGCTGCTGGACAATGGGCGCAGTCTGGATAGCTATACACAGGGGCAGGTGGCTTACTTCAATGAGGATTACGAGGGCGCGATTGAAACCTTCAACCGCTACAGCAGCGAAGTCAATGTGGGTGAGATTCCGGCGGAACTGCATCTTTACCTGGGGCGATCCTACCGGGCGCTGGGGAATTCCCAGGCGGCGTTGGTGGCCTTTCAAACCATCGTGGACCAGCACTCGACCGATCCGCTTTTTGGTGAGGCGTTGTTGGAGCGTGGCCGCACGGCATTTCTGGCCGGTGACAACGAGACGGCTATCCAGCGCTATTTGAGCATCGCCGATAATTACGGTTATCTGGGAGAACCGGCAGCCCAGGCATTGTGGCGGGCTGGTTATCTTTATGGCACTAACGGCGATCTGGCGGAATCGCAGCAGGTGTTCCTGCGGCTGGCCGATTCGTATCCCAGCACGGAGGATGCTGAGAGCGGATTATTCATCGCGGCGGCGCAGGCGCTTTCTGCCAGTGATACGGCAACCGCCGAGTCGCTTTACAACCGGGTGGCGGCGATGACATCCGGTGCGGATCAGGCGTCAGCGTATCTTCAGGTTGGCCGGTTGGCGTTGGAACGGGGCGATCAGGCAGGGGCTAATCAGGCATTCAGTCAGGTTGTCGCCGCAGCGCCCGACACGTATTACAGCGCCAGAGCATCCGACATCCTGGCCGGGATCGAACCATTCACACCGCCAGCGCAGTACGTGTGGCAGTCTGATGATGCTGTCGATGTCCCGGCGGCAGAAGATTGGCTGCGCACGACATTTGGTATTCAACAGGAGGGGCCGTTATGGCCGCTCTCGCCGACATTAGAGGTTGATCCGCGCTTGCAGCGGGGGCGCGAGTTGTGGGCGGTGGGTGCAATTGACGCAGCGGAAGACGAATTCGTGGACGTGCTGCGCGATTACAGCCAGGACGGATTGGCCTCGTACCAGCTTGGGGTGTTTTTCCGGGTGTTGGGATCGTATTACCCGTCGCAGCAGGGCGCGGCCAACGTCATTGAAGCGTCTGGCATTTCCGACCTGGACGCACCGCGCTATATCGCGCAAATGCGCTATCCGGTCTACTATCGCGATGAAATTCTACGTATCTGCAACCAATACGGGATTGATCCACTGCTGCTACTCTCGCTTATCCGTCTGGAAAGTCTGTTTGATACCTATGCAACAGCCGCAGCCGGTGAGAAGGGATTGACACAGGTCATTCCGAGTACCGGCCAGTATATCGCTGATCAGTTGAATTGGCCGGATTATCAACACCGTGACTTGTTCCGACCATATGCAGGTATCGAATTTGGTGCTTATTATCTTTCGGAACAACTGGCGTTATTCGACGACAAAACATACCCGGCACTGGCCGCATATAATGGGGGGCCTGGACGGGCAATCAATTGGCTTGAGTTATCTGGCGATAACCCGGACGCATTTATGTCCACCATTACCATCGAAAGTGTGCAGCGGTACATTCAGATTGCGTACCGAAATTACAACATTTACCGTGCGTTGTATGGCGCACAATGAATTGAATCAGGCTTCGTCAATCATGGCACGGACTTTTGCCACCAGGTCATGGTGAAGAATGGGTTTCGGCAAATAATCGTTGGCACCGGCTTCCATGCCACGCATCACGCTTTCGGCATCGCCGCGTGCAGAGAGAATAAGTACGGGTGTGACGTTGGTATCGTCTCGTTGGCGAATGACCTGGCATAATTCGATACCGTCCATTCCAGGCATCATCACGTCGAGAATAATCATATCGGGTGTATTCTGGTCAAGCACGGCTAAAGCGGAGGTAGCATCCCTGGCTTTCAGGACACTGAATCCGCCGCGCTCTAGCATAATGCCGATCAAGGTTAGCGCGCCGATCTCGTCATCAACCACGAGAATGTGTTTCTTCATCAACAAAAACCTCCGGATAAGGCGTGGTGACAATCTTAATCTATTATACACGGATAGGCAATTTCGTGTATACATTTTATCACAATGTTTTGGATCGAGAATCGGGACTGTATCAGAGTCAGCGGTTGCGTTATCCTTACCCAAGTTCGTGAAATTGATGGAGGTTGAACCTTGCGACGACTGGTTGTTATCGTTTTGATGTTGTGGTCCCTGTCTCCGCTTGTATTGGCGCAGGAAACAAGCTACGAAATTCCGCCCGTACCCGAAGATGTGGATTTGACGCAGGTTGTGGCGCAGGTGGGCGATGTGGACATCACACTGGCGGATTTTGCCCAGCGAGTGCGCTATGAGCGTTTTCGCCTGTACGAGCGTGTGCTTGATCTAGTGGATGACCAGGGCGAAGACATCCTGGTCCTGGAAGGCGAGACCAATATCTACCGGCAGTCGGTCCAGAGTGTGGTCAACAATCTGGCGGCGAGATTTGAATTTGGCGAAGCTGTCTATGAAAATATGATCCGCGAGGCGTTGGTACGCCAGGAGGCCGAGGCCAGGGACATTGAGCCAACTGAATGCGAGATTGACACAGCATGGGCGCGGTTTGCGCTGCTGCCGGATGTGGAAGATTGTGAAGTGCCGGACGGGTTCGAGGCGGCCAGGACGGCCCATATCGAAGCGGCGCAGACCTATACCGGCATGAGTGAAGACGCTATTCAGGCGGCGGTTCTGGGGCAGGCGATGGTGCAGCCGGTGCTGGCGCATGTGGGCGCAGAATTCACGGTGCCGGATGATGTAGTGATGCGCACGCGGCATATCCGTGTGGTGGATGAGGCGACCGCGAATGAGGTCATGGCCCGGTTGGAACAGGGCGACGCCTTTGAGGACCTGATGGCGGAATACACGATTGACCAGGGCCTTGAAGGGAATGCGGGCGAACTGGGGACCTTCACACGCGATCAGATGGTGGCGGAGTTTGCCGAGGCGGCTTTTACTGCTGAGGTCGGGGAGTTCGTCGGGCCGGTGCAGACTGATTTCGGCTTTCACATCCTCCAGGTGACGGACATCCCGCAGGTGTTGCAGGCGCGGCATATCCTGTTTGACAATGAAGAGGACGCGCAGACGGCGGTCCGTTTGTTGAATGATGGTGCAGATTTCGCGCAATTGGCGCGGGAGTATTCATTGGATACGGGCAGCGGGATGCGTGGTGGTGAGTTGCAACCCTTCGGTCGTGGTCAGATGGTGCCGGAGTTTGAGGAGGCAGCTTTTAACGCCGAGATCGGTGAGATTGTGGGGCCGGTGGAGACGCAGTTCGGATGGCATGTGATTGAGGTGACGGGCATGTCGGATGAGCCGGTTGAGGTGACGGCGCGGCATATCCTGGTGGAGACAGAAGACGAGGCGCAAACGGTGCTGGAACGGCTGGAAGCGGGCGAGGATTTCGCTGCACTCGCCAGAGAAGTGTCGGTTGATCCGAGTGCTGCCGGGCATGGTGGGGACACGTATGCGGTGATTACAGGCGGACAGGAGCGGGGGTTTTATGCGGAGCCGGATGTCGCACAGGTGATTCCGGAGTTTGACCAGGTTTTCGACCGTGAAGTGGGTGAGGTGGTGGAGCCGTTTGCCACGCAGTATGGCTATTTCATCGTCGAGATTCTTGAGATGGACACGCAGCCGATTCCGGAGGTGCGGGCGCAGCGTTTGCGGTCACAGTATGCCAATGAATGGGAAGATGCACAGTTGGAGTCCGGGCGGGTGATGCGGACGGCGGCATGGCGGGATTATATCCCGGATGATCCGGGTCTGGCGGATGTGTCGGAGATGTTGAGTGTGCTGGAACCGGCGCTTGAGGCGGCGCAAGAGGCGTATCTGGCGGAGCGTGAGGCGAACAAAATCCCCGATGTACTGCGGGAGTTGGGCGGCGAGTAGGCGTATTTATCCCCAAAGATTCGGGTATTAGCCCGGGGCTGTTCGGCCTATAATCGGTATGTGTGGATGTTTCACGCCATATCATGTTAACAATGGAAAGGCTTCCCAATGCAAACAACCGTATCGGTAGAACACATTACGAAATCCTATGGTTCATTTCGAGCGGTGGATGACCTCTCGTTTGCGGTCCATCCGGGTGAAATCTTTGCCATGTTGGGGCCGAATGGAGCGGGTAAATCGACCAGCATCCGTATGATTTTGGACATTCTGAAGCCGGATTCGGGCAAGATTTTCGTCCTGGGCCAGCCGATGACGGACGATCTGAAGGATCGCATCGGCTATCTGCCGGAGGAGCGCGGTCTGTATACCGATGTGAAGGTCATCGATATGATGGTCTACCTGGGGACGCTGAAAGGCTTGAGCCGGGCGGATGCGCGTAAGC
>CAYQJO010000069.1:0-18282 GCA_964417785.1 uncultured Anaerolineaceae bacterium | reverse complement strand
CTCACATCCTGGTAATAATTGCGAGGTACCGCGATGGATCTGGCGTTCGTACTCTTTTTAGGAGGGGCGGTTGCCGTCGCCTGGATTTATCTCTGGTCCAGGATGCACGGCGAGCGGCCCGGACAGATCGATTTTGATGATGTGCTGCGCGATGTCCCGGCGGCGTCCAATGGGGATGCTCTGCTGGTCTCGCGTGAGCATGGCAAGCTGGTTTATGTCAACGAGTCGGCGCGGCGCTGGCTGGGGATGAACGGCGAAGCGCCGCATCTGGAACAGATCGCCCGTGTGGCCGAACCTGCCGGGAATTTCCTCGAACTGTTTGTCAGCGAGGGTCAATCTTCATTCCAGTTAGGCCAGCGTTGGGTGGAAGCGTCCTCGCATCGCATCCCGACGGCGGGTGAGACGCGCACGGTCGTGGTCATGCGTGAACTGTCATCGACCACGCAGAATCCCGATGTGCTGGATATGGCGCTGGCGATGCATGTGATTAACCGCATTGGCGAGACCATCCATGCGGCGATGGGCCTCGAACAGGTGTTGCAAACCCTGCTGACCATTTTGCAGGGATCGCGCTCATTTGATGCCGGTGAAATTTGTCTGTGGGATGGGCGGGTGCTGCACCAGCGTGGCTGGCTGGGTGATACCACTTACCTGATCCAACTGGCTGAGACTGGCGGACACTATGCTGTAGATGAGGGTATAAGCGGCTGGATCGCCCGTCACCATGAGCCGATTCTGCTGAATTTGCCAGATGAGTTGGCCGGAGTCCTGCCCAAGCTCCAGGGAAATCCTTACCGCAGCTTTGTGGGTGTGCCGCTCCAACTGGGTGACCGGTTTGTCGGCACGCTGGAAATCGCCAGCCTGACGCCCGCTGCCTATGCCACTGGCGATGTATCGCTGCTTCAGGCGCTCAGCAAGCCAGTTACGGTGGCGATCTATAACGCCCAGGTCTATGACGAGCAGGTGCGCCGCGTCAACGATCTGGCACAGCTTCAGCAAATGGTTACCGCGCCACCGTCTGGTGATGAACACGAGGACATTATCGAGGCCCTCAACAAGCGTATTGCCGATCTGTTGGGTGCGGATATGGCGGGGTTGTTCCTGTATGATCGGGAGCGCAACGGTCTGGTGCCAGAAGTCCCATTTTATGGTCTGCCGGAGGCGCTGGTGCGGACTCTGTTTATCCCGCTGCCGGATGACAGTCCACAGCGCGACATCTGGGAAAGACAGTCTTACTGGGTCTCGAATGATGTTGTCGGTGAACCGCTGGTCGAGGCGCTTGGTTTGATGACAGTGGTGGAAGTGGCCGGTATCAACAACACGGCCTGGATACCGTTGCAACTCAAGGACCATCGCATCGGTGTGCTGGCCGTCAGCAACCGGCGGGCAGAGGGCGGTTTTAGCAACAGTGACATCCAGCATCTCACCGTGTTGGCGGCCCAGGCGGCTATCGTGGTCGAGACGCTGCGCCTGTACGAACGGGAGCAGCGCATGGATACCGAACTGGCCGGACTTCAACAGATTACCAATGCCATTGGTGCGCTCAGCCATGAGACCGAGTTCTACGGTGAAATTACCGAGCGTATTGCGCATCTGATGGACATCGCCGCCTGTGGCATTTTGCTCTATGACGAGGTGAACGCCTGTCTTGCGAGCAAACTGCCGTTCTACGGCATTGACGATGAGCAGGTGGTCGACTATCGCATCATGCTCGAACCGGGCAGCGTTATGGAGCAGCTCTGGGAAGAGGAAGCCTACTGGTACAGTAACCGGGTCCAGGCGGATACGCTGGTTTATGCCGCTGGCCTGGATGAGTTGGCCGGCAAGATCGGTATTGAGAAGACCATGATCGCCGTGCTGCAGGCCAGTGGCCGCCGTCTCGGGGTGGTGCAGGTCTCGAACAAACACAGCGGTGAAGACTTCAACGACAGTGATGCCCGCCTCCTGATGATTTTCGCGACCCAGGCCGCCGCCATCATCGAGAATTCGCGCCTGTATCGTGAGGCGCAGCGGAGTGCAGACCAGGCCCAGGCTTTGCGCCGGGTGGCTGAATTGGCCGGTAACGTGTTGACGACCGAGGAGTCCTTCAAGCCGGTGTTGGAATCCATTGGTGAACTCCTCAGCAGTGAGATTGTCTATGTCAACGTGCTGGACCAGCAAAAAGGCAGTCTGATCACGTATCCGCGCTGGGTACATGGCACGGAGTTGAGCGACCCGTTCGTCCAGGATATTTACGGCCCCGGTTTTGAACACAGTGTTGCACTCTCCGGACGGCCCTACATGACCAACGATATTCTCAATGACCGCAAGGTGCTGTCAGGTTACCGTCAGATTGCGCAGCGGGTTGGGCTGCGCAACAGCATTGTCGTGCCGCTGGCTTACGGTGATCGGGCGCTGGGTGAGCTGGGAGTGGCGAACCGGGAACGTCCGTATACCGAAGAAGACATCGAGATTCTACGCAGTGCCGCTGCCCAGGTGGCGGCAGCATTGGACCGCCTGCTGCTTTATGAGGCGACTGGTCAGAATCTGAACCGGCGCGTAGAGGAACTGGATGCCATCTCCCGCGTCAGTAACGAACTGGCGATGACGCTGGACTTCGACCAGATTTTGCGCGTGATCTGTGAGGAGGCCGAACGGGCGACTGGTGCGACTGGCGGCACGGTTGTGCTGTTGCAGGATTGGCAGGAGGATGGCGTACCACGCCTGGAGCGACGTCTTGGTGAGGATCGCGGCCTGACCGATCTGGCACCAATCGAACTGGAAGCTATCTGGCGCAAATCCGAGCCGGTGTTGATGGTGGATTATGCCCAGTCTGAGATGGCGGTTCAGCCAACGGATGTGGCCTCGGCACTGGCGGTTCCTATTGTCTTCCTGGAGCAGACGGTTGGTGTTATCCATCTGTATCATGGTGAGACCAACCGCTTCGATGAGCGGGCGGCGGCCTTCTTGATGACTCTGGCGGCAAAGGCGTCGCTGGGCTATGGCAACGCCATCCGCTATCGGGAACAGCTTGAGCGCAGTGAGGGTTTGCGGCGGCGCGTCGAGCAGTTGAACAGCATTTTCGAACTGGGCCACATGTTCCAGAGTAACCCTGATCCGATCACCACCCTGGAAGCCATCGCCTACAGTGTCCAGTTGAGTGTCGGGTTTGATGTGGTGGTGATGACCCTCTTTGATGAAGAACGGGATGTGTTGCGCCGTGTTGCCTGTGCTGGACTGCCGCTCGATGTATTCGAGGAGTCCAAGCAGTATGTGCTGACCCGTGATGAACTCAACACGCTTCTGAACGACGACTATCGTATCAGTGAGTCGTATTTCTTCCCGGCGGATCAATGGCCTATTGAGCAGAAAGATACATTTTCGACAGCGTTTGCGGGTATCCGCGCCGTCGAAGATGTCGGACCGGAGTCATGGCGCGATGGCGACCGGTTGCTGGTCACCATGCACGGGGCGACCGGTGAGATTGTCGGGGTCATGAGCCTGGACCGTCCGCACGATAACAAACGTCCGGACCGGGGTACGATTGAAGTGCTGGAAATCTTCGCCCATCAGGCGTCCACCACCATTGAGAACACCCGCCTGTATCTCTCGACGGTGCGCGGTGCCGAGCAGGAGGCCCACCTGAACGAGGTGATGGAGGCCGTGTCACGGACCCTGGACATCACCGAGATTGTACGGTCGGTGGCGCAGGGGGCGCTGCGAATGCTGCCCTTCACGCATATGACCGTTGCCATTGCCGATGTGAGCGGTACCGGCTTCAATCTGCTGCGTGTGATCGTCCAGCATGATAGCTCGCTCGATATTGTCAAAGAACGCCGTGTATCCCTGGGTGAGTCGGCTCTGAGACGGTCTTACGTCGAGGGGCAGGATTATGTGTACCATGAGGGTGATGCCGAAATCAGCCAGTACGAGGATTTGATCATCTGGTACAACAGCGGCGAGAAGATCAGTCTGGTGCTGCCGCTGCTGACCGGCGGTGAGTGTTTCGGTGCGCTGCATCTGGGCAGCGATCTGGCGGATGCCTTTGGTTTTGTCGAGTTTCGCTCTTTGCTGAAGCGTATGGCGCAGCTTGTCGCCAGTTCGGTGCAGAACGCCCGTCTGTTCAATCAGGCGGTGAATTTGCGTGTGCTGAACGAGTCGGTGGTGGAGTCGATCCAGCAGGGTATCATCGTACTGGATAATTCCGGCCATGTCATTTCATCCAACAGCTTCATGGCAGCCCGCTATGGCTGGGGTGATGCCGCCATCGGTCAGGACATTTTTGAATATCAGCCAGCATTGGTGGACCTGATTGGCGGCAGTCTGGCCCGAGTGCTTGAGCGTGGGCGGCCCCAGGAACGGCTCAACCGGGTTTCGCTCAATGAGACCGGCGAGCAGATGGTAAGCAACTACTATCTGTATCCGCTGCGCTATGGCGATACAGTACGCGGCGCGGTCATCCTGGTGGAGGATGTCACGGAACGGTCGCGCCTGGAACAGGCGATGGAAGCGCGTGCCAACCAGCTTGCAGCCCTCACCGAAGTTGCCAGCCGCATCACCTCGTCGCTGGAACGCGATGAGGTTGTCCAGTTGGCGCTAGATGAGATGTCCTGGCTGCTGGCATACGATGCCATGAGTTTGTGGCGGCGTAACGGGTCATTTATGGTGCTGGAAGGTTTTAAGGGCGTTGCGGTTGTGCCAGTCGATGAGGATATTCGCTTCCTGTTCGCTGACCATCCCTTGATGCAGCAACTCGTGGAAACGCAGCATGTGGTTACAGCGGCCAACCGTCAGGCAATCACCCACTCGATTCCAGTCCACGAGGATGTCGAGAGCTGGATGGGGGTCCCGCTGGTTAACCAGGGCCATGTTGTGGGCATTATGATGCTCACCAGCCAGACCGCTGATGCTTTTGAGAGTTCATCTGATCAGAATATCGCTGCGGCGTTTGCCAGTCAGGTCGCCATTGCAGAGGCCAACGCCGATCTGTTTGAGCAGACCTTTGACCGCACCAATGAACTCGGTATTCTGCTGGAAGCGGCCCAGGCGACGGCGCTGGCGACCGACATCTCGGTGCTGTTCCGCACGGTGGTTCAGTTGATGTTTAACGCACTGGAAATGGATAGCTGTGCCATCATGCTTTACAACGAGGTGGATAATCAGCTTGAGATTCAGCTTGAACAGAACGTCCAGGGCGATGAAGCGCTGGTGCGTCCCGGCGGGACCATCCTGCATCTGGACAACTATCCGGCCAAGCTGCGGGCATTGCGCGATAAGGACGTGGTGGTGATTAACCAGCGCGACGAAAACAACCCGTATCCGGAAGAACTGGACGATATTCAGAGTACGGGCGGCACGGCTCGCATGTTGGTGCCGATGGTGGTGCGTGACGAAGCCATCGGCCTGATCCAGCTTGACCAGCGTCAGATGGACGAGATTGTCACGCAGCAGAAAGTGCGACTGGCACGGGCGTTGGGGTCGCAGGTGTCGATTGCCATTGAAAACGCCCGTCTCTCCGCCGAGACCACCGCCCACTTTGAGGAATCGCTCATCATCAATGATCTCAGCCGGGCGATTTCGAGTACACTCAATCTGAACGATATGATTGCCGTGGTGCGCGATCAACTGCCGGGTGTGACCGGGGCCAATGAACTCTATCTGGCGCTCTACGAAGTGGAAACCGATGACATCACCTTCCCGCTGGCGGTCAAAGGCAGTGCCACCTATCACATCCCACCGCGCAAGCTGAACAGCGATGAAGTTTCGTTCATCATCCGGCACCGTCGCCCGCTCAATCTGGGGGCCGATTACTACACGCCGGACGAACTGCGCAGTAGCCTGGGCATTGTCAACGGGGAGGGCGAGGCCCGCAGCTATATGGGTGTGCCGCTGATCGTCGGTGATGAGGTATACGGTGTGCTGGCGATACGCGATACCGAACGCACCCGTGCCTTTACCATCAACGAGCAGCGCATTTTGACTACCGTCGGCTCGCAGCTTGGTGCCGCCATCCAGAACGCCCGCCTGTACAACCAGCTTCAACGGTCGGCGGAAGAACTCAACGATCTGGTAGCCGAACGGACCAGCGAGCTTGAGAATGAGCGCGACCGTATTGACACACTCTACCAGATTACCTCGGAGTTGGCCCGCACGCTCGATCAAGAGCGGTTGATGCCGAACGCGCTCGGTATGGTGGTGAAGGCAGTTAACGCGGATGACGGTGCCATTATGCAGCTTGATCCCATCACCGATCAGCTTTCCTGCCGCGCTGTGTTGAACCCCAACTCCCTGCGCCCGAATCCCGATGGCGGTCCGGATTTCCATCCTGCCGAGATGCTGGCCCGTTGGCTTATCATTGAGGACGAAAGCGATCTGCTGATGGGCGATTTGCATCAGTCCGAGGAATGGGATATGGATGCACCCGGAGCCGGCGAATGGCGCAGCGCGTTGGCGGTCCTGCTGGAAGCCAACGAAGAGATTCTCGGTGTTATGGTGCTGCTCAGCCGTGAGGTCAACGGCTTCAGCGAGTCGCAACTGCGATTGACGGTCGCCGCCGCCAACCAGGTTGCGGCGTCGATTAACAATGCCGAATTGTATAAGTTGATCCGTGATCAGGCCGAACGGCTGGGATCGCTGCTGCGGGCGGAGCAGGAAGGGGCGGAGAAAAACCGCGCCATCCTGGAAGGTATCGCCGACGGTGTGATTCTGGCGGACCCGGAAGGTCGGATCATTATGTTCAACACGGCAGCCGAACGTATCTTGCAGGTGCCGCGTGAGCAGGTCCTCAATGAAACGCTGGACCAGCTATCGGAGCTATACAGCGGTTCGCTGGCTTTATGGGCGCGGGCGTTGCAAACGCGCTTTGTCGATTTGCACGGCGACAGCAGCGATTTCCTGGACGAACGAATCAGCCTGGGTGAGCGCACGGTCAGTATTCACCTGTCACCGGTGTATACGGGCGGGCGTTTCCTGGGGACGGTCTCGGTCTTCCGTGATGTCACCCGTGAGGTGGAGGCTGAGCGCAGTAAGAGTGAGTTTGTGGCCCGTGTCTCGCATGAGTTTCGCACCCCTTTGACCTCGATCAAAGGCTACAATGATCTGCTGCTGATGGGGGCTTTTGGCGATTTCAGCGAGCAGCAGCTGCGTATGCTGGAAACCATCAAGGATAATGTCACGCGGCTGGCACTGTTAGTGGAAGATGTACTGCGCATCTCCAATATCGACACCAGCAGCGAGCAGCTACTCATTGAGGAGATTGATCTTAAAGCGTTGGTGACGCATATTCTGGCGGATTTGCGTGCGCTGCCACAGCACAAGGACCGGGAGGTGTCTGTCCATCTTCAGGCACCGGATGATCTGCCGGTACTGGCGGCGGACAAAGAGAAAATCATTCAGATTGTGACGAATGTTGTGGACAACGCCTTTAACTACACCCCTGGCGATGGTACTATTAATGTCCATCTTTTGCCCGACGACGCGCATGAGCAGGTCGTTATCAAGGTCGAGGATACCGGTGTGGGCATACCGGCGGACTTCTACGATAGGGTCTGGCAGCGCTTCGAACGACATGAGGAGACCGCTCTGACCCTGGATGTTGCCGGGACCGGGTTGGGGTTGCCCATTGTCAAAGAGATGGTGGAACTCCATCGGGGCAAAGTGTGGTTTGAATCAGAGGTCGGTGTGGGAACCACATTCTATGTTGCACTGCCCTACAAGCAGCCAGAATTCTTGATGTCCAGGAGCAATTGATGGCGACCATTCTTGTGGCGGAAGACGAACGTGACATCCGCGAGTTGATTAACTTTACTCTGTCGTTTGCAGGTCATCAGGTGGTGCAGGTTGCCAATGGCGAGGAGGCTGTTGCACAGGCACAAGAAGTGTTGCCCGATCTGATTATGATGGATGTGCGAATGCCGAAACTTACTGGCTACGAAGCTTGCCGCAAGATGAAACAGATCGACTCCATCAAAGATATTCCGGTGGTTTTTCTATCTGCAAAGGGTCAGGATGAGGAAATATCGACCGGGCTTTCAGTCGGGGCGGTTGATTACATTCTGAAGCCTTTTGCGCCAGATGACCTGACGTCGAAGATTGCGGAATTGTTGACAAAATTCGGTAAAGCCTGATGAGTGCCATCACCGTTGGTGGAGATTTAGTCCATTACGAAGTCCTGGGACGCGGGCGGCCTGTACTGCTGGTTCATGGGTGGATTGGCTCCTGGCGTTACTGGGTGCCGATCATGCGCCAGTTGCAGCTTCGCTATCGTGTTTATGCCATTGACCTGTTCGGCTTTGGCGACTCCGGCAAGAACCCGGCGAAGTACACGGTTGCGGAACAGGTGGTCATGCTCGATGACTTCATGAAGCAACTGGGTATCCCCAAAACGGCAGTGATTGCACATGGATTTGGGGCGCAGGTATTCGTGGAGTTCGCCCGTAAATATCCGGATCGTGTGGCCCGGATGCTGATTGTCAGTGCGCCGTTATTTGATACTGGCGACCTGGATAACCGGGTACCGCCCGGTCATCGGGTGCTGCTGACACCCGGTCGCAAGCTGGACCCTGATGCGACTATCCCCAGTACACAGCGTGAAACGGTCGTCAATCCTAAGATGATCGACCGTGATCGGCTGCGTCAGGCTGCGATGGAACGTGGGTTGGTGGCGCTCCAGGAAAATGATGAAACGGGCAAGTCGCTGCCGCGTGAGAATCCGCTCCGGTCGCGGTTGAACGGCAGCATGGACGAGTTGCTGGCCCGCTGTTTCCGGCGGTCGGAGGGTGACTTTGAGAAATTGCAGCTTGATGTTGGCAAGTCTGACAACGCTGTGATCCAGCGCAGTGTGGAGCAGTTCGACCCTGGCAAGGTCCTGGATACGCTGCGGATTTTGCCGATGCCGGTGGTGGTCGTGCATGGCGAAAACGATCCTCTCATCCCGGTGCCAGGTGAGGCCGTCTGGAATTACCTCACCCTGGAAAAAGACGACACGCTGCTGCCGGTACCGCTGCCGGGTGTACGTCATTTCCCCATGCTGGAACATGAACCCTTTTTGCGCCTGACGACCAGCTTTCTGGAAACCCCCGACATCAGTAAAATCGAGGTCAAAACACGCTGGCGTCGTCGGATCCGCTGATGCGCTGTGCGCTGGTTTTTGCGAACGGGGATGTGCGCGACGGTCCGATGGTCCGGCGGGCGCTGAGCGAGTCTGGGTCGCCGCTGGTGGTTGCTGTGGATGGTGGGGCGCGGATGGCGCGACATTACCAACTCGACATTGATACCGTTATTGGCGATATGGATTCCATTTCCGCATTGTTGTTGGAGCAGTTGATGGCTGCCGGTGTACATATCGAACGCCATCCACCGGAAAAGGACTTCACCGATCTGGAACTGGGACTCAAATACGTTGCGGCACAGGATTGTGATTGGATACGCATCATCGGCGGTATCGGAGACCGTTTTGACCAGACTCTCGCCAACATTTATCTGCTGGCGCTGCCGGAACTGGCCGGGCGTGATGTGCGGGTGGTGGCGGGTAAGCAGGAGATCACGCTGCTGCGTCCGGGCGAGCATTGTCTGGCCGGGAAAGCTGGCGATACTGTGTCGCTGCTGCCAGTGGGCGGCCCGGTACAGGCCATCTCAACCCGGCATATGCGTTATAAGCTGGATGGTGAATCGCTTGCGTTCGGTCCGGCGCGGGGAATCAGCAATGTGATGGAAACCGATGAGGCAGGGATTACCACCGGCGACGGTTTGCTGCTGGTGGTGCATACAGTCGGGAGGGCGTAAATGCAGGTCATCAAACGTGATCATACAGGCAATACGATCTTTAGCTACGAGTGCGAGCGGATCGATGGTGGCGTGGACTGGGTCTGCTTGCAGGCGCATTTTGAGATGGATTCGGTCGATTTGAGCGGCAGTCTGCAACTTTGCCGGGGCGACCTGATGACCGAGTGGTTTTATGCCGACCGCTACTACAACATCTTCCAGATTCAGAACCCGGATACCCTGAGCATTAAAGGCTGGTACTGTAACATCACCCGTCCGGCGGAAATCGTGAACGGTACAGTGGTGGCGGATGATCTGGCCCTGGATATGTTGGTCGATCCAGATGGGGTGATTACGCTGCTGGATAAGGAGGAGTTCAACGCGCTGGACCTGCCCCAGGCAGACCGGTGTGCCGCATTGGATGCTGTTGTCACATTACGTGATCGCATCCAGAACCGCCAACCGCCGTTTGACCGCATTGCCGATGCCTGAAGTCCAGATCAAGCGCCAGCGGCGCAAGAGCCTTGTCATGCGAGTGACTCCGGCGGGTGATGTGGTCGTGAATATCCCCAATTGGCTGAATGCCAACCATCCGCAGGTGCGCCAGTTTATCTCCGATGGTCTGGAAAAACTCAACAATAACATCCCGGTGGAGCGCCCTGCACCGTTGCACGATGCTGCGACAATCCGGGTCATGGTGATGCAATGGGCCGACCGTATCGGTCTGGATGTGGGGCGTGTCCAGTTACGCGATATGACACGCAAATGGGGGTCGTGTTCCAGCAAGGGCAACATCACACTCAACACCGCGCTTTACTACATTCCCCACCATCTGGTAGAGTATGTCGTCGTCCACGAACTGGTGCATATGATCGTGTTCGACCACAGCATCGGTTTTTGGCAAAAGCTGGGTGAATATTTGCCGGACTACCGCGACCGGGAGCGCGAACTCAACACCTACCGTGTCTAATAGAGCCTTATCCAGCGCCCAGATTGTGCGGGCTGCCCTGGTGGTCCTTCTGGGATTTCTGGCAAGCGGTGTCCTGGGCCTGATCCGAACCGGTGCATTTTCCGCGGCCTTCGGCACCAGTGCTGAACTCGATGCCTTCTATGCGGCACAGCGTATCCCCGATTTGTTGTTCAATCTGGTGGCTGGTGGGGCGCTTGGTTCGTCGTTTATCCCGGTATTCTCCCGGTTTCTCACCAAAGACGATATGGAAGGTGCCTGGCGACTTGCCAGCGCTGTGATGACGCTATCGGCGGCGCTGGCGGCGGTTCTGGCGTTGCTAACGGGGGTGTTGGCTCCCTGGATTGTACCCAATCTGCTGTTCCCAGGACGGCCACTGGCGCAGCAAGACCTCGCCACCGAACTGACACAATTGATGCTGGTGACGACGGTCATCTTCGCGGTCAGCGGGTTGGTGATGGGCATTCTCAACGCCCACCAGCGGTTTTTGTTTCCGGCGCTGGCGCTGAGTACCAACAATCTTGGTCTGATCGCTGGGGCCTTGTTGATCGCCCCCAATTTACCCGGCGATAGCGGCTTGCTGCCTGAAATCGCAGATGTGATCCGTGAACCCTTCAGCCAGCAGGCGAATATCTACGGATTGGCGCTGGGGGCGGTTCTGGGGGCGCTGCTGCATCTCTCGGTGCAAATCCCCGGTCTGTTCGCAGTGCGTGCGCGGCTGCGTCCGATATTGAACTGGCGCATTCATGGGGTGGTCGAGGTGTTGGCCCTGATGGGACCGCGTGTGTTGGGGCTGGCTGTGGTGCAGATCAATTTCGCCGTCAACGTGATTTTCGCATCCAATATGATTGAGGGCAGTCTGGTGGCGCTGAACACCGCCTGGTTCCTGGCCTTCTTCACACTGGGGGTGATCGCGCAGAGTGTGGGGACGGCAGTCTTCCCAACGCTATCGGCGCTAGTGGCGGATGATGATATGGACGGCTACCGCAACCGGCTGGCGAGTGCGCTGCGGGGCGTGTTGTTCCTGGCTCTACCGGCGACGGTCGGGTTGATTGTCCTGGGCGAGCCGGTGGTGTTTATTTTTGAGCGGGGGGAATGGACGGCGGACAGCACGCAGGCGACTGCCTGGGCCTTGTCTTTCTTCGCCCTGGGGATCGCTGGTCATGCCGCGTTAGAGGTGCTGTCACGGGCGTTTTACGCGCTGGCCGATACCTGGACGCCGGTGCGCATCGGACTGGCCGCTATGATAACCAACATCGTCTTGAGCCTCATCTTTATCGAGTTCATCGGCGATCCAGGTTCACTGGTGCGCGGACCATTCGCCGGGCTTGCGCTGGCGAACAGCCTGACGACCCTGCTGGAAGCGCTGGCCTTGTGGTGGTTGCTGCGGCGGCGGGTGGGCGGCATCCGCGATGAGTATGTCGTGAACGGGGTAGTCCGGGCGCTGGTGGCGGCACTGGGTATGGGGGCGGTGGTCCTGGGTGCGGATTACGTACTGGCTGAGTCATCCGGCTATATCCGTCTGCTGGTGGGCCTGGGAGCCGGTGTAGGTAGTTTCTTTGTGCTGGCGCTGCTGCTGCGCCTGGATGAAGTGTCGCTGCTGACACGCCGATTGCTCCGGCGGTAATCGCAAGCAGCATCCGCTTTATCCCAAAGTTATCCCAATTGTTTGGGATAAAGTGGGAAAACATGGGTTAATCCAACGGTTTAATCTCGCCGTTATCGTTCAACTGATTGACGCGCAGTTCGGCTTTATCCAGAATATCCTGACAGTAGTCGGAGAGTTGGCGTCCACGTTCAAACACCTGCACGGACTCTTCCAGCGTGAGTTCGCCCGACTCCAACCGGCCCACGATGTCTTCCAGTTCGGCAAATGCCTGCTCAAAAGAGAGTTCGTTTATATCGTCCATGTGCGTCTTTGTCCTCCACTCGTGCTTTAATCTCGCCATCCCGCAGTTGGACAGTGATGCCGGTGCCGGGCGTGGCGTCCAGTTCGGAGACGATCCGCCGTCCATCGTCACTGCGCGAGACAATAGCATATCCGCGTGATAATATGGCCTGTGGGCTGGCGGCTTCCAACGCGGCCCGCTTCGCTTGCAATCGCTCGCGCCGTAAGATGATTGTACTCTTCTGCTGTTGTGCCATACGGACACTCAAATCATCAATCCGCTGGCGTTGATTGCGTATGGTCATGACCGGGGAATTGTAGCGCAGCGCCCGCTGGCTGGCTACTAGCTGATTGCGCATGTACATCAGCTTATCGCCGATGGTCGTGTTCAATCGCTGTTCGGTGTAGCGCAAATCCTCGTTGATCTCAGACAGATCGGGAGTTGCCAGTTCCGCCGCCGCTGATGGGGTTGGGGCGCGGTCATCGCTGACGAAATCCACAATGGTGAAGTCCGTTTCATGGCCCACGCCGGTGATGACCGGAATCCGGCTGGCGGCGACAGCACGGGCGACGGCCTCGTCGTTGAACGGCCACAGGTCTTCGATGCTGCCGCCACCGCGACACATCAGGATGACATCGACCTGCGTGTGGGTGTTGAGCTGCTCCAGAGCGCGAATGATTTGCGGTGGTGCGTCGTTGCCCTGGACCGGTGTGGGACTCAGGATGACTTCGGCCAGCGGGAAGCGCCGCCTCAAAACGTTCAGCACATCCTGGAAGGCGGCGGCAGTAGGCGATGTGATCACACCGATCTGGTAAGGGAAGGGCGGATAGGGGCGTTTGCGCTCCGCGTCGAACAATCCTTCGGTGTTGAGTCTGGCCTTGAGCCGTTCAAATTCCTGGTACAGATCACCTACGCCCACCGGACGCACGATGTCGGCATAAAGCTGGTATTCGCCGCGCTGGGGGTAAATGGTGACTTTGCCGTGTACTTCGAGCGCGTCGCCCTCACGCGGGAGTACCTGCTGGTGTTCGGCGTCGCGCCGCCACATCACACATCGTATCTGGGCGGCGTTGTCCTTCAATGTGAAGTACCAGTGACCGCTGTTGGCACGGGTGAAATTCGAGACCTCTCCCGTGATCCACAGATCACGCAAGGTCAGGTCCGTCTCAAAGAGGTCCTGGATGTAGGTTGTGATCTCGCTGACCGATCTGGGGCTATTGAATAAGCCAGACATTCGGTTTATCCTATGGGCATTCTTATCATCAGATTCGCACGAAAGGGCGCACATCGATGGCTTTCTTGAACGATGCTGACCGGGACCGGTTGCTCAATGAACTGAGCAGCATGAGCTTCAAACGGGCCAAAGCACGCCTTCGCCGTATGGACCCGGAAGGCAAAATCGCAGTCTATCGCAATGTGCAGAATACCGGCGAATGGATCACCCGGTACGATCTACATGGCCTGGGAACAAAGGTGACGCTGGTGGAAGCCTACACGGGTTATGAAGGCGACCCGGCTCAACATAAAGCAGCAGACTACGAGCTGATGCAGGTGATTGTCGAGCCGATGCCCGGCAATCGCACCTGACGTCATTCGCGCAATTCGCCGAATAACACAATCAGCCCACAAAACGCCCACCCGGTGGCACCGATCCACTCGTATCCGCTGGTGAACATCAGTGTGGACGAGACCAGCATACTGCCGAAGAAAATCGAGCGCCCTGTCCGGCGAGACTCGCGTTCCAGGCGGCGCAACTGCTGGCGGTGGGTGGTGCTCAAATCCGCGATGACATGGATGTTGCCGCTCTGTAAGGACTTGAGAGCATCGTCGGCTCGGAAAACGGGATCAACCACCGGTCCCAGTGTCCGGCGTACCGCCTGCTCACCGATGTTGCGCAGCACTTTCGTTCCTTCGCCATTCACCAGGGTGCGAATCAAGTCCTGGCGTTCCGCTTTTTGGCCTTGCGGGATGTCGGCCCCGAAGCCGCGTGCGATCAAGGTTTCGACATAGGGCTGCATCTCCTTCCAGGGATTGTAATTCGGGTCCAGGCTGGTTGCCATCCCGCTGAGGATGCTTAACGTGCGTCCCAGGTAGATGAAATCCTGCGGGATGTAGACCGGCATCGAAAACAAAAGGTCATTGAATTCGCCGCCAATTTCGGCCATTTTGCCGTAATCGACGTTGCGCAGATCGGAGATGCTCAACCCCCACACCTGATCGAAGGCGGCGCTCATCGCTTCGACGATCCGTCGCTTATTGGCATTCGGGCGCAAGAAACCCAGCCGCTCGTAATTTTCCACCATGCGCACCACATCACGGGTGAGAACCGCGTGCAGCGTTGAGACCATACCATCAGCGATCTCTCGTTTGAGGCTGCCGGTCATACCGAAGTCGATGAAGATCAGGTAGAACGGGCGGCCTTTCGGGCCGAAATCGGCGTTCTCGTCTTCGACGGGCAGGGGATACACGAAGAGATTGCCCGGATGCGGGTCCGCGTGGAAGAAGTATTCGTCAAATATCTGCACCATATAGGTATCCATCAGCCGGTTGGCGACTTCTTTTCGGCTGATCCCGGCGCGGTCTATCGCTTCAAAGTCAGTGATCTTGACGGTGGTAACATCCTCCATCGTCAGCACCCGGTCGGTTGAGTGTTCGTAGTAGACTTCCGGGATATAGACACCCATATCGTCCTTGAACATGTGAGCGAAGCGGGTGGCATTGTGGGCTTCGTGGTGATAAGAAAGCTCTTCCAGCAGTACCACGCCGAATTCATCGACCAGCGCGTTGGCGTCGGCCCGGTCGGAGATGAAATTGAAGCGCATGGCGACACGGGCGACGACGCGCATGGCCGCCAGATCGGTATAACATAACTGGCGTATACCGGGGCGCTGGGCCTTGACGACGACACGCTCGCCGGACTTGAGCCGGGCGCGGTGGACCTGCCCGAGTGAGGCGGCGGCCACCGGTGCGCGGTTGATCCATTCAAAACGCTCTTGCGAGGGTCCCAATTCTTCCAGCAGGACTTTCTCGATCTTTTTGAAATCGACGCTGGGGACTTCATCCTGAAGCGTGGAGAGAATCTCGATGATCTCTTCAGGTAGGACATCCACGCGGGTCGAGATGAACTGCCCCAACTTGATATAGACACCGCCGAGGTTGACGGCAAAACGTCGAAACTCGCGGGCGTATTTGCGGAAGCGGGCCATTTCGGTACCGCGCACATACGCGGGGAAGTAGCGGACGGCATAGACCTGCCAGAAGAGGATACGGGCAAACACCCATCCAGCGAAGAACAGGGTGCGCATGAAGCGCCACTGCATCCGCAAGGATCGTCCGTGACTTTCCTGCACGGTGGATTGAGCGGGTGACGGCACCTGCGATAGATCAGGCGGTGCCGTTACCCATTCGGTTGTCTTTAAGAAATCCGGTTCAACAACCGGGTCCGGACGGTTGCCGTTCATGGTTGTGCTGTGTTCTTCCAACGCCACACCGTTTGTGAACAGGTTGTGTCCGTTGGGTGTGGCGTCTACCAGACGATAAGTCGGCTCATGCGGTGAATCGGATGCAGAGTTTTGACTCTTGGAATTTGGCATCGGCTATTTCGAGGTCCCATAATGCGTACGGAAGGACGATATTGCGCCGGTATGGCCCAACACGGAGGGTGAGTTCGTCACGCGACCGGTACAGGTCCATATCGTCTTTGTCGACGAACGGCAGCGGCACGACCAACTGGTAGTCGTCGGTGTCTTCGATCTTTTCGATGCTGTGGGTTTTGCCCTCAAACAACTGCTCGGCAGGGTTGGAATCCCCGTAAAGTTCGTCTGCCAGTTTGCGTAGTGTATCCAACCCGCCGACCTCACCGCCGAAGAGCGGCGCGGTGAGCAGTGGCAAACCACCGAATGCTTCTTCGATGTAGTCGATGTTTTCGCGTTGTTTGTCTTTCCAGGCCGCGAAATAGGGGTCTGTGACGCTATCAGGGATGATACGGTTGCAGATGATGGCGTCGGTGGCATAACCATAAAGGTTGAGATAGGTGTAGGTCCGCTGCGTTTCCTTGATGACCATTTTCTCCGGATTGACGACCAGACGCAGGCTGGTGAGGGCCGGGTTCGCCATCAAATCACGGACTTTATCCAATGTATCGAACAGGTCACGGATCTGGTTCCAGGCATCTTCATCCGGGATGTTGCTCTCACCGCTCCGGTTGAGAACCTTGCCGATGGGGCGGAGGATACGGGCTGCACCACGAGTCAGCGATAAAACGCGCATCAACCACCAGCGGGTGACATCCGGCAGGCTCAACAGACGCAGTGTTTCGGCGGTGGGTGCTGCATCCACGATCAATACATCGTAGGTGTTGTCTTCGATGTATTTGTTGATCCAGAGTAGATGCGCCCCTTCTTCTAACCCCGGCAGGATGGTCACTTCTTCGGCAACGATGTCGTCCACGCCGTTACGGCTGAATAGAGCGACCATATACTGCTGGAAGCGTCCCCAGTATTTGTCCATCGAGTAGCGGGCATCGACTTCCTGCGCCCACAGATTCGGATACAGTTCTACCGGCTCCGGGCCGATCTTCTTTTCCAGAGAGTCCGCCAGACTATGGGCGGTATCGGTGCTGATGACAATAGTCTTGAGGCCCATCTCTGCACACCGCAGCGCGGTCGCGGCACTGATGCTGGTCTTCCCTACACCACCTTTACCGGTGTGTACGATTAGACGCATTGTTGTTTCTCCATTCATGATCGTATTTATTATACACGGGTTCTGGATTGAACACCTTAACTTTAATCTACGTATCACGGCGAGGTCTGGGTGTACGTCTTATACGAATCATATGAAATTTTAGGTTTTTTTGAGGTATTGCTTGCACAATTGGTAGCAAAAGGATAATCTATCATTATTGTAACAACAGGTGGGCGATGTCTTATATATTCATCAGCTACAGCAAAGGCAACATCACATTTGCCCGTCATCTACGCAGTTTGCTCCGGGCGGAGGGGTTTTCCGTCTGGATGGATGAGACTCGTTCCGAATCGAGCAACCGCTGGTGGTACACGATTGAAGCCAATATGATCGGGGCGGCGGCGATCATTCTGATTGTGTCGCCGGAGTCCAAACGGTCGGAGCGAGTTCAAAATGAGATGGAACTGGCCCGTCTGAATAAGAAGCCGATTTTCCCCCTGCTTCTTGGCGGGAACCGTTGGGCCAGGTTTGAAGAATCTGAATATGTGGATATGACGGCGGGATTGTATGCCAGCCTGCCCGCTCATTTTGTCCGGTCGCTCAAAGATTTTGTGCCGGTCAACAGCGCGGAACCGGTGCCGCCACCAATCCCAGGTGAACGTATTTCGACTGATGAAATCACCCTGATTCCTCGTCGTACCCATCGTACCCGCCGTGTGTGGTTGGTGTTGCTGGTGGTCGTGTGGGTGGTCTTTGGGGCAGTAGCTTTTTTGCTGGTGGATCGTGGTCTGATCGGTAACGGTGATGATGCTGAAGAGGACCACACCGCGACTCCGGTGCTGGTGGCTCAGAATATTGAGATGACCATCGATGCTGAGATGGCGCTGATTCTCACAGAAACCCAACTGACGGAATCTGCTGTCGCCGGTGAGCCGGATGTTCGCGCTCTGGCCTATGCGCGTCTGACAGCCACCCAGAGTATCGTCAATCTGACAATGA
>CAYQJO010000068.1:0-18570 GCA_964417785.1 uncultured Anaerolineaceae bacterium | reverse complement strand
CGAAATGCGCGATCCCAACGGCCTGAACTACCACCGGGCACGCTACTACGATCCGAGTATCGGCATCTGGACGGCGCTCGATCCGTTTGAGGGCGTGGTGGATCAGCCCAGATGCTGGCATCAATCGCGTCTTTTGTGAGATCGTAGTCGCTCGCAATGTCGGCATCGCCCGTACAGATGGGTGGTTGGGATGGCACGCGGGCCATCCCGTACAGTGGTTATTGGCTGGCGAGGTTCCAGGCGGCTTTAACAGTGTTGTGGAGGAGCATGGTGATGGTCATGGGTCCGACGCCGCCAGGGACTTTGCTGATGGCTCCTACGACCTCTTTGGCGGAGTCAAAATCGACATCGCCGACGAATTTGTAACCCTTTTTGGTGTCGGGGGCGTCGACTTTGTTGGTGCCGACGTCGATGACTGCCGCACCGGGTTTGAGCCACTCGCCGGTGATGTAGTTGGGGCGTCCGGCGGCGGCGATGACGACGTCGGCGTCTTTGACGATCTTCTGGGCGTCTTTGGTGCGGCTGTGAACGACGGTCACGGTGGCGTCGGCTTTGATGAGCATGAGGGCCATCGGCAGGCCAACGATGTTGCTGCGTCCGATGACGACGGCGTTGGCTCCGGAAAGCCGGACACCGGCGTCTTCGAGCATGACCATGCAGCCAGTGGGGGTGGCCGGGGTGAACATGGGATCGCGGCCTTTCATCGCCAGCAGGCCGATGTTGATAGGGTGGAAACCGTCGACGTCTTTTTCCAGGCTGACCATGCGCAGGACGCGCTGCTCATCGACCTGGGGTGGCAGCGGAAGCTGGACGAGGATGCCATGAATTTTGGGGTCGTCGTTGAGTTCTTCGACAGCGGCTTCGACTTCGGCCTGGGTGCTGTCTCTGGTCATGATGCGCGAGACGGATTCGATGCCAGCTTTGGCACAGGCCCGCTGTTTCATGCGGACGTACTGGGCGGATGCGGGATCATCGCCGGCGAGTACGGCGCCGAGGCCGGGGGCATAGCCGTACTGGTCTTTGAATTGGGCGGCCTGGGCGGCGATTTCGGCCCGCATGCGGTCGGCGATGGCGGTTCCATCAATAATTTGGGCGGTCATAATTCCCTCCTGCGAAAAAAGGTGAAAACAGACGGATTTGGTGTGTTTTTGGTTGTCGCCGGACGGCAAGAATGCCGTCGCTACGGTCAAGCGTAATGATTGTCTAAGCTTTTGAACAACTCTTCTACAAAATTGAGCCGCGTTATCGGGTAACATAATAACAGGATACTCAGGCGAAAAACACATCCACCTTGATTAGGAAGGTGCTCGATATGAATAAGTTTAAGCAGGGACAATCGCTAATCGAATATGCGCTGATTCTGGCGCTGGTGGCGCTGGCGTTCGGTGTTGCCGTCGCCACCACCGGCCCGGCGATTGGCAATGTCTTCAGCAACACGGTCTACAATCTGCTGGGGGAGTCGCCGGAACCGCGTGATTCGGACTCGGTAGCCGACTTCTGGTTGACGGTGACGTGGGTGAAGGAAAATCCGCTGCAAGAGCAGCGGTTGCCGACGCGGACGGCGGCACCGCCGAGTGCCACGCCGACCGAAGGTCCGCCACCGCTGCCGACGGACATTCTGCCGACCAACACGCCCATTCCGTCACCGACCCCGGCACCGAGTCCGACGCCGGGTGACTTCGCCCATGATCCGCCGTTCTGGGACAGGGCGGAGGAGCCGGTTTACTGGCGTGTGGCGGCGGAAGCGTTCATCGGCACGGACGACTGGTACGGTGAATACTATGTCGGGACTAAACTGGACTCGGACGGGACCGCGCCGACGTACCAGGGTTGGAACCGGGATATGTTCGGCTCGGCGGCGGCGGGTAAGCTGGATTTCCCCAACACCGATTACGCCTTCTGGATGAACGACAATCTCGGCCCGATTATGAACTGGCCGAACCGGGGGCCGGGCGGCGATCCGCCGTATGACAAGTTCTCGGTTCGCTGGACGAAGAATATCTACATCCCTGGTGAGGAAGGCGATCCAGGTGTGCCGGTGACGTTTGTCGTCGAGCATGATGATGGGGTGCGGTTGTGGTTGCTGGAAAAGAAAGGCGACGCCGCGACCTGTTCAGAGGTGAGAGACGGGACATCGGATACGGTCAAGACGGGTGTGGATACACCGGATTATGACCTGCGGCATCGTGCTTTTGGCGACGGGTCGGCATTTGCGACGGACTGCCTGCTGCTGAACAACTGGGAATCGGGGCAGGATTCGGGTGTGGTCACGCGGACGATCCCGCCGGGTAACTGGGTTTTGCAGGCTGATTTGCAGGAGAATACGGGCGATGCCTATATTCAGCTCGATCATTTCGTCGCGCCCAATCCCGACGACACAACGGTGGACGCGGCGGGCAATCCAAGGGCCGATCCGGCGACGTGTGGTTGGAGTACCCGTGCTGTGAGTGAAGACGCCAACTCACTGTACGACGAATGGACATCCTACGACAGCAAGTATGAACGTTTCCCGTTGGGCCAGCGGTGTTACCTGGAACTGCGCGGATTTGTGCGCGGTGGTGGGTTGACCAACCCGGAACTGACCTACTGGGATTTGTGGGATTACAACTCCGCCGGTGTGGATACGTGGCTGGAGGTGGCCGAGTACATCCCGGTGGCTGACACGGAATGGAACCTGGACCGTGATGTAATGGAGTGGATCAAAATCCCGGTGGATCACGCCGGTTCGATGAACTACAACTGGACCGGGCATACGATCAACTTGAATTCGCTGCCGGTCGGGGCTGAGTTCGTCACCGGCCCGAACGCCGGGTCGCTGGTGGACCCGACCTACACGCTGGCGGGCAAGGACATCACGGTGCGGTTTGTGATGCAAAACCGGTCCGACAGCAGCAGCCGGCGAAGCTGGTATGTGGACGATGTGAAGCTGCACGAAGGTGTGCCGGAGAAGACCTGGGACCTGGACGGCGACGAGTTCAGCCCCGGTGCCACCAGTTTCTGGAATCTGAACGATCCAGACGCCAACAACGGCCACGCGGACTTCATCACCTCCGGCCACTGGCAGTTGACCAGCAACAAAGCGATGAATGACGGCGGTCTGGGCTGGGATGTGCAGCAGCCCGATGAGTGGGGAAATATGGAATATGCCGATCACTCGGAGATGGATAGCAAAATCCGGGATGAAGGCTATCCGAGCGAGAAAATGCGTATCCACACTGTCGAGTTCAAAGGCACGATTGACCTGACGCTGCCGCTGGAAGACAGCGATGGTGACACGGGCAATCCGATGCTGTCGTTCTTTGAAGCGTACAAGGTGGGTGATTACACCGGTTTGGAGGTGCAGTTCCTCGATCCATCGGACAGCACCTGGAAGCCGATTCCCGATCCGGAGGACCCGGTGGGTAACCCGCCGGTGGGACGGATTGTGGACATCGCCAATGTGGAACTGGACGGTAGTTACACCAGCGCCGGTTATGAGACGCTGCACCCGGTCGATATTGACCTGTATGGGTTGACCCAGGCACCGTATAACCTGGCGACAGTGCGGCTGCGCTTCGCGCTGATGGTGGCGGGTGATAACGACAATGACGATGGCGGCTGGTGGATCGACAACATCAAGCTGCACCGCAAGGACCGGGCGACCTTCAACGATTACCCGCTGGTGGATGGTGCCGAAGACGGCAAGGTCAAATGGCTGGGCGGATGGTCCATCGTGAATGAGGAATTCTGGGACGGCAACCACTCGTATACCGACAGTCCTGGCGGCGCGGAATACGAACGAGACACGACCAACGCCATGCGGCTGCTGCTGCCGATCGATATGAACAACGACACGCCGGACAATCTGGCGAGCGAGCGCGGTGGCAACACCGCCGGTGCGGCGATCAACCCGGTGCTGCGTTTCTATCACAAGCGGTGGATCGATAACGGCGATGCGTTCAATGTGTCCTGGCGGCGAGCCAGCGAGACGGAAGACGAATGGAAGCCGGTGTGGACGTTCCAATACAACATGACGCCGGATGGTAACAACAACAGCAACCGGTATAGCTGGCAAAGTGCCTGGGAGTATGTAGAGATCGATCTGGCGGCGATCAATTACGAGATCGACGCGGGGAGCAAGACCGACGACGATATTCTGATCCGCTTCAGCATCTACGCCAACAACAGCTCGAATGATGATGGTGTGTATCTGGATGCCATCCGGGTCGAGGAACGGTACCCGTATGTGAGTACGGATGCAGAGGGCGAGCCGACCAGCTTTGAGGCCGACGGTGTGACACCGCAGTTCCGCCAGCGCGTACACCGGCTGTGGCCGGATGAGAGTCGTGAAGTGGACGACGACGGTAACGAGGAAACCGGTGACGGCATGTACTTCAGTGCCAATGTGGATGAACCGGACTGGTACGACCGCTGGATACCGGGTGGTCGCTGGACGGCGATCAACTACGAGGCACGGGCGGGTCTGCAATCCTGGCACGAAAGCCCGGACCAGCCTGCCGCGCCGGTGCATCACGGTGGTGGCTGGGATGATGACATTGAACGGACAGATCGCGACGCGTACCAGGTGCTTCAGCTATCGTATGTGGTTGACCTGCGCGGTACACAGCAGGGCGACAAGCCGACGATGTACTTCTGGACACGGTTTGCGCTGGGCAACAACGAACGGATCAGCGTGGAGGTCTCGACGGAACTGGAAGGGACGCCGGGCGAAATCGACGCGGAGATGCTCGACAGTTGTCCGGGTGATCGCCTGCAATGCTGGGGTCAGGATTACGGTTGGGGTTCGTGGCACGAACACAAACTGCTGTGGACCGGCTCGGGTGAGAATGAGTATTTCGACGGCGACGAGCCGTACCGTATGATCGACTACTGGGAGGATAACTACGGCTGGACACGCCATATTGTCGATCTCTCGCCCTTCGCTGGTGATGCCAGCGGTCCCGGCCAGCGCATTCGGGTGCGGTTTGTCTACGACTCGCTGGATAACACCAACTACTGGAATGCCCGCGATGGCTGGTATATCGACCATGTGACCTTCGAGTCGCGGCGGGACTCGGTTATCCGCAGGATCAGCGACCAGCAGTTCTTCGATCCGGCGCGTAATATGTCGAACTGGACCGGTGAGGGGCTGTGGGGCCTGAGTCCGGAGATCTTCCGGGGAACGGGCGGCGGTCCAGCGGTTCTCGGCTCGTGGGATGAGTATGTCTTTGACTGTAACGACTGTGATCGGTTGATCGGCTCTGGAAATAACAACGACAAGTTCAAGGGCGGTGCCAGTCTGCTGCTTGACAATGTCAATCCGGCGACCGGAATTGCCAGCGCGTCCGGAAACGGTAGAACGGTTGACGAGGAGGCTATCGGCTGGACGGGCAGTCCGCGCACGGTGCTGGACATCAGCTATGACTTCGGTACGGGCGATATGCAGCCGGGGCGGTATGACATCAGTAATGAAATCGCGGCCCGCTGGCTGCTGGAAACGCCGGAGATCGGACCGTTCAGCGGTGTGCAGGCCAACGATTACACGTTCATCACGGTGTCGGATAACGGTGTGCGGATGAAGTATGAGGAAGTCGATGCCGCCGGTAACATCATCGACACCGAGCCGACGGTTCCGGGCAACCAGACGTCGATCAACTCGGATGATAGTAAAGAGTGGAACATCATTTACAACTGGACCGACCATGCGCGTACCGTCGATATGGGTGTGGCGCGGTTGGACGAGGGTAAATACTACCGCTTCACGCTCGACTGGTACGAGAAGGACAAGTCCGGTGTCATCATCCTGACGACCGGTGGGACCAGCTTCTCGTTCACGGACAGCCCGAAATCGGGTGTGGGTGAGGACGACATCGGGTCGATTGCCTACTCGCACACGGCGCTGATTCTGAACGGTACGCTGGACCTGAGCGATACCTTCCTGCCGGAACTGTCGTACTACACCATGTACGAGACGGAAGAAAAGGTGTATGTGGAGGTCTCGACGAACGGCGGCTTTAGCTGGACGCGGAACTGGATGGGCAGGGACATCTACGCCGAGGGTGTGAACTGCAACGATGACATCGACTACGGTGATATGGATACATGGGATTGTGACCTTGATCCGATCATCATGGGTTTCAATGGCGAAGATCCAGAATACTTCAAAGTAGAGGACTACGACAGTTCGAAGTATGGTGATGAGAACTCCAACAACACGTTTGGCGATTGGATGTATAAACGCCACAGCCTGCGCCAGTTTGTGGGCGATACCATCATGATCCGCTTCCTGATGTCGAACATGACGGACGACCGCCAGAAGGGCAACGCTGATAACGACTACATGACAAGCTGGTGGATCGTAGACATCCGTGTGGCAGATGCGACATGCTCGCTGCCGGAGCAAGCGTACTGCGAGGACTATTAGACTCCAGCTTTCAATCGACGATGTGTGCAACCGCCTCCGATACCGGGGGCGGTTTTTTTACGCGACTCTCACTGGTGTGGGCGGTTCGATATGTTAGACTTGAGAACAATCAACGAACACAATGGGTAGCCATGTGAGCAAAGAACGTCTGGGAATTCTGTATATCCTGGTGGGTCCTGGCGGTGTGGGCAAGAATGCGCTGCTCAACGCCGTGATGGATCAACTGACCGACCTGCGCCAACTGGCGACAGCGACCACCCGACCACCGCGTGAAAATGAACAGGATGGCGTGCATCATCTGTTTGTCGATCTGGCGACATTCCAGCAGATGATCGAGGACGATGCCCTGCTGGAATATCAGGAAGTGCATCCGGGCAAGTATTATGGGGTTCCGCGTGCCATCGTCGAACAAGCGATTGTGACGCGGCAGGACCTCATCGCCGACATCGAGTATAAGGGCGCGGCGATCATCCAGAAGACCTATCCACAGAACACGGTCGCCGTGTTTATCGCGCCGCCGACCTATGGTGATCTGGTGGAGCGGATGCAGGCGCGAGATGCGACGCCGGGCCAGATCGCTGAGCGTATGGAGCGGGCGGCACGGGAGATGGTGTATGCGATGGCTTGCGATTACGTCATCGTGAACGACGATCTGGAATCGTCAGTGGGTGACCTGCGCGATATTATCCTGGCGGAGCGGCGGGGATCATCGCCGGTTCTGCGCTACGATGTCACGTTTCGTGTGCGGGTGTGGACCTATGCGGGTGAGAGTCTGCTGCTGCGTGACGGTGAGCCGCTGACGGTCACATTGCAGCCGGGTGATATGCCGGAGGCGGTCGCCCGACGCGAGGTTGAAAGTGTACTGGGTGTGCGTGTTTCGGCGCTGGATTATCGTCTGCCGGATGCAAGTGTGCCGGTGGAGATTGATTTCGATGGCGATACCTACCGGCTCAGCTACAACTACAGCCACACATTGTCCGCGCCGGTACCGGTGCCGGACGGGTGGGCGTGGACGGAGCGAGTCAGTTTATGAGCCTGCAAGAGCACTATCAGGCGGCCTCGGCAGCACTCGCGCCGGATGGCATTCCGCTGCATTTTGGCGATCTGGAAGCGGAATACAGGGCGGCGCTCAGTGAAGGGGTTGTGCTGGACCGGTCACATGAGGGTCGTTTGCTGCTGACGGGTGAGGACCGGTTGGATTTGCTCAACCGGATATCCACGAACGATATGGTCAATATGGTGCCGGGTGAGGGTCGGGCGACGGTGTTTACCAACGCCAACGCCCGTATTATCGACCGGGCGGTCGTGTATGCCCGTGATGGAGAGGCGACGATTCTGCTAACCGGACCCGGTCGCGGCCCGGCGCTGCTGGCGTATTTGCGGAATAACATCTTCTTCCGGGATCGGGTGCAGGTTGCGGACCTGGGCGCGACCCATCATCTGTTCGCGCTGCACGGCCCGCAGGTTGACGGCTTGCTGCCGGGTGCGGACTCGGTGCCGCCGCTGGGCTGTATATCGAACACTATCGGTGGTGTGGCGGTGTTGGCCGCTCGCATGAAGCCGTTCAGCGGGAGTCACTGGTCGCTGCTGGTGCCGGTCGAAGCGGCGGAAACGCTGTGGTCGGTGCTGGCGGAGCAGGTGCGCCCTTCGGGTGGGCTGGTGTACAACGCGCTGCGGATTCGGGCTGGTCGGCCCGGTGTTGGCTTTGAATTGACCGGCGATTATATCCCGCTGGAACTGGGCTTATGGGATGAGGTCAGCTTCAACAAGGGCTGCTATACCGGCCAGGAGATTATCGCTCGTATGGAGAGCCGCAATCGTTTGGCGCGGACGCTCGTCAGCCTGGACCTGGATGCGCCGGTGGATGCAGGGACCGAGCTTTACGGGCAGGGCAAACGGGCTGGCAAGATCACCAGCAGTGTCGTCGCACCCGATGGCGGACTGCACGCGATGGCGGTGGTCAAGACGGGTGTGGCCGAACCGGGTACGACGCTGACGGTTGCGGCTGCCGATGGTCCTACCACCCGCATTAAAGCACGGCTGGGCGTTCAACCCTGACCGGGTGGGTCGCCATCGAAAAACAAGCGCCACCACAGGGTCCAGTTCTGCGGCTCTGGCGGTGAGGTGTCGATGGCGACGAATGCTGGCGGTGTGGGTGTGGGTGCGGCATTGTCGCTGTGGGGGATGGGAATAACCAGCACTTCACCGGGCCGAATCATCTTGCCATCACGCCGCGCCCATTGTTCCACATAGACATCGCTCCGGGTATAATCGCGCTCAGCGATCAAGGTCGCCTGCACGTTTTCGAGTTCCTTGATTTCGGTTTCCACGCTGTTGTAATAATCGCGCAGGGGGCGGCTGTCGGCCAGCCGGGTGCTGAAATTGATCGCCAGAATCATGCCGATTGCCATAATCGCCGCGAACATGATCTGGATGCCGGAAAGCTGCCCACGCCGGTTGCGTTTGGGGGCCATAGGATACCCGCTTGTAACCGTAGTTGCGCCGTATTGTATATGAACAGGTCCTGATGTGACAATCGGTTTCCTGGCTAATGACTGCATGAGCATTTGCCGCATGACCGTTGAAAAAAATGATATTTTGGTTAACATTTCCAGGCGCTTATCTGCAAACATGGAGTACCCCATATGGAAATATCTATCGAAGCCGCAAGCATAACTGCGGCTATTGTGAGTATATTAGGTCTGGGTTTTGCCTGGTATCAACGTAACTGGGTGTTGCAGCAAAACCCCGGTAATGAAACCATGATCCGAATCGGTCAGGCGATTCAGCGTGGCGCACAGGCGTTTCTTACACGTGAATACCGTGCGGTTGCGGTGCTGGTGGCCGGTGTGACGGTTGTCTTGCTGGTGCTGAGTATGATCGAAGATACGGGTATGTCCGCCTGGACCGCCGTCGCCTTCGTGATGGGAGCGCTGGCGTCGGGTCTGGCCGGTTATGTCGGCATGTACATTGCGGTACGGGCCAACATCCGCACGGCGCAGGCGGCGTCGGAAAGCCTCAACCAGGGTCTGCGCGTGGCTTTTGCCAGTGGCACCGTGATGAGTACGATGGTGGTATCGCTGGCGCTGATGGGTGTGAGTTTGCTGTTCCTGCTCTTCACCAATCAGATTGCCGATCCGGTGGATGCCGCGAGTGCGCTGGCCGGGTTTGGCTTTGGCGGCACATCCATCGCGATTTTCGCCCGTGTGGGTGGCGGTATCTACACCAAAGCGGCCGACGTCGGTGCTGATCTTGTCGGTAAGACGGAAGCCGGTATCCCGGAGGATGACCCGCGCAATCCGGCGACCATCGCCGATAACGTCGGCGATAACGTCGGTGATGTGGCGGGCATGGGATCGGACCTGTTTGAGAGTTATGCCAGTTCGATTATCGCCGCGATCTCACTGGCGACGCTGGGTGCTGGTGTGGCGGAAGATCAGGTGTTGTCGGCGCAGGTTTTCCCGATTTTGATCGCTACTATTGGTCTGATTATCGGTGTGGGCAGCACCTTTCTGGTCAAGACCGAAGAAGGTGCGACGCTGGAAATGCTGCTGGGCAGCCTTAGGCGCGGTGTCTACACTGCCAGCGTGCTGGTAGCGGTCAGTGTCGTGGTGCTGGGTCTGACGCTGGACCTGGGTTGGGGTGTGATTCTCGCCACGCTCAGTGGTCTGGTCGGTGGTGTGGCAATCGGTTACTTTACGGAATACTTCACGGCGGATGCCTATATGCCGACCAAGAACCTGGCGCAGAGTGCGGAAGGTGGTGCCGGAATCGTCGTGATTGGCGGGTTGGCGCTGGGTATGCTGAGTACGCTGGCTCCGGTTGCCATTATCATCGCGGTGACGCTGGTGGCGACGCATGAGGCCGGTCTTTACGGTGTGGCGGTCGCGGCTGTGGGGATGCTTTCAACACTGGGCATTACCCTGGCGACGGATGCTTATGGACCTGTGGCGGACAATGCCGGTGGTATTGCGGAAATGTCGCATTTGCCAGAGCAGGTGCGCCAGCGTACTGACGCGCTCGACAGTCTGGGCAACACGACTGCTGCGACCGGCAAGGGCTTCGCTATCGGCAGTGCGGCCATGACGGCGCTGGCATTGAACGCGGCTTTTGTCACGGCGTTACAGACCGGCAATCCAGAATTTGGAACGTCTGTCTTCACGGTGAACATTCTGGACTCACGTCTGATTACCGGCTTCTTCCTGGGTGCAATGCTGCCATATGTCTTCAGTGCGCTGACCATGCGGGCGGTTGGCAATGCGGCTCAGGCCATTGTGGTCGAGGTGCGCCGCCAGTTCCGGGAGATCGCCGGCATCATGGATGGGACGGCTGAACCGGATTATGAGAAATGTGTGGCGATCAGCACCGACAGCGCGATCCGGCAGATGCTCATGCCGGGGGTTATCGCGGTGGCCGTACCAGTCGTTATTGCGCTGCTGACGATCATTGGTGATGGCAACATCATCGGTGATTTCGTCCACTATGAGACCTTAATCGGTGTACTGGTCGGTTCGCTGATTTCGGCGTTCATGCTGGCGGTGATGATGGCGAATTCTGGCGGTGCCTGGGATAACGCCAAGAAGTACATCGAAGCCGGTAACTACGGTGGCAAAGGCTCGGAAGCCCACAAAGCCGCCGTTGTGGGTGATACGGTCGGTGATCCGTTCAAGGACACGTCGGGGCCGTCGCTGAATATCCTGCTCAAGCTGCTGGCGATTGTCTCGTTGGTCCTTGCGCCGTTGATTGCCAACGCCATCGATCCGTCGGAAGAGGTGCAGATACCCGATACTGAAAACGCCATTGTGATTGAAGTGGAAAACAACCCGGAAATCGCGGTCGGTCCAACCGTTGTTCTGCCGGGAGAATAACCCCCGGTGCCAGCCTGTCCGGGTGGGCAGGCTGGCATCTTAACCCTCTCTACTCGCGTGACGGCTGTGCGCACGCAATCCTTAATTAATTGGTACTCTGTGGTACCTGCGGGATGATCCAATTGATGAGGTCCTGCTCCGAGCGGGTCTGCATCAGCACACGTCCCGGACCGGTCAACTGCACGACCAGTCCTTCACCGCTGAGCATGGTCGATTTCCAGCCGCCCACACGTTTGACCTCAAAGCCCATATCGCCCTCAAAGCCGACGATGTGGCCGGTATCAACCGTATAGCGCTCGCCAGCCTGTAGAACACGCTCCTCGATAGCCCCGTAGCAGCCAGCCAGCAGTTTACCACGCCCGCCACACTTCAGCAGAATCAGCGTGCCGCTGCCGAAGAAACCCTTTGCGCCGCCCCACTTTGAGTCCACCTGGATGCTGTCTTCGCTGGCGATATAGGCTCCGCTTTGAAGCAGGAATCCAGGTTCGCCATCCAGTTCCAGCGTGATCATATCGCCGGGTAAAGTCTGGGCCAGGGTGATCTCGCCGCCCTGAGCGGGTGCGGTATAGCGGTTCTGGAAGAAGCTCTCACCGCCGACCATACGCTTGAGACCGCCGAACAGGCCGCCCTCGGATTTGGTTTCGATCTGGATGCCATCGCTCATGCTGACCATAGCCCCCGGCTCGACCTTGACGTTCTCGTTGGGGTCCAGTTGGACGACAGCCAGTGAATACGATGGTTGGTGTTTCAGGGTGATGTCCATTTTTTCGCTCCGTTTATACTCGTTGCCATTGTGATTGAATATGCGGTTTTCCACTGATGTCGATGCAGCCCGTCCATTTGTAGGATTTGGGCCAGCCTTTGAACATGGAAACCAGGGTGAACATTAGCTGGACCGACGGCTTGCGGATGCGCGGCGGCCACCCTCCGGTGTCAGGTCCAGGTGCGCACCCTCCAGCGGACGTTCAATGAACTGGTTCACGCCCTTGAGGACGAAATCGAAGTTCTTGTGTGAAAAGTCGAGTCCGGGTTGGTGGTAGATGTCGAGTGTTTCGTCCACCCGGTAGGCCAGGACGATAAAGCCTTTGCCGGTCATGTCATCGTCGAATACCTGCGGCTCGAAGCCGACGTACAGGCTGTCCGGGTTCTTCTCGAAATTGATGAGCATCAACTGTTCCATCGCATCGAACGTCAGATTGAACGGTGTGTAGAAACTGCCATCAGGTTGTTTTGCGTAGTCCAAAATGATCCCCCTTGCAAGTCAATGGTAGGCGACCCCGATGGGCCGCCTACACCATATACGCAAATGAGATCAATCAGGTTTCTGAATTTCGCGCACCGTCACCAGCAGCAGCAAGGCGGAAATCACCATCACCAGCAGCGGCATACGCCATGCGGGAGCCTCGCCAGTTTCCGGCAGAGTTTGCGCACTCAAGACACGGGCCGAACTGCTGCCAGTGTAGGGTGGCTGGATCACCGCTACATTCTCGATGATGTAGGGCGGTGCGATACTTTCACGGATGCGAGTCTCTATCGTTGCCTGAACCGACGCGCCGGGTGCCAGAACCGGGATAGACACGGTGACGGTCTGGCCGCTGATGCTGGTGATGCCACCGCTCGATGTCGCGGAGAGGATCGTCAGTTCTGCCGGGATAACGTCTTCGATCTGGACGCCGGTCAACGCGGTGCTGTTGGGATTGCTGATGGTCACTGTCCAGATCACGTCCTCACCGGGTAAGGCGAAGGCCGGGTCCACCAGCTTGACAATCGCCGGGTCGCTGACGCTTGGGCCGGGGATCGGGATTTCGGATGGCACCACACCGAAATCGACGGTCAGGTTGCTGTTAATATCGGGCGTTCCCGCGCCATCATTGCCGTCAATGCCGGACGCGGTCGGGGTTTCGGCAGTCGGTTCACCGTCGCCCAGGGTGAAAACACCGCTGGTGATGCCGGTCGCTGCCGGATCGGAAGGGTTGTCGCCGTTGTCGTTCTGATCGCCGTCGCTGTCGGGATCGGATTCTTCCAATGCGCCGGTGCTGGGACCGTAGCCATCCAGGACGCCGGTGAAGTTGCTGGCCGCAATCCGGACACGATAGTCACCCGTCGCCAGGTCATCGAAGAGATAGTAGCCGTTGGCGTCGCTGGTGGTCGTCTCCAACACACTGCCGCTGGCATCCAGCAGTTCCAACAGTACGCCGCCGATACCGGTTTCGCTGCCATTGACATGGCCGCTGTTGTCATCGTCGGACCAGACGTAATTGCCGATGCTGTAGGTGGTACTCGTGGACACGACGATCTCGGCGATGTCGTGGTCGTCTTCGTCATTGAAGAAGTTGGAAATCTCGTCATCCGTGAGGCGATCAGTATCCGGGTTATTGGGATCATATTCGTCGTTGTTGCCATCGGGTGTCGAGTCGATGTCGTCACCGTCATCTCTGCTGATCTCAGCGAAGTTGTCGATGCGACCGCCAGCCCCATCGGCGACCACCAGCGTGATCGGGAAGCGTACCGATCCACCACTGGGCAGGGTCCCACTCAGTGTGGCGACAGCGTTGCCGCCAGCAGTGGACCAAGTAAAGGGCAAGGTGGCGCTGCCCGTTGTGGAACCATCCGGATTGAGTGCCGGATCAAACGCCTCGAACATAGACGGCAGAATGTAGTCTGTGACCTCGATGTCGCTGGCATCTGCATCGCCCTGGTTGAAGACCTCGATGGAGAAGGTCACTTCGATAGTCTGTCCCGAAGGCGTGGCCGTCACAGATTGTGACTCGACCGTCTTGCGCAGCGCGAGATCGTATTCTGGTTCTTCTGCTGGCAGATAGAAGCCGAAGTCTACGGTTAGATTGCCATCAGTGCCGTCGCCGTCGTCTGCTGGTTCGTTGCCCACTTCCAGTGTGACGACACCACTTTCATATGAACCACTTGGTGGGGTTCGATTGGTGTCGATATTTGAGTCGGTGTTGTCATCAGTGTTCGGATCAGCCTCGTTGACCGGTGTGGGCAGATAACCGGACGGTGGGGTGACGCGCACGACATAATCGCCAGGGGGCAGGTTGAAGAAACGGTAGTTGCCGTTGGAGTCAGTGATTTGCGATGCGACAGGTGTTGTCCCATCGGCTTCGACCGCAGGGACCAATGTGGCACCGTTATCGGTGGTAGAGAACAATTCGACGGTTGCGCCGGGGAGCGGTGGTTCACCCGCATCCTGATCGCCCTCCTGGTCCTCGTCAATCCAGACGTAATCGCCGAGATTGACGACGGGTATCTCTACCGTGAATACCGGAGAGAGGAGGTCGCCGCTGACTCCCTGATCTGGGATGAAGTCATTCGGCGACCACGCCTGGATGCAGACATAATCATAATCTGCGTCTAGCGTAATCGAATCGTTGTAAACATCCCATTCCTGCCCTGCACTGGAAGTCCAGGCGAGTTCCGAACGTGTCAGCTCGAAGGATGGTGTGATCAAGTCTGAATACGCTTGCGGTGGGTCAGCCAGAGTCGTAGGTGGTGGGCCATTGCCAGCAAAGATGAAAAGGTCATTGGCGCGGAGTGTTCCGCCTGGAGGAGTTGCCTGTCCACCGAAGATCGAATCGATTGCCACATTGCGTGCGCCGGTGGGAAGGGTCTCACAGATAATTCGCGAATAATCGCCCATGACACCGCCATCCGGGCTGTTGGTGAAAAACCAGTCCAGGCCGGCTTTGTAGCTGACCTTCACATAAGGGAACTCCGGGCATTCGTAAATGGCGGTAATTCCGATACCATAATGCTGATTCTGGTCGGCTGCCGGTGTCGGCACATCGAGATTGGTCACAGCAACGGTGTTGATGCCGTTCTGCAAATTGGTGTTCAGCAGTGTCGTGACATCGACAATACCATGCACGCGGTAGCGGTCGTCACCGATTCGTGCGCGGAATAATGTATTTGCACCCACAGAAGCGCTGAAACTCTGTGCCAAGCTGCCATTTATAGCGACGTCAATTTGTGTGTCAAACGTAGGCGGACCACCTGTTCCACGCCAGCGCGAGTACCAGTTGACATAAGCAGCCCGCACGGTTGGCAGTGATCCACTCGCGCAGGTGTTGATGACAAGAGGTTGGGAGTTCCCGGTATTGTTGATGGTTCCATTCTTGACCGGGTTGTTTGCGTCATCAAACAGTGACACGCCTCCGTTGGCAACCTGCAAGTTACCAAAATAGGTTGCGATGGTGTCTACTGGTGTATCGGTGTTTTCGGGAAAAGAGGGATCAAACTGCGCAGCAGCCGGTAGTCCCGTCAGTGCGACCAGAGCGAGAAGTAGCATGAACAGTGCGGCGCGAGTCCTCATGGGGCGTCCTGTGTTGCGTTTTCGTAATCGTTGAGATACATCATATGCCTTTAGTCTGTAATATGCAAACTCGCATAAGCCTTACATCGCAGCGGAACTGGATGAATGCTAACCGTGTCTAAACCAACGTGATAGAAAGATGATCTGGATGCAAAATCGAAACTTCATCGTACTGGAAATCCTGGTCCTATTGGTGATCCTGGCGCTGGCGGCGTACCTGCGTCTGCACAATGCCGGTGATAACCCGCGCTGGTATACCGACGAAGCCACCCATCTGAACATCGCCCAGAATTTGCTGGACGGCAAAGTGCAGTACATGGCGGTCGATCAGTCGGTGTTGATGTTCGGGCGCATGCCGTTGTTCGGGATTGTGCTGGCCGGGATGATCGATTTGTTCGGTGCCAACATGACCACGCTGCGTACCCTGACCGGGATACTTGGTGTGCTGACCGTGTTTCTGCTCTATCTCACCGTGCGATTGACGCAGAAGAACCGGCTGCTGCCGCTGCTGGCGGCGGGAGCGCTGGCGATCTACCCGGAGGCGGTGTTATACAGTCGTTTCGGCTTCAGCTATGCCCTGTTGTCGCCTCTGGTGGTGCTGACCTTACTGGGTCTGGTGCAGTATTGGTCGGATGGTAAGCGGGTGTGGCTGGCCCTGGCAGCGGGCGCGGTCGGTATCGGAATCACCAGCGACCTGATGATGGCATCACTGCTGGTGCCGCTGGCTTTGATTGTGCTGGTACGTCGTCCATTGGACCTGGTGTGGTCGCTGCCGCTGCTGGCACTGCCCTTCGGCATCTATGCAGTGGCAGCATTGACTCATACGCCGGACGCCTTCTGGCTTGATCTGGATTTCACGCTCTATCGCATGAGTCCCTATGGCCTGCCGCGCCAGATTGATGTGCTGATCGAAAACTATACCACGCTGCTGCGCCTGGAAATTTGGTTCCCACTGGGGTTGGTGGGCCTGTTCACGCTGCGACCGCTGCGCCTGAGCGGTGTCGCCCTGGCGTTGATGGTTGTGCCGGTGATGGTCATCGGGCGCTCGGTTGCCTTATACAGCCTGAGCTACTACTACATCACGCCGCTGCTGCCGCTGCTGGCGTTGGGTGTGGCCGGTTTGATCCACACTGGCGGTACTGTCATATGGCGGTGGAGCAGAAACGATCTACCGCCGGTCCTGGCAGGTATGGTGACGGCGGGCGTGGCTGCGGCGTTGATCGGTGTGCCGTTGGCCGACTCACTCCGAAAGACCATCCATCAGGTCCAAGATGGCTACACGACTGCCATCGAGCCGTTTCTGGTCGATCCTGACGCCGCCCGGCAGGTGGCGGATCATATCAACGCCCGCACCGTACCCGGTGATCTGGTGATTACCACGCCGGTCCTGGTGTGGATGCTGGATGCAAATGCGGTCGATTTTCAGATGAGTGTGGCCGCCACCGGATTAGAGACGGTCCATATGCCCGCCAGTGTGCCGGAAGAACGGTTTGTCTTTGACACCAATTTTCGCCGCGCCCGCTATGTGGTTGTGGACGACATCTGGCGCACATGGGGCATGTTGTGGATACCCACCGCCGATGATATGCTGCGCGAAGTCGAGTCCTGGCCGCTGGAATTGGACGCAAACTCGCTGAAAGTCTACCGGAATCCCGATGCTTGACCGACTCTGATGGACGGCTCTGCGCAGATTGGATACACTATGATCGTATCGAAAGGTGGTAGTAGTGGTGAAATTCATCAACTCAGCCCGCCGTGAGACGTTTGTCTACAGTCCACCGGATGCTGTGTTCGGCGCGGTTCGTATCCTGGTCAACTGGACCGAGGATCGGGACCTGCTGGCGGCGGTACTGCGTGGGGTGCGCCGGGCCAATCCGCATGCCCGGATTGTGATCGTGGCCGAAGGCATCGACGATCTGCTGGACGACAACATGCGAGCCGCCCAGCTTGAAGACCTGATGATGGCCGAATATGTGAGCCGGTTGAATAGCACCGTGATGGTGATCGCGCCGGTTTATGTGGGTGAATACGACTGCTGCATCAATGTGGGTTCGCTGGATACCCTGTGCAATTTGCTGCGCGATGTGCCAGAGTCGTTGGTCGATGTCTATTTTGCCATCGGACACCTGTTTCATGGTGCAGTGATGGCCGGTGCCGGTGGTCGGGTGGTCTGGGGTGATGATTTGCTCGACGTGGAAGAATCAGCCTGTGGGGAACCACTGCCGCCCTATATTCGTCAGATTCGGGAGAAGATGGCGTGAACTGGGCGCAAGAAATGATCGACCGCAAAGCCATTATCCTCGATGTCGAAACGACCGGGCTGCACAACGCTCAGATCGTCCAGATCGGTATGGTTGATCTGGCGGGTAATGTATTGATGGATACGTTCGTCCGGCCTGAAGGTCATATTCCGGCGGACGCCACCGCCGTTCACGGAATCACCGACGCGATGGTGGCTGCTGCACCTGGCTTCAAAGACCTGTATGTGTCCTTCAGTGTGCTGCTGGCGGGTAAGGTGGTGGTGGCTTACAACGTAGAATACGAGAAAAAGGTGATCCAGGGCGAATGCCAGCGTCTCAATCTGCCGCTGCCGCGTGTGGCGGAGTGGTCGTGTGCCATGAAGTCATATGCCCACTTCTGGGGCGAACGAAACCGGCGTGGTTATAAATGGCAGTCGTTGAGTAAGGCATGCCAGCAGCAGCGGATACAGGTCAGGGATGCACACAGTGCTGTAGGAGACTGCCGTCTGACTCTGGCATTGATTCAAAAGATGGCAGGTTAAGAAAGCTTAATCAGCCGACTATGCTGTTTTTGGAGAGGTTGCGTTAAACTAGAGTCGTAAACAAATGTTCGGGGTGAACGATGTCTGAAAAAACAAAAATACCTTCAATCTCAAAATCCGGAGTGATGCCCCGCCCGGTGCTGGAACCCAATATGCTGCACGAGTCGCCGCTGCGTGAAGATGTGTCGGT
>CAYQJO010000067.1:0-18725 GCA_964417785.1 uncultured Anaerolineaceae bacterium | reverse complement strand
TGCGCAACAGCCAGACCTCATCACCATAATGTCTAGCGCCCTATACCCCATCCAGGGGGCAGGTCCCCCTGGAAAATCTGAAAAAATACCAAATTTCCGTAAATTCCAGCAGCCTCAATGCATAAAGCTGTTACACTAATGGCAACAAGTTTTCATTTTAACTTTATCAGTCATTATTGCAGCAGAGGTTATTTATGCCAAAAAGCAACCCCAATCCTACGAAAGGACAAGGAACCACAGAGTATGCGCTGATCCTCTCGCTGGTGGCATTGGTCGTCATCGTGATACTGATGATCGTAGGCCCAACCATCGGCAACGTCTTCAGCAATATCCTTTATCAGATGGGCGACCCCAACCCTAATGGGTCCACCTATGTGGTTGATGCCGGTGGTGCTGGTGGATATTCCCCCGAACAGTATGGTAGCGGTGGCGGCAGCACAGGCGATGGTGGTGGCAGCACAGGCGATGGCGGTGGCAGCACGGGTGATGACGGCGGCAGCACGGGTGATGACGGCGGCAGTACGGGTGATGACGGCGGCAGTACGGGTGATGACGGCGGTAGCACAGGCGATGACGGCGGCAGTACGGGCGATGGTGGCGGTAGCACCGGTGACGGTGGCACCATCACTGGCGGTGGCGGCGGCACGGGCAGTGTCACTGACCCCAACGACACCGACGGAGACAGCGTGCCTAACGATAGTGACAACTGCCCTGACGATATAAATGCGGGTCAGTCGGATTACGATGGAGACAATCGCGGCGATGCCTGTGACACTGAGTACCATATCAACTTCGGCTCGCCCGAACCCGGCTACAACAATGAAACCGCCGATTACAGCAAGTATCAGCCGGTTTCAATGGACGGCCACACTTGGATCGTGGGCAAGGACCTGACAACCGACGCCAGTGAAATCCAGAATAAATCCGACGGCACCTGTAGCAAACGTAACATTCTGATCTGGAACGGCAGCGACTGGCAAAGCTCCTGGGAGGATGGCGGGACGTACCCGGTTTGCAGCGGCTTCCTGCTGGGCAACGATTCACCCAGCAAGGTGACCTGGCAGTCACCTACTCTGCCCAGCGGCACCTATCTGGTGCGGTTACACTTCGTTGACTCCAGCACTGGCAGTTACGAGCGGATTATGGATGTGGCAGTCGAAGGCACTACCTGGAAAACGGGTTTCTCTGCTCTTAACACGACCGGTCAAACCTGGGAAAGCGTGATCCTGGAACGTGAGGTGAGCGTCAGCGACGGCCACCTGAACCTGGTGCTTGACGGCCATCCAAACAGTCGCAAAGCGGCCATCGCCGGTATCGAGATCATAGAAGCTACCGGCAGCGACGACAGCGGTGGTGGCGCAGAACCCCAGGATAGTGACAACGACGGCGTACTTGACGCCAGCGATCAGTGTCCCGGCCATGACGACAACATTGATGTGGACAAAGATGGCACACCTGATGGCTGCGATAGCTTCACGGTCGCACCCTATGTTGCCTACGCCTTCGAGGACAGCGGCTCCACCGTGACAGATCGCATGAGTGGCATGAACTTATCGCTGACCTCCGGTTCTGACAACAGCGGCTACTCCTGGACCGGCAACGCCCTGGTGATCACCAGCCAGAATGTCAGCTTCGGTACCAGTGGCGCGACACTGACCGGGGCCATCCAATCCAGCGAGGCCATCACCATCTCGGCCTGGATCAAACCGGCTAATACCTCGCAGAGCGGGCCGGGCCGCATCGTCACCCTGTCCTGGGACGGCAACAAACGCAATTTCACCCTGGGGCAGAACGGCGGCAAATGGCAGGTCCGGTTCCGTCGCGATGCCAACGACGACAACGGTATGGAGCGTATGGTCGAACAGAGTGGGGTCTCCACTCAGGCGACACACGTCGTCTTCACCTATGCCTACGGCACCGGCACACTTTACATTAACGGTGCAGCGGCGCAGTCCAGGTCCGATTACGGCAACATCAACTTCGATCACTGGGATTCATCCTACTGGTTCGGCATTGGACACGAACGCGGCAACAACAGTAACCGCCACTTCATGGGTACCTACTATGACCTGCAGATTTTTACGCAGGCCCTCACAGCAGATGAGGTCGGCACCCTGTATACGGAAACCAATCCCAACGGTTGATCTATACACCCTTCGTGCGTGTGGCGCGAGGGGTGTATGCTGCGCCTGTCTTCTATGCTATCTATGACGTCTCCGGGCAGAGGATTTGTTCGCAGGGTACGCCATCTCCGTCCGGGTCCAGAATCGCTGCATTCGCCGGTGTCAGGCAGGCCTGTGCCAGAGCGCAATTCGCACCCACAATCGATTGTAGCTGGAAACAGTTCAAATTGGGGCTGGGACACACACCGCCGCCAGCGGGAATGGCCGTCGGCAGCAGCGGATTGGCAGTCGGCATGACCTGGATCAGGTCGCCAGTCACCGCATCTACCTGGAGCGTGCCACCCGGTACCGCCGTCAGCGCATCTGAAACCAGCAGACCAAACTCACCCTGCGGCGGTTCCAGTGCGGTATGGCTCAGAATGATGATGTAGCGCCCGGTGGCCGGAATCGGGACCGGTCCCGCAATCTGGCGCGGCACAGTGGCATCGCTGCGGTTGGTCGCCAGGAAGCCGGTCGGATTGTCTATCGGACTGATCGAAAACAGCATTTCGAGGTTGCTGCCAGGAAACTGCAAAATCTCGACCACGACCGACTGCCCCTCAACCAGATCGACACAATAGCCGGAGGCGACATTGCGCGGTGTAAAGCCATCCGTGATGATCTGGCCGAGTGGGATAACTGGCAGAATATCGACCTGATTGGCGAAGGTGAAGATACATTGATCCAGACCTGGCTCCACCGGCGGCGGGATCAACTCATTGAGTTTGCGCCGCAGTTCCGCAAACTGCGCATCCGCCAGCGCCACCGTATCCAGCGCACCGACGACCAGCGCCTGCCCGACCGTGTTGACCGGTCCCGGCTGCTCACAGGCGTCGATAAACAGGTCAATGGCGTAGCGCACGTTGAACATGGCATCGTTGAACAGGCCAACCAGCGGGTTCAGTTGGTCGTAGAACGCCGCCAGAATCGGATTGGGGATGTTGTAATCACTCGGACGCACGGGATAGGCCTGATTACAGGCCGCTCGCCCGGTCAGCGCGGCATCGGTCCAGGATGCACGAATCTGATCCAGCGATGGTTGTGCCAGATCAATGCGCGATTGCATCAACTTCAGCACCTCCAGATAATTCTCACCGGAAGCGGCGCTCTCAATGGGCGCGGACGCGATAATTCCGCCGACTGGCAGCGCAGCGAAGCCAAAACCAAGCGGCAGTTGCAAATAGCGGCTGGATACCCAACCGAGTGTACCCTCATAATTGACCTGAATCCAACTGCTGCTCTCCGTCCGACCAAGCAGGGGCATTAAGGTGTCTATGGGGGCATTCGCCAGGACCGGATAGCCCGTACTGGGACCGGCTCGCACACGCAGCCAGTCGGTTGCTCGCGCCAGGATGTCGCTTGTAGCCTCGGTCAGGCCGGAGCGCGGCACTTCGACACCGCCAAAAGGTATCGAGCGTGGGTCAGCCACCGGCAGCACGGCAGCATCGCCGGTCAACACACTCAGCGTGGAGGTGTGTACCCAACCCTCCTCACCGTTGAAGTCGATGCGCAGCCAGATATTGTCGCCGGTTCGTGCGGTAATCACGTCAAAAAGATACCCGGCAGGAACGGTCGCGATCACCTCGGCTCCAATGGCCGGGACGATACGAATGTTGGCGTATTCGTTCACCACAACGGCGGTCACACCGGTCTGCGCCACAAGACCGCCAATCATCAGCCAGACGACAACGCCCAGCGCCAGCGCCTTCTTCATAACCCCTCCTGGTCCTCTTCCTTCCGGCGTATCGCACGCAGTGCTTCCGGCGTACCGATATTCCTCAACGCCGCATAGGCAGTCCGGCGCACCATTTCATGCTCATCGCGCAGCGCCACCGCCAGCGGTTCAACCGCCCAGACCGCCCGAAGTTGGCCCAGAATAGCCGCACTGTTGCGGCGCACCCGCCACTGTGGGCTGGAAAGCGCCCCCAGCAGCGCCACCTCAATCGGCGCACTTTCCAGTTTAAGCAGAACTTCCGCCACCGCCAATCGCACACGGATGGGCAACTGGGCATTGTTGAACAGCACCACCAGGGTATCGACGGCCTGCTTGGCTCCCAGATCACCTAATTTGCGTGCCAGTTGGATGATGGTATCGGGATCGGTCGTCACCTGAAGGGCCTGAAGCAAGCGGTCCACCTCGGTCAACCGCGCACCGGGTACTTCGAGCGTCGCTTCATCCTGCTCTTTGCGTTCCCGCTCCTGGTGCAGCGTCGCCAGCGCCGCCAACATATTCGCACGGGTCTCCGGGTCGGATTCGCTTTCCAGGGCGGCCTCAAGCTCAGGGATGGCATGATAGGCCCCCAGCGCACGTAATGCGGCAGCGGCACGCCGACGAATACCGGCGTCATCGTTCGCCAACGCCTCTACGAGACCCTGCGTGTTGAACTGCGCCTGAAGACGCCAGATGTCGGGCTTGAAATCGCTCACGGGCGGTATCTATACACATAACAGAACGTATCCATTGTAACATAAGTGTGTGTGCTATGCCCCAAACTCTGGGGGACCCACCTGGTCCGGGATGGCCTATACTGAGATCAAATTCTTAGGAGCGGCAAAAGTATGACGTGGATATTCGCGGCAATCATGGCGGGTGGTGTGGCATTTCTGCTGATCTCCATTTTCCTGGGAGATTTTGCCGACATTGACACCGATGTGGATGTAGACGTCGATGTCGGCGCGGATACATCGGAAGCTCGTAACCTGGGCTGCATGGTCATCGCGGCGTTTATGACTGGTTTTGGCTCGATGGGTCTGGTTGGGGAACTCTCCGGCTGGAACCTGGCCTTCAGCCTGGCCGCTGGAGCCGTTTTCGGCCTCATTTTCGGACGCTCGACGGCTGCGGTGTTGAACTTTGTTATCCGGCAGCAATCCACCGATGTTGTAACCAGCGAATCCTTGATCGGGGCTTTCGCTCGCATCACAGTCAACATCCCACCAGGCAAAACCGGCGAAGCAATGGTGGAGGCCGGGTCGGTGATGAAGTATCCGGTCAAAGCCAGCAGCGATGAAGTCTTGCTGGAAAAGGGCGACATCGTAGAGGTTGTTGATGTGCGTGAAGGCCGGCTCATTGTGAAGAAGAAACGAAACAATTAAGGAGCAAGACATGGAAGGTGGTTTTGAATGGATCATCGTTGTTGTCGGGGCGGTGGTGCTGCTCACGGCACTCATCGCTTTTATTACACGCTATTATCATAAAGTTCCGCCGAGCAAGGTCATGGTTGTTTTCGGTCGCGGACAATCGCGGCTGGTGACGAACGGTGGTGTCTTTGTATGGCCGGTGATTGAGAGCTACAAGCTGCTCGACATCACCATCATGACGATCAAGACCGAGAAGGATGAGGTCTATACTGAGAGCGGCGTACCGATCCAGTTAGACTGGGTGGCCCAGGTCCAGATCGACAGCGAAGAATCGGCGCTGCGCACCGCTACCCGTGCTTTTCTCGACAAGTCCTCAGATGAAGTCCGCCGGGTTATTGAGGAAACCCTGAGCGCCAACTTCCGCGCCATCGTCGGGCAGATGTCGGTTGAAGCCATCCACCGCGACCGCGACAGCTTCGTCCAGAAAGTGCAGGAACTGGCGTCGGACGATGTGGCCGCGATGGGTGTCAAGGTCATCTCGATGGGTATCGAGGAGATCACCGACGAGCAAGGCTATCTACAAGCGATGGCCGCCCCACAAATCGCTGCCGTTAAGCGTGACGCCGCCATCGCCGAAGCGGAAGCCGACCGTCAGGCGCGAGTCAAGGCCGCCGAAGCGCTGCAAGCAGCGGAACAGGCCGAACTGGACGCGCAGCGTGAGATTCTGGCGCAACGCGAAGCGCTGAAGCTGCGTGAGGTCGAGGTCAACCGCCAGGTGGGATTGGCCGAAGCCGACAGCGGTCAGGAAGTGCAGAAGCGCAAGGCACTGGCCGTCGAGCAGCAGCAGGAAGCCGAGGTGCTGGTCCCGGCCCGGGCGTCGCGCCAGGCGACTGAAATCCGCGCCGAAGCCGAACGCCGCCGTATTGAGATCGAAGCTGAAGCTCAGGCCCGCGCCATCCGCGAGAAAGCGCAAGCCGACGCAGACGCGCTGAAAGCCATGAAGCAGGCAGAAGCCGAAGGCAACAAAGCCGAGGCTGAGGGTATGCGAGCACAATTCCTGGCGGAAGCCGAAGGTGAACGCGCCAAACTCCTGGCGGAAGCCGAAGGCCGGCGCGAAATCGCCGCCGCCAGTGCTGCCGAGGGTGAGATCAACCTGCGCCAGTACGTGGTCGAGCAGCTCACCAGAGCCGACATCGCCAAGGCGGAAGCCATCGCCCAGGCCCTGGCCGGTCTTGGTGGCAACGTTCGCATCGTCGATTTTGGCGGGGGCAACGGTCACGGCGTTACCGGCAATACCTTCCTGGATATGCTGCTGAACATCCCGCAGGTGGCGGATATGTTCACCACCAAAGTTGAGGCACTGACTGGTGACGACTTCCAGGAGACGCTGGTGAAAATATCGGAGATGTTCAACGCGATCAAGATGGAAAACGGTACAGCGCCAGTTGAACGACCGCCCATCCTGCCGGAAGAGGACGACGAGACTCCGGCATAATTTTTTTCCTGAACCGCAAAACCGCAACGAGTTACCCCCAGACGCCGATGGCACCATAAATCCGAGCAACTGGGGGCAGTCGCATGAAGCATCCCCATTTACGCCGCCGTGAGTTCGCTCACGGCGGCGGGTGAACCTTGCTATGGCGTATTATGCGCTACGTAAACATTTAGCCCGTATACACGCAATACTTAACTAATATTTGTACTTTGTACATAGTGACGTTCATCACAAGTTGAACGTTCCGAACGAAGTGTTAGTTTAAAGGTATTGGAGTGATGGTAGAACTTACCCCCGATCAGTACAGTCTGGTCTACAACGCTTTCTCTTTCACCTTTGCGGCCATGTTCGCGTCATTCATCTTCTTCGTGCTGAAGCGCCAGGATGTTGCCCCGAAGTATCGCGGGGCGCTGGTGATGTCGGCGCTGGTTGTGGCCGTAGCCGGTTACCACTATTTTCGCATTTTTGAGAGTTGGGCTGGTGCTTATGTCTTGCAGGACGGCACCTACGTTGCCAGCGGAGAACCATTTAACGACGCCTATCGCTACGTCGATTGGCTGCTGACCGTGCCGCTGCTGGTGGCTGAACTGGTGGCCGTGCTGACGCTGCCGCGTGCGCAGGCCGCCAAGATGACTTTCCGTCTGGGTCTGGCTGCTGCTGCGATGGTCATCCTGGGCTATCCGGGCGAGATCGCACCGGATAACGGTACCCGCGCCCTGTGGGGCTTCATCAGCACCCTGCCCTTCCTTTACATCCTGTATGCGCTGTTTTCCCAGCTTGGCGAAGCGATTGATCGCCAGCCCGGTGAGGCTAAAGTGCTGGTACGCAACGCTCGGCTGCTCCTCTTCGCCACCTGGGGCTTTTACCCGATGGTCTATCTCCTGCCGATCCTCGGCGTTGAAGGTGCAACCGCGTTGATCGCCATCCAGGTTGGTTACTGCATCGCTGATGTGGCGGCCAAGTGTGGCTATGGCGTATTGATCTACAGCATTGCGCGGGCCAAGTCAGAGGCGGAGACAGAGGTAGAACTCGATGATGCTCGCCGCTTCCGTGATCCACAGCCGGCTTCGGTCAGCAGCAATTAATAGAGCGCATCAGGCATCTCAGAACCCAGAGAAGGCGACCAGACGGTCGCCTTCTCGCTTTGTTTGGACTACTTTTACGTAAACAGCGGCTCCATCGCGTTCTGAGCCACCAGCGCGTCCATTTCCGCATCCGACGGACGTTGGCCCTCGAAGCGGCTGGCCGCATCCAGTACCTTCGGCAGCACGGTGATGTCACCGACGGTGTTGAGGAAGATGCCTTCCTGACCCAGCACCCAGTGGACCAGATTGTCAATAGCGTCCTGGTCGGTCAACGGCTCATACCAGGTCGAATGCGTGCGGTCGCCGGTGTAGCGACGGCGGCTGATCGACTTAATGGTCTGAACGGCGACGTTACGCTCTTTCGCCATCCGCAGAATCTCGTTGAAACCAGCGGCGTATTCCGGATTTTGCATCATCAAGTAATTGTAGGGCAGCAGCACCGAATCGAAGTCGTAGCGTTCCAGGCTCTTACGGTGCATGTGGACAATGGCGACGTCGTGGCCGGTCACACCGATATACTTCACCAGACCCTGGTCTTTGGCCTCGATCAGGTATTCCAGCACGCCGCCGGAACCCATCGCCACTTCCCATTCTTCCTCGCCCACCAGATAGTGAAGCTGGATCAGATCAACTGAATCTACACGCAGCCGTTCCAGTGAGCGCTCGAACTCCTCTTTGGCTTCGGCATAAGTACGTTTGCCGGTCTTGGTCGCCAGGAAGAACTGGTCACGATATTTTTCCATCCAGGGACCGATGCGCAGTTCGGATTCGCCGTAGCTGGCGGCGGTGTCGATGTGGTTAACACCATATTCCAGCAGCAGGTCCAGCGTCTTATCGGCCTCGGCCTGTGTCACCTTGCCCAACGACGCCGCGCCGAACAATGTACGGGTACTCTCATGTCCGGTACGTCCAAAAGTCAGTTTCGGGATTGCCACTAATACTTCTCCTTAATAAGGTTATTCGTCCGCGTTTCAGGCGTCGATCTGGGCCTGAGCCTCGGTTGACGCCATTAACTTCCATCACGGCCAACACTTCAGAGAGATTTGTCTGAGCGACCGCCACAGTGAAGTATAGCACAAAAACGCCTGATGATGGCGTGTTTTGCCCGTCTATACCCGATACAAAACGAGAAACCACTGCCATTGAAATGGCGTGGTTCAATCTCTGTCAGGTGTGCCACTTGCGATTATCTGATGCTGGTCGCATAATATGCGCCAGAGATCGACGTTTAAGGATAGGTATGTATCGCGTATTCATTGGGATTCTGGTGTTATTGTTGGCTGCTGCCTGTTCATCTGATGGTGATGATGCACCGGCGACCACTGCACCACAACCCACTGCTACCATTCAAACCACCGCCGAACCGGCCCTACCGTTGAACAACGACGGCGAGCAACTGGTCGCCCGGGTCAACGGCGAAGCCATCACATTGAACGAATTCCAGCGGGCATTTGATCGCCGCCAACAGAATGGGGCCAGTTATGACGCTGTTGCGAGTCTGGTGCTGAACACACTGATTGAGCAGGCCATCATCAATCAGGCCGCTGCCGAGATGGGAATCACCATCAGCGACGCCGATATTCAGTCTGAATACGAGCAGGCACGGGCGGCACTGCCGGACGACAGCGCATGGCAGAATTGGCTATCTGCCAACCAGTTCGCAAATGAGCAGGAATATCTGGACACGCTGCCCGATACCCTGATTACCCAACGCCTTCAAATGGAGATCATTCAACCAACCAGTGGCCCGGTTGAGCAGGTCCGTGCCCGCCATATCCTGGTGGAGACTGAGGACGAAGCCCGCGAGGTCTTTGCCCGTCTGGCTGCTGGCGAGGATTTCGCGGTGCTGGCGGCGGAGTATTCACTGGATGTGACCACCCGCGACCAGGGCGGTGATCTGGGCTGGTTCGACCGCGATGACCTGCTGACACCGGAACTGACGCAAGTCGCGTTTTCGCTCAATCCGGGCGAACGGACCGGGCCAGTACAAACTATGCTCGGTTATCATATTGTCGAAACGCTCGAAGCCGGCCAGCGCGAAGTCTCCGACCAGGAGCGCGTGCAGCAAAACATCGATCAATTCATCACCTGGCTGGATTCACGCCGGGAAACTGCCACTATCGAGCGCTATATCAATTAGGAGCTCGCCATGCTTGGAACAGGCAACGCCCGCATCTACAACATGATTTCAATCACGTTTCTGGTGCTGTCCTTTTTCTGGGTTCTATTTGTCGTTTTTCAACTGGTCTAGCCCTGATGAACACTGCCCGCGTTTACGACATCATCAGTCTGGTCTTTGTCACCCTGTCAGCTTTGATGCTGGTGTTTGTGGTCGTCCGTCTGCTCGGCCCTGAGCAGCAAGATGAGGTGGCGGCGCTGCCGCTGCCAACGGGAATCGTGTTGCCATCAGCGACACCGACCTTCACCGTCACACCAAGCGAAACCCCCACAGCCACTCTCACGCCGTCCAATACACCGACCTTCACCGAAGTACCCACCGAAACCCAGTCGGTCACACCCTCACCGACCATTACCGAAACACCGGGACCGACGCCCACACCTTCAGCGACCTTCACCCCGTCGGCCAGCCCGACCGCCACTGACACGGCCACACCCGTTGGCCCGACATTGACATTTACACCGACGGACAACCCCTTCCTGTTCACCCTGCGTGATGACATTCTCTTCAATCCCAACACCGCCAACGCGGCTGGCTGCGCGTGGCAGGGGATCGGGGGCAATGTGCTGGGCGTGGACGGACAGGAGACGGAACAGGTGTACCAGATTCATGTCTACAACGATTTCATTGACACCAAACAACCAACCGGATCAAACTCGTTGTATGGCGCACGCTCTGGCTTTGAGGTCAAAGTGGCGGATACCATCAACCAGCAGGTCTATTTCGTCCGTCTGGAAACGTCTCTGGGAACAGCGCTGTCACCGGAAATCCAGGTGGCCTTCCCCGGAGATTGCAACGGTAATGTCGCCATCTTACGCTTCATCCAGACCCGTGATCGCCCATGAGATTGTTCGGTCGTGGCAATAATCCGCCGGAGCAGGACGAGCCGAACTGGGACGAAATCCAGGAGAGTCTGACCCGGCCTGACGATGTGGAGGTGGTAGAGGACGCGGTCGTACCGGTGAAGTACACCCCGCCGGAGGAGCGCTTCCCGCCCCTGCCCGCGCTGGAACCGGAAAAGCGTCCGCGCCAGCGCCCGCCAAAACGCAAACGGCGGCAGGGCAACTGGCGACATGATGTGGTGGCCGTATTTTTCTTGCTTGCGACGGTAGCGCTGGCGCGTTATTACCTGCTGATCTACGAAGACCACTATACGCCGCTGAATCCGTTCGCGCCCCCCACACCCTTTATCGAGGTATCCATGACGTCCGATGCTGCTGCCGTCGCCACCTATTTCGTCACCCTGACCGCCGAAGCAGCGGGTGATATCACACCCATTCCTACTGAAACACCGACGGCCAGCGTCATGCCTACGCCGGTTGATCCCGAAACGCTGTACCCGTTCGCCGTCAGTGAAGCGGGTGTAACTTATACGACCAACACCAACGAGCGCGGCTGCAACTGGAGCAGCATCGCCGGGACCGTGCGCGGGTTGGACGGGGAAGCACTGGACAACTACTCGATACGGATCATCGATGTGCAGGACCCCGACAGGCTTACCGTGCGGGTTTTTAGTGGGGCGGCGCTGGCGATGGGTCCGGGCGGCTACGAGTTTAATCTGGGTGGGACTCCAACCGAAGGGCAGTATAACGTCCAGTTGTACAGCCCTGCCGGTGTGCCACTATCGGAGGAGATCATGATCTTCACCCGCAACACCTGCGCCGAAAACGTGGCAAAAGTCGACTTTATTCAGATTCGCCGGTTATAGTCACCCATACCGGAGAATGATCGGACCCGCCAGTATCAGAACCGACGCGAATTCGCAGCGGTGTCAGCCGTTCATCGACAAAGATATAATCAATGCGGGCCAGCGGGATCGGGCTGAAGCGCGGGGTAAAGGTATAACCCAAACCACTGCCGACCGCTGCGTGGACATCGACATACGTGCTGACCAGCCGATCATAGTCCTCGGAGCGCGGCGTCAGGTTGAAGTCACCAGCCAGTATGACCGGCACCGTTTCAGCAGCAGCCAGTTCGAGGATTGTGGAGACATCACGGCGGCGGCTGTCGAAACCACCGACCACAAACGGGTAGGCTGCATGGATGTTGTAGACCGCCACCTGTCCATCGCCTACCTGGATCAACACCCGCTGGTTGCCGCCCAGTTCGCCCATCCATGTGCTGGATTCAACAATCTCGTGGCGGCTGAGAACCCCTTCACCGTATATGGCATGGCGCACATTGACCTGTAACGTGTTGAAGGGATAGTCATCGCCGATAGCGGCCAGCAGATAATCCGCCAGCGCCGGCCCCAACTCCTGCAACACCACCACATCGGCGTTCATCTCTCGCAGGACGGTGGCAATCGCTTCAAAGTCGTCGTTATGACCGTTGACGTTATAGCTCACCAGCGACAGACGACTGGCGGCATCTTCCGCTGATTGTACTGACCCACTGACGACCAGCAGCGGCGCATACCAGCCAACCAGGGCCAGAATCGGTGGCAGCATCAACGTCGCGACGAAGCGCTGGCGCAGCAGCAATGCCAGCGGCAGCAGTACCAGTGACGGAAACAACACCAGATCGAGGATGGCATTGAAGAACGCGATAACGGTCCAGGTTTCCCCGATGACAATCCGGCCACCCAGAACACCCAGAACACCCAGACCGTATGCACCGATCAATGTTCGTATCAAATAGATCAATCAATGGCCTTTCTAAAACCAATCCCAACAGCCGAGGGCGGCAACACGCGGCGGGAACAATGCCTGCAACAGGCTGGCTCCGGCGCTGTCCGCTACCATCGCCGGATTGACTGCCCCGAACATCACCTGCATAAAATCGCGGTAATCCAGCCGGATGTCGTGACCGCCGAAGCCGATAGAGACCGTGTTAGGCCGGCAGTGAATGGTCAGCAGTGCCGGGTCGATACCAGCCTGGGCGCTGATCTCCGGCATCAGTTCCGTTATCAACGCGGCAGCGTCGACGAGACGTCCCAGCCAACCGCCATGCAGCGGATAGTGGGCGCTGACGGTCACATCGAGCCAGCGCCGGGCGAAAAACACCAGGGCATCATCGGGCGGCACCAACCAGCGTATCGTCCCATTCTGGTAATGGTGTCCCGCCTCAGCCAGCACCGCCAGCGCCGCCGGTGCTGTATCCACAACGGCCTCAACGCAGCCGTCTCCCCGGTCCACAATGTAACCGTCCAGCGTCGAATCCGAACCGGGTAGCACACGGACCGGATCACCGGCACGCTGCATCCAGGTCTCGGCAGTGCGCAGCAGCGAAATCCGCGCCGACCAGTGACGGTCGTACAGGTCAGCCAGTAAGGGAATCTCTTGCATGAGGGGGGGACGGAGCAGGCGTGATGGGGAAAGCGCCGCTGCGGCAGCGGCGTCAAATTCAAAACGATATTCCGGCCAGACGGCACTGAAGCCGAAATCACCAAACACATCATGGCGATCATAGACCAGCGCCAGATGTGCGCCCTGTTCGATCATCGTAGGGAGCAGATCACGCATCAACTCCCCGGTATGAACGCCATCATAGCTGACAGCGGCAATCCGCAGCATGGCCCGGCCATAACGCAGGGTATGGCGAGCAACCGTCATGTGTCCGGTGATACGGTCACCGTCTACAGCCACCCGACTCATATCAGTCGCGGTTGGCAGTTCACCAGGCTGTGGTATACGGATCGTCGGCAAAAACAGGCTCCAAACCGGGTACATCCCGGTGTGGATTATAGCCTACATCACTTCAAGCTGCGTGGGTCAAGGGCGTCGCGCAAACCATCGCCAATAAAGTTAATTGACAGCACCGTGACCGTGATGAAGATGCCGGGGAACACCCACAACCACCACCAGTCATCAATGTTGCCGCGTGCGTTTTCGATGATGTTGCCCCAGGTTGCCGTCGGCGGCATGACGCCAAATCCGAGGAAGCTCAGCGCCGTCTCAATGATAATGGCCTGTCCGATGCCCAGGGTCGCCGCTACCACAATCGGCGCGATGCAGTTGGGCAGAATATGGAGGAAGATAATACGCGCACTGCCCGCACCCATCGTGCGGGCCGCCAGAACAAATTCCTGCTCTTTGAGCGAAAGCACCATCGACCGAACAATCCGCGAAAGCCCCATCCAGCCAGTGAAACCGATGATGATAATAATCGCCACCACCGTCAGGCTTAGCTCACGCCCTAAAATGACCACGTTCGAGGTGTTGTACTCGATGAAAATCCGGTTGAGCATCAACAGCAGCACCAGCACCGGGATCGCCAGCAGGGCTTCGACAATGCGCATGAGGAGGGCATCGACCAGACCACCAAAGTACCCGGCGACCAGTCCGACAACCGTCCCCATACTGATCGAAATTACAACGGATACCACACCGATTGCCAGGGAAATCTGCCCACCGTAGATCGTCCGTGCCAGCACATTGCGCCCGGCCTCATCGGTACCAAAGGGGTATTCAGCGCTGGGCGCTTCCAACCGAGCGCGGAGGTTGGTTTTGTTGGCGTCGGCTTCGGATAAGAAGAACGACCCGCCGACAACATACGCAGCGATCACAGTTAACAGGAAAACGCCGAACACGGCCATCCGGTGGCCGAAAAAGCGGCGGCGCATAATTTTCCACAGGCTGTCCGCCTGCCGCTTCTCTGCTTCCAGCGCCACAACATTGTCCGCACTCTGGGAAACGGTAGCCATATCAGATGATCTCCCTGACTAATCAAACCGGATACGCGGATCGAGCCACGCATAGGTGATGTCTGTAAACAACTGGAACAGCACCACCGCCACCGCCGTCATCAACACAAAGGCGATCAGCAACGCCGAATCCAGACCGTTGAGCGCCTGAATATACATACGCCCCATTCCCGGCCAGGAGAAAATCGTCTCCGTGATGATGGCCCCGCCCAGGATGAAGGGCAGGTCCAGTCCCACCAGCGTAATCAACGGCAGAGCCGCGTTTTTCAAGGCATGGAGAAAAACAATCCGGCGTTCGCCCAGACCTTTCGCACGGGCTGTACGCACATAATCGGTGTTAATCACTTCCAGCATGGATGAACGGATGTAGCGACTGTAGCCGGCAATGCTGATGAGCGACAGGCTCAATACCGGCAGGACCATATGCCGCAGCAGTTCGTCAAGACTTTCGTCACCGCGTGGATCGTACATACCCGATACCGGTAAACTGGGCAATCCCCATCGGCCAAATTGAATCGCAAATACCTGCACCAGGATCAATGCGAGCAGGAACACGGGTATGGAGTAGGTTATGAAAGCCCCTGCTGTGACGACATTATCAAACAATGTATACTGGCGTAGGGCCGCCAAAACCCCCAGGACCAGCGAAACCACCAGCGTGAAGACATAAGCGGTTACACCGAGCAGCAGCGTATTGGGCAGGAAGTCACCGATCACTTCGGAAACCGGTTTTCGGAACGAGATCGAGTCTCCCAGGTCGCCGCGCAGGATGCCCAGACGTGTCCCATATTCATCGGGTTCGCCATCACCGTTGATGTCACGTTTGTACCAGTCATCCCCGATCAACCAGTGGACGAATTGCAGCGGCAGTGGATCGTCCAGACCAAAACGCGCACGGAACAACAACCGGTCGGCTTCGGTAAAGTTGGGGTCCAACGACATCTCCGCCAGCGGATCACCGGCAGTCTTCAGCAGAAGAAACACGAAAACCGTGATAAGAATAATCAGTGGCACAGCCTGAAACAGCCGGCGCAGTACATATTTCGTCATGGTGCGGTCCTTCCTGGGGACTCAACAAGGGGAGCGTAGCAACACGCTCCCCCATTCAGACTTACGTATCAGGAATTAGCTGGCCGGCTGCCAGAATTCCACCTTGTTGAACCAGTTGCTGCTCAGTGTACCCAGGTCCTGCATCGTGTTGGGATCGAAAACTTCGCTCTGGACCGCGTACCAGGTGGGACGCAGGTACAGGCCGTGCCAGAACTGCTCATCACCGAACAACTCAACCTGAGCCTGGTGCGCCAGTTGCATACGCTCTTCCGGATCGACGGTTGTGCCGACCTGGAGGTCAAGTTCGTCAAATTCTGGCGAGCAGGCCCCCCAACCGTTACGGCCACTGGGGTTCTCGGCTGTAGGCAGACCCGAGCAACCCAGCCAGGTGGGCGCATCCGCGAAGGGCGAAAGCGGATCGGTACTCAGTGCGAACAGAGCCAGGTCGAAGTCGCCAGTGGAGAGAACACCGCGATTGACGAATGTGTCGAACAGGATACCGGAGGGGATGGGCAGAAGCTGAACGCTGATGCCGACCTCGCCCAGGTAGTCTGCGATGAAAACCTGGTAGTTTTCACGGATCTGGCGGCCACTGGTGGTGAAGAAGCGGAGGATCAACTGATCGCCATCGGCGTTGGTGCGGATCGTAGCATTTTCATCCAGGGTCCAGCCGGCTTCATCCAGAAGTTGAGCGGCCATTTCGGGATCATACTCGATCAGCGGCAGGTCTTCTTCCGAAGGCCAGAACTGCTGCGCGTACCAGCTACGCGGCACGTCTGTACCGGGGCCGACCAGTTCTTCCGCCAGGGAGACACGATCAATCGCGTGGATGATGGCCTTACGCACATTGACGTCTTCCAGCGGTGAACCTTCTACGTTGTTGCCGTAGTTGATCCAGATGGCATCACCATAGACACCGGGAGTACTCCAGACTTCAACACCGGGGATTTCCAGGTAAGCATCCACCTGATCGTCGGCGAAGTTGAAGGCCATGTCGATTTCACCGGCTTCCAGCGCGTTACGCATCTGGGCAGCTTCGGGGATGAAGCGGGCGATAATGCGGTCGATGGCCGGTTCCTGACCGTCCCACATGTCGTTTTTCACCCAGGTCGCTTCGCTGCCGATGGTCCAGTTTCCGAAAACGTAGGGACCATAACCAACCATATCCGAAACCGCGTTCACGGTGAAGAACGGGGCATCGTCCAGCGTGCCGAACTCTTCAAGCTGCGGGCGCAGAATATGCTCCGGATAGCCACAGGTGGCGGTGTTCTGCGACAGGAAGTCCGGGAAGGGAACGCTGTAGGTCATGACGAAGGTGTAGTCATCCACGACCTCGAAGCTCTCAACGACCTCGGGGTATGTACCACGCTGAATGGTACCCGACTCCGGCTTCATCATGATTTCTGAATGCCAGAATTCGCAGTCGGCGCTGGTGATTGCTTCACCATCGGACCACATCATGCCTTCACGCAGATTGTAGGTCACCTGGGTGTTACCGCTTTCCAAGGTCTCGACCATACCGTTATCAAATGAAGGGATTTCTTCCACCATCACAGGGTAAATCTGGTTGTTGGTGTCCCAGTCCCAGACGTCGCGCTGGTAGAACTGCTGCATCACCGAGGCAAAGGTCATCGCCACAATCGGGGAAAGCTGGTTGGGTTCCTGCTCCCACCCGATCACAATGGTGGTCTCGTCCTGAGCGCTGACGGCACCGAAGCCGAGTCCCATGACCATAATGAGCGCAAGGCTCAAACCGACAAAACGGGTCAATCGTTTCATGTAAACTGCTCCTCCTGAAACAAATACAATCTGGCGTTGCGAATGACATAGAGCTTACCCACATTCGCAACTCTATTCTATGTATTGGAATAGTGGCGAGAGAATAGCATATCTGCACAAGGGTCGCAAAGCACCCACATTAGAAATATGTAAAAATTATCGTTATACACGCGACTCTCATGTGATATTCAGCCATTATTATGCACTTCGCACAACAAACCTGTGAGGTTTTGCCCTATTTGGCGGGCGCGTCAAGGACCATAGGCACCATTACGCGCCCTGCGGATTCTACACGATGGTGGCGTGGATTTTGGCTTTGAGGAACTGCTAGAGCAGACTCACGACTGCTTCTCCCCAATCGTCACGCTGAGTTCCTGCCATGCACCACCGCGTATCAGCTTGATCGGCACGGTCGAACCCACACGGTCACCGCCCAACATACCGAGCAGTGAGTCCAGATGGGGTGTCGGCTGGCCGTCCAGCGCGGTGACAATATCGCCCAGCAGTACCCCGGCGCTGGCAGCAGGACTGCCGGACTCTACCGAAGCCACCATCAGGCCGGTCTCCTGATTGGTTTCAGCGGCGGCCTCCTCTGGCAGACGCACCGGCTGCACGCCGATACCCAGGTATCCCTGACGCATGTGACCGTGCGCCAGCAATATGTCGATCACCCGGTTGACCAGGGATGATGACAGGGCGATGCTGGCTCCACGCATAAAGCCGGAGGTGTTCATGCCCTGAACCTTGCCTGATGCATCCACCAGCGGCCCACCTGAGAAGCCCGGATACATGACCACATCGGTCTGGATTGCACCGTCCATGCGCCCCTCACCGGTGGCGCTGACCACCCCCAATGTCGCCTGGATGTTATTGCGCGGGCGTCCCAACGCCAGCACCAGATGGCCGGCACGCAGCGCATCAGCGGCGACTGCCACTGGCGCAATCCCGGCTTCGACCTTCAGAACAGCGATGTCGGTGTTTTGATCGCGGCCCACCAGTGATGCCGGGACCGTCTCACCGTCAGGCAGACCAACCTTCAGCCCCTCGTCAAAGCGGACAACGTGGTTGGCGCTGACGATAACACCGTCGCGCCAGACGATTCCAGTCGCACTCAGTCGGCGGCGGCCATCCACACGCACCACACCCGCCGACACCTGCTCAACGGTGTCGGCCAGAGCATCTGAGAGATTTGCGAAAAGTTCAGACATGTTTGTTTCTCCTGTTATCGATGTTTACAGGATGCCACAAACAG
>CAYQJO010000066.1:0-18957 GCA_964417785.1 uncultured Anaerolineaceae bacterium | reverse complement strand
TACTGGCCGATTATTTCAGTACAGAGGAACTGTCGTGGGATGAAATGCACGAGGCTGCTGTGCAGGACAGTTGGGCAGCGTTGAATGGTGATCCTGATTGGGGTAATTTCAAGTTGGTGGTGGCACACCCGGTGCGTGATCCAGCCGGCTTGACCGCTATGGTCGGTGCCGCAGGGGAGTACTTCGACAATCCGGGTTTGACCAGCGATGAACTTCAAGACCCCGAATTTCTCAATTGGCTGGCCGATCTTTTCGACACGGTGGTCGACTTCAGCCCCGTTGGTGCCGAAAACATGTTGCTATATGGTCGCAGCAACGGGGATGCCGGCCAGTTGGTTGAGTCCTTTTTGCTGACACAAATGGCGGGGGTCGAGTCTCGTTGGGGTGAAGCAATCCAGATCGTATATCCTGATCCTATTTCCTGGTTCGACTTCCCTTATGCGATTTACATGGGCAATGAAACCTCTGCCGAAGAGAAGCAGGCGGCACTGGAATTCAAGGACTATATTCTGAGTGCGGAACAACAAGCTATCGCCCTGGAATACGGTTTACGTCCCGCCTGTCCAGAATGCCCGATTGATGGCGGTTTGATTGCCGAATGGCAGACAATCGGCGTTTTGACGGAGATTCCCAGTGCATCGCGGATGCGCCCTGCTTCCATCCGTGGTCTCGAAAATCTGACCGAATGGTATATGACACGTTACGAGGAATAACCGATGTCCATCCGAAATATACTCCTGCTGTTTGTTCTGCTTTTTGCCCTGGTTGCTTGTGAGGCAGAATCCGATAACACCACTGACGCACCCCCGGCCCAGGAAGCCACCCAGGCACCGATTCAACCCACTCAACGCGATGGTCAGACAATCGTGCTGGTCTCAAGTGATACCTGGTGGGACGGTATTTATTTGCCCACCTATGTGATGAAATCGATCCTTGAAGATGACCTGGGCTACACCGTGCGGATCGCCAACGGTGATTCGGTACCGGAGTTCTTCGAATTGGTGGCGACGGGCGTGGCCGATGTCTTTATCAGTGCCTGGTTTCCCACCAACGATTTTTCTTTTGATCAATTCCCCAGTCTGGTTCGGGTAGGACGTGGCTATGGTGGTCAGGCACGTGACGCCTATGAAGGTTGGATGGCCTCGAAGACGCTGGTACAACAATTCGATGTCGATAGCATCAATGACTTGTTTGACCCCAATGTCATCTCAGCCCTGGATTATGATAACGACGGTAAGGGCGAAATTCTGGGCTGTCCAGAAGCCTGGGCATGTTCCCAACGTCATGCCGAAATCCTGGAAGACTATGGGCTGAGTGTTTCTTATGAGATGGACACCATCCCCAACGAAGAGGCGATGCTGGAAGCCATCAACCAGCGCATTGCCAACAACCAACCGGCGGTATTCTATATGTATACTCCGGTAGCCTTCCCCGAAGAAGGTACGCTTGAGGACATAGCGACCTGGATTTCCGGCACAGAGCCTTATCTACCACTGGCTTTTAACCGAGGTGTGACCCGTTCTGATTTTGTCGCCACACATCCTGACATTGTGCATGTCATGCAGAACTTTTCTATTTCTGGTGCCGATGTGGGGCAAGCGATGCGCCGAGTTGCAGATGAAGGCCGTTCCCCGGATTTGTTGGACCAGATCGCAGATGCCTGGATTGCACAGAACCGCGATCTGGTGGATTCCTGGTTGCCGCCATCCCCAAACGCCGGGGCTTTGGATACGACCTGGCCTGTTGAGTTGCCAGAAGACACGCTTGATTTGGCCTATTCCCAGGATAAAGAAGATTTATTTCTGGAACTGGTCACCGCGTACAATCTGAACCGCGAAGCGGGTACACCACCTATTCATCCGATTCCGGTAGAGATGGATGCGATGATGCAGCGTATCAACAATGGTTGGTACGGCGCTGTGTCGCCAGATTCTTCGATCTGGGTAAGTCAGATTGACCGGAACTGGCAGGAGGCTAATCCCGATGCATTGCCTCTTGTCAGTACCATTGAACGCTATGCGCTGAGTCCGATGGTGATTGCCATGTTGGAAGACCGTGCCGAAGCCATCGGTTATCCTCAAGAGAAGATTGGTTGGGCCGATCTGACACGTATCGCCCAGGACGATATTGGTTTTCGCTGGAGCCATGCCTCGGCCAGCACAGCCACCGGGCTGCTAACCCTCACCGCCGCGTTCTATGCAGCAACGGATGACACCAGTGGTCTTACTGTGGCAGATGTGGAAGCGGAGGAAAACCTCGCATTTGTCACCGACATCGAAGCCACGGTCAATCGTTACGGTGCTGAATCCGAAGACCGTGTGATTACACGTAATCTGGCTGCTGGTGGTCGTCAACTTGATGCTTTTGTTACCCAGGAGCAAAAAGTGATCTTCTTTAACCAGAACAGCCCCATCACACGCCTGGTTGCCATCTATCCGGAAGAAGGTACTTTCTGGATGGATCATCCATTGATCTTGTTGGATGGTGATTGGGTTACGGATGGACAACGGCGTGTGTTCCGTGCATTTGCTGACTTTGTGACAGCATCAGAACAACAGCAAAGGGTCCTCGCTGCTGGCTATCGCCCAGCGGATGTCTCGGTACCATTGGACGGTGCAGGATCGCTGCTGCGTGAAGACCTGAATGTGAACGCCACTGAGCCACAAACCCTGCTTCAAGTGCCTTCACCGGGTGTGGTGGAGTCGATTCAGGATGCATGGTTGTTGACTAAACGCCCCGCCGACATCGTGCTGGTAGTGGATGTGAGTGGGAGTATGGAAGGAGACAAGCTGGCGGGTGTCAAAGGCGCGTTATTATCCTTCATCGACCAGATTGAAAGCGAACGCGACCATGTTAGTTTGATTAGCTTCTCCAGCGAGTCACAGATTGTGCAACCCCTGGGTGTTTTGGACGCTGAACGCATGAGTGCCAGTGTGCGTGAGTTACAGGCGGGTGGTGGCACCATGTTGTATGATGCGGTTGCGGATGCTTTGCGCCACCTCGATGAGCAGGAAGATTCCGGGCGTGCCCGCGTCATCGTTGCTATGACGGATGGGCAGAGCGAAGGCGACATCAGCACCATTGAGAATCAACTGGATGCCAGTGAAGAGACGACGATTATCTACACTGTGGCTTATGGTGAGGATGCCGATATGGTGGTGCTACAACGTATCGCCCAGATTGGCGAAGGACAGGCTTATCCATCTGATCCCGAAACCATCAGCCAGCTTTACGAGCTTCTTGCCGAATATTTCTAGGGACGTATGATGATGTTCAAGACACTATTCTACACGATCCTGCTGCTGCTGTTGGCAGCCTGTGGTACCCGTTCCTCAGAAAACACGAATTCTGAGGGGGCATCTCCCACAACAGAATCCGCTGTGAGCGTGCCTACCGCCCTCGTCTTGGAGGGGGAAGCGGTGATCTATGTGGTAGGACCCTTGTCCGGTGTTTACTCGGTACAGGGGCAATCTCAGGCTGCTGGGGCGCGGCTTGCCGCATCGATCCTCAATGAAAACGGTGGCCTGCGAGGACAGCGCATCGTGATCCGCACTATCAACGACCAGGGGGCCTCCGATCAAACTCTGGCCGCAGCGCAACAGATTGCGGATGAGAGTGATGATACGCTGCTGGGTGTGGTGATGACCGAAAGCAGCGACCCGGCTCTGAGTGCGGTACAACAAGTGTTGCTTGGCGAAGCGATGCCGCGCCAACCATTGGTTGTGGTTTCCGCATCCACCAATCCAATGGCGGCTACAGTGAATTCACCTCTATTCTTCCGGCTTTCGGCTGACAGTACGGCACAAGCCGGGGAAATTGCGGCGGTTATCAAAGAGCAAAATTACAGCAGTGCTATGGTTGTTACGGGAACATCCCCCGGCCAGCAGGCGCTTGCCACCACTTTCGAGAATGCTGCGGAAGACTTTGGTCAAACCGTGCTGGACACTATCACGGTAGATGCCTCGGACACTGACTTTGGACAAATAGCCGCCACCATCTTTGAGCAAAACCCGGCGGCACTGTTTGTTGCGGCTGATTCATTCGAGACTCAACAGATATTGTCCGCGCTGTATGATATCAATTTCCAGGGAGCAATCTTCGCCAGCGATGAGACGCTACCTTACGAGGTAATCGATGAACTCGGTTGCCAGGCAGAAGGGTTATATAAAGCATCGGTCTTGCCTCCACCAGCTACAGTGATGGACACAGGACATATGCAGCGTTATGCTTCCAACGAAGGACGCTTCCCCGAACCGTTCTCGGTAGCAGGTTACGCCGCTGTGGAGTTCATTGTGGGAGCGTATGCGGCTGCTAACAGCGATGAACCACAAGCCGCAGCGGACTATGCTCGCAACAACTCTGTCACCACACTGGTGGGTGATCTGCGTTTCAACCCCCAGGGCAATCAACTAGACGCCAGCATCTACTTTCAACAGGTACAGGGGCGTGTGTTTGAGAGTAGTTTCCAGAGGGTGGTGGGTACACCACCGCAACTGGCGACCGATTCGGATCAACTCACCACAACCTATCTTGATCTGAACTTCGAGGCTGATCGCGAGGCGATTGTTTTCGCAGACCTCAATTGGAGCAGCGCCCTATTCCATAACGCAGTCGCACGGTTCATCATAGAAAGTGGTTATGGCTATCCAACCTATGCTGTTCCTGGTTCTACAGTCCCGTCCTTCCAACGGTTGGCACGCGGTGAACTGGACATCATTATGGAACGTTACAACATGGATGCCACCGTCGAAGAGGCCATCACCAACCAACAAATCCTTGACCTCGGTGTAAATTTCAGCGATTCGGTGCAGGGTTGGTTTGTACCCCGCTATGTCGTGGAAGGCGACTCACAGCGCGGCATCGAGCCTTATGCGCCTGACTTGCGCTCGATTGACGATCTCGACAATCTTACCCGGTTGTTCAGCGATGAGAGCGGATCCGTTGGGCAGTTCTTCGGAGGGGTTCCTGGTTGGACAGCCTACAAAATTAACTGCCTGAAGCTCAAGGCGTATCGCTTAGATGACGACTACGCTTTGGTCACCAGCGCCTCAACTGGGGATTTGTTCGGCGCATTGGATTCGGCTTATGCTGCGGGTGATCCTGTTCTGGTGTATTTGTGGTCACCGACATGGCCGATTGCCCGTTACGACCTGATTCAACTTGAGGAACCCACCTATTCCGAGACCTGTTGGGAAACTGATCGTGGTTGTGCCTACCCCACCAGTGACGTTCGTATCTTGGTGCGGGCTGAATTACCGGAACGCGCCCCAGATGTGGCGAACTTCCTGTCACAATTTGAAATGGACATCAATGACGTGAGTGCCGTGTTATTGGATATCGAGGACGAAGGCTTATCCCCTGATGAAGCGGCCATCCGTTGGTTGCAAGACAACGAGTCTGTATGGTCACAATGGGTGACAGAAGATGTGACCAGCGCAGTGAAAGCCGTTCTCGATGACAGATTTTGAACCCGCCGCTGCCTGTGCAATCCCAGGCGCAAACCAGACCTGTTCCTAATGTCTTGCATATGCTATGCGGCCTGAAATGGATAAAGTCGAATTGAAACCCCTACCATTCACAGACCAAAAATGGTAAATTGTCTCTATTTCCCGAAGCTGGTACAGCCATGATCGCTTTCTCAGACGCATATCAAGTCGGCAATTTTATCGACACATTTGCCCTCGGTCACTACGCCCGTGTGCTGGATGCACAGCGCCCCGGCGTGAGCGAGAGTGTGGCGCTGAAGATCATGCGCAGTGAGCATCTGCCAAACGGTGGCGACACCCCCTGGGAATATCACGCATTCATCAGTGAAGCCCGATTGCTGCTCAAGCTGGCCGATGACCCGCATGTGGTGGACCTGCTGGACTGCGGATTTGTCGAAAGTCAGAGCGAGGTACCGGCCAGTGGATCAATCGTCTCGTTCGGCACCGATGCGGCCAGTTTCTCCCAGGCGATGACAGAATACGCGGAGAAGAACTGGCGACCTTACCTGACGCTGCCCAATTTGCCGCGCACCCGTAATCTGTTTTACCTGATGAAACCGGCCAGTTCGTCGGTGCGCTGGCGGCTGCCGACCGAAGAGGGTCTGGCACTGGCACTACAATTCGGCCATCTGCTGCAAATCGCTCACCAGCAGGGCATTGTCTATCTGGACCACAAGCTGGAACATGTCTACTGGGATGGTACCCGGCTGGAAATCATTGATCTGAACAGTTCGCGGATGATCGACGATCACGACGCCAGCCGCGAACACTATTTCCGCATGGATATTCACAATCTGTGCGTCGGCATCCTCTACCCGATCTTCACCGGATTGTCGCCGCAGAAGACGACCCTACGACCACAGCCGAGCAGCCGCAGTGAAGTCGAAGCCCGTTACCAGGACATCACCGAACTGGATTTCGGTGTTGAGCCGACCCTGAGCATGGCATTGAAGGCGCTGCTGCAGCGCGGTGCCGCTCAGGAAATCCCATCTGCGGAGAGATTCTTGCAGCAACTGGAAGAAGTCGCCGCGATTTACGGCTGGGACTTCCCCGAAAACTACACCAGTCCGGCCAGCCGCGACGCCCGTGACCATATCCGCTCCGGCCTGCGCAAACTGCGCGATGGACAGACCGCCATGCGTGAAGCTCGTGATCTGTTCCGTGATGCCGCTATTCTGGATGGTATCACCGATGACCTGGAATCCGAACTCCGGCGGTTGGTCAAGGCAGCCAATGATATGCTCAACCACCGGGTAATTCCCTGAAATTTACGCTTTGTTTATATAACCTTAATGCCCACCTGTGATATACTGTTCATACAACTAAATATTTTTGTGGAGAGGTCACTTATGGTCCTGGATTTCCATATCGAGTACGACGGCCAAAACTATATCGCTCGTACTGTGGATATTCCGCTTAGCGCTGAAGGCAATACGGTCGAACGCGCACTGCACAACCTGCAAGCCGCGGTTAACCTCTATTATTTCAGCAAAGGCTTTTCTATCGCTCCTAAACTGGCAGCTTACGATATAGCGACTTGCGCCTGATGAAACAATCGCCCCTCACCGGGGCGATTTCGCATTTCAGGCCACCATGCCGGACGTTGACAGCGGTTGGCCTTTGATCTATAGACACTTTTTGCCCCATTCTGGTTCCCCCCACCAACAGCTTTCTAATGCGACATCTGCTATACTGCCGTCACAATTGGAGAACATAATTGTGACTGAGGAACCCCGTGTGCTGGTGGTAGCGGGCAGCCTGCTGGCTCGCAGCGGACTGGCGGCTCTGCTGGGCAACGACACCCATGTGATCGGTCAGGTCAGTGGTGGCAAGACACTCAGCAGGGACCTGGATGTCTACCAGCCTGACCTGGTGGTTATCGATCTGGACCGCGACAGAATGCCCGACCTGACCCCGCTGGCAGATATGCCGCTGGTCGTGCTGGTCCCTGACCGTGACAGCGCCGCCGACGCGCTGATTGCGCTGAACGGGAGTGCTTATGGCGTTCTGCTGCCGGATGCGGCCCCATCGCAGCTTGTGACGGCTATCCACGCCGTACTCGACGGCCTGGTGGTACTCGATCCGGCGCTGGCGGTCGATCTGCTGCCGCAGCCAGCCGAGACGGCTCTGCTCCTGGACGAGTTGACCCCGCGTGAACACGAAGTCCTGCAACTTCTGGCACAGGGTCTCCCCAACAAGACCATCGCCCAGAAGCTGGACATCAGCCCCAACACGGTCAAGTTTCATATCAACGGTATCTTCTCCAAACTGGGCGCACAGAGCCGGACGGAAGCGGTGGTGCGCGGTACGCAGCTTGGATTGATCCTGTTGTAGGCGATTTTTACCTCATTCTTACATAACCGTGTTAGAACTATGCGCGTGAAAAACCAACGAGAGCAAGGATAAGACCGTGTCACAGGAAACTTTTACTTTCCAGGCAGAAATCAAACAACTACTCGATATACTGGTTCATTCGCTCTATTCGGACCGGGACATCTTTCTACGCGAGATGATCTCCAACGCATCCGACGCGCTCAACCGGGTACAGTTCGAGATGCTGACCAACGACAACATCGCCAACGCCGACTCCGAGTTATACATTGAGGTCAAGGCCGATGAGGACGCCGGCACCCTGACCATCAGCGACACCGGCATCGGCATGAGCCACGATGACATGGTGAACAACCTGGGTGTGATTGCTCGCAGCGGTGCCAAAGCCTTCATCGAAGCCATGAAAGCCGGCGAGAACGGCAACGGCGGCGCAGCCGACATCATCGGCCAGTTCGGTGTCGGTTTCTATTCGGCCTTTATGGTGGCTGATAAAGTCCGGGTGGTATCCAAATCCTACCAACCGGATGAACCGGCAGTGGCGTGGGAGTCCGATGGCGGCGACCAATACACCATCGAACCCGCCGAGCGCGAGACACGCGGCACCGACATCGTTCTCTATCTCAAAGAGGATGACAAGGAATACCTGAAAGCGTGGAAGCTGAAAGACATCGTTCGCACCCACTCCGACTATATCGCCTTTCCCATTTATGTCGCCGGTGATGAGGAGCCAACGAACAAACAAACCGCCATCTGGCGGCAGCCAACCGGCGAAGTCACCGATGAGCAGTACAACGACTTCTACAAGATGATGACGCTGGACTTCAACGATCCGCTGCACCGCATCACCATGCGGGCCGATGTGCCATTGCAGTTCTACGCCCTGCTCTACATCCCGTCCAGCGCCGAGCCAAATATGTTCAGCCCGCGCAAAGAACCGGGTCTCAAGCTCTATGCCCGTAAGGTGCTGATCCAGGATTACAGCAAGGACCTGCTGCCGGAGTATCTGCAATTTGTGCAGGGTGTGGTCGATACCGAGGACCTGCCGCTGAATGTGAACCGCGAGACGGTCCAGGCCAACCGGGTAATGGCGACACTGAAGAAGACCATCACCAACAAGGTGCTGACCGAACTCAAGCGCATGGCCTCAAACCGACCAGAGGAGTACCTGCATATCTTTGAGCAGTTCTCACGCTTCCTCAAGCAGGCGGTTGTGGTCGAACCGGGCGACAAAGACGAGGTGGTGCCGCTGCTTTTCTTCAATACCACGTTGAACGACGATCCAGAGGACTTCCACACGCTGGATGATTACATCGGTCGAATGGCGACCAACCAGAAGGAGATTTACTACGTCGTCGGCGACGATATGCACAGCGCCCGCCGCAGTCCCCACCTGGACGCTTTCCGTCAGCGCGGGATCGAGGTGCTGTACTTCACCGATCCGGTCGATGCGGCAATGCTCATGGGCCTGACCGATTACAAAGACCACACCCTGCGCAATGTGGACGAGGCCGACATCGACCTGAGCGAAATCGGTGAGTTGAAAGAGGAACCGGAAACCGAAGTCAAGGAACCACTGGCTGAGGATTCGGTCAATATCCTGATCGAGCGCTTCAAGAACATCCTGGGCCAGCGGGTGAGCGATGTGCGCGTCAGCAAATCTCTGACGGGCAGTCCGGCGCGTCTGGTCAGCGATGATCGCAGCAATACCCGCCAGATGTTCCGTATCAACCGCCTGCTGGACCGCGAATACGACCTGCCGGTCAAGACATTGGAGATCAACCCGCGCCACCCACTGCTGCACAATCTGAGCGGTATGACCAGTGGCGACAGCGCTCAGCAGCGCCTGATCGACGCGGTGGTGGAGCAGGTCTTCGAGACGGCGCTGCTCCAGGACGGCATTCATCCCGACCCGGCGTCAATGGCCGACCGCATGATGCTGCTGATGCAGGCCGCGACCGGCACCGCCGTGAGTGAACTTGCCTTCGAGGAGCGCGATGTCGCGCCAGAAGCCAGCACAACGGAGAACAACATAGTCGAAGACGCCGAATTCAAGGACGTGGAGGAAAACGCCACATCGTAGTTGTTCGATTTGAACGCGATAGGGCATGGCCCTGCAGGCTCACCAGCGGGAACATTGTAAAACTCGGTATAGATCGACAGATTTTCACGGGTGGAAAGCCTGTGCTATCGTGATAGGATTATGATGGTCGATCAGGTAGGGGAATACACATGGCACGCAAATTGATCCCGTTGGTGATTCTGTTGTTGGCGCTGGTGCCGGTTCAGGCACAAATCGCCATTCAACCGGGCGTCCCTGTTCTGGGCGAAATCACCGCCGACTCACCGCAGGTGACATTTCTTTACAACGCCAGTGCTGTCGAGACAATCCGGGTTGAAACCGGGTCGATCACGCCTGAGTTGGCCGTGCAGTTCATCATCACCGATCAAAATGGCGCTCTTGTGCAGGCCACCGGCAACCCATCGCTGGAACCCTCACTGGCGAGTGACGTGGCCCTGGCCGCACCGGGGATCTACGCCATCCAGGTCGCCACCGTGAACAACACCACCGGCCAGTTCGTCCTCCAGGTCAGCGTGATCAACACGGCACCGCTGCCGTCCGCCGCTCGTGACTGTCCCACGATGGTCAACGAGGTGATTACGCTGGTTGGCACAGCCTGTGCCGATACCGGACGCAATCAAGCCTGTTACGGCAACTTTCAGGTCGATGCCCAACCCCGCGCCGAGGTGGTCGATTTCAGCTTTGCCAACCAGGGCGACCGGGAAGACCTGATCGCCTTCCAGACCTTGCGCACAAGTCCGCTGGACGTTGCTAACGGCCAGTGGGGTGTCACGCTCATGAAACTCCAGGCCAATTTACCCGATACGCTGCCCGGTCAGAATGTGACCATGCTGATCTTCGGCAATGTCGAGATTGAGAATCGCGGCGGCAGCGAAGCCGCAGCCACACTCAGCGGATTGGTGCTGGCGAATGCCAATCTGCGCGAAGGCCCTGGCATGGACTATATCGCGGTTACCACCGTCGCCGTCGGCACCGACATCGTCGCTGATGGACGGTTGGCCGACAATACCTGGCTGCGCGTGCGCCTGAATGACGGGCGTGAGGGGTGGATGTCCACCACCGGCGTCGCCGTCAGCGGCGATGTCAACACGCTGCCGGTGGTCGGTCCCGGTGAATCCGGCGGCGGATTCGGTCCAATGCAGGCATTTTACTTTCGTTCCGGCGTCGGTGATCTGGCGTGCCAGGAAGCGCCGGTCGATGGCATCATGATCCAGACACCGGAGGGTGTGGGGCGCATCCAGCTTCGCATCAACGAAGTCGATGTCCAGCTTGGCTCAACCGCATTTATTACATCCGTTCCCGGCGATGTGATGGAGGTCTCGTCGCTGGAAGGCACGGCACAGGTGACGGCGATGGGCAGCACCCAGATTGCCACTGCTGGCATGTGGGTGGGGGTTCCCATCAACGAAGACGCCCAACCCGTCGGCCAGCCCCGTCCACCGACACCAATTGTTCGCAGCATGATCGGTACACCACCCATTTCGCTGCTGCCGGAGCAGTTTATGCTGCCGGAAATCAGCGATGAAGAGATGATGGGCATGGAGGGTGACGATATGGGGATGGAATCCGAGATGACTCTGCCCATGCTGCCGATGGACGGTCCCTGCGTGATCGCCACGCAGAACACCACGCCGATCAATGTGCGGCGTGGGCCAGGTCTCGACTTCGACGTGTTCGCCTCGCTCAACCCGGAATTGATCTACAATGTAGCCGGACGCAACCTGGATGCAAGCTGGTATCAGGTCGCCGATACGCTGGGTTGGGTGGCGGCCTCCGTGACGCGCACCGGCGGTATGTGCGGTGATTTGCCAGTGAACTATGTCCCACCAACAGACGAACCCGCTGCCACTCTAATGCCAGTCCCAACTGGCACAGTCCAACCGCTGCCGATGCCCACCCAGGGCAGCATCGGCCCACAGATCGCCGGCGACAATGAATACCGGGGCGTCCAGGTGGATTATGAAGGGTCTCCCGTTTATCTGACCGGTGCTATCTCCTATCCTCAGGGCGATACACAGGACACCATCACCTACGAATGGATCAATCTGCCTGACTATTACGAGCAATACGACGCACGCTTCCGCTACAGCATTACCTGTGCCGGTGTGGGTGTTGAAAACGCCGTCATGCTCTTCCTGGGCAGCGAAGGGGGTGTACCGTGCAGCACCACACCGTACAATTTTGAGCAATATCTCTATGACGATGTTCCCACATCCGGCAGCATCACCATCGCCCTGCGCGGCGGTGACAATGCCTACATCACCTGGAACGTCACGCTGAGCTTCTACCGGCCCGGAAGGATAGGGTAGAATCAAAAAGGGCATGCCTTCTGCATGCCCCTTTTGAGAAAGGAGATACCATCGCCGCTTAATCAAAGCGTTCTTTTAATGGTTTTTTGCGCGGCTCCCGTTTAGCACTGCCGGGTTTGACCGCATATCCCATCTTTGAACAACGATGGTGAACCAGGTTTCCTCGCATCACGACCGCATTTTGGGGGCGGTTTCCCCTGCCAGTTCCGCCCAATCTGTGGGGGTAATCTGGGAGATGGTGTCTTGCTGCCTGGCCCCTTTGACTGACAAATTGGAATTTAGTTTTATAATCTTTAGTTGTTTGTATGGTAGCGTCTGTAGACTAAAGACAGAAGTGCCTAAGCTCACAAACCAGACATGACGCCTGTCATTTTGCGGAAAAACCAAAAAATCATGAATTTCATACCGCCAAACTGGTATTTCATTGGCGTGGGATGTATTATAAATGTCGTAAAGGTCATAACAACCCACCTCAGAACATGCAGGGATGAACGATGACGTACTTCAAACAGCACGACCACCACACGTTAATCGCTCTTGATGGTATTTACGATGATGATGCCGTACAACAAATCTATAAGCGTATGGTTGACCTGCACCGGATGATCTACCGGCGTTTGAAAGCCAATCGTATTGATCTGCACCCGGTGCCAGACCTGCCCGGTTCCGTCAGTAACACATCGGCGGCAACGCCGCTCGAAGTTCCAGCTTTCACGCTGACCTATATGCGCGATCCAGGTGAAGCCCGCGATGTCGAAGCCTTTATGGGTCGGGACGCGCTCAGCAGCCCACAGAGTGTCGAACCCCACCGCCATCCCGTCATCGAACTGCGCCTCTCTCCTGAACATTTCGCCATCGAACTGGTCATCTCACCGTCGGCATGGTACGACCAGCAGAACTTTATCGGCAAGCTCTCCGTGCAGCATTATCGCCCGGAGTTTTATCGCCTGCTGGCTGATCTCGATGACGAGTACAAACTGGGCTTCTGGGGCGGCATCCATCTGAACGACATGCATCTGAACACCGACCATCTACCGCCAATGCCGGTTCTGTTCGAGTTCCTCGACACCTTCGCCGACCGGCGCGACTGGATACGGATCGGGCGCTGGTATGAGCCGGAAGACCCGCACATCCACCAGGATCATATCGTGGATGTCGCCTATGACGCCGTGACCAAATTGCACTCTCTCGCTGCGTTTATCCAGTGGACGAGCGCCAATAATTTCCACAACTTCTATAAGAAGATGGCAACATACTGATACCACCCATCCGGCGTGTTTTTGTGATACCATCATGCTTGCCAGGGTAAAGGAAAGCACGCATGCACATCGCAATCAACGGCTGGTTCTGGGACCAACCTCATGTCGGTAGTGGACAGTATATACGGCGGCTGGTCGAGAATCTGCGCCATATCGCCCCCGACCTGAATATGACACTGGTGCTGCCACCGCATAACAACGAACCCGACCACATACCGGAAAACGTCAACCTCATCACCACGTCCGGCCCAGGTGGCCGGTTAGGAAAAATCTGGTTTGAGCAGCGCACCTTTCCGGCGATGGTGCGACGCTGCAACGCCGATATTGCCCATGTACCCTATTGGGGGCCGCCGCTGACATCACCCGCCCGGCTGGTCACATCGGTACTGGACGTGATTCCACTGGTTATCCCGGATTACAGTCTCGGATTCGCCAACCGGGTGTATACCGCGCTGGCACGGTCCGCTGCGGTCGGGTCCGCCCACGTCATCACACTGAGCGAGACGGCGGCGGCAGACATCACAACCCACCTCGGTATCTCGCCAGAGAAGATCAGCCCGATTTATCCCGGCGTGGACAGCCGTTACCACCCACGTATCGGAGCCGAACACGACGAAGCAATCCGGGCTAAATATGGCCTGCCGGATGAATATGTGCTGTATCTGGGCGGGTTCGATCTGCGTAAGCAGGTCAACCAGCTTCTGCTGGCCTATACCTATGTCGGTGAGGCTGAGGGCGAGTATAAACCGCTGGTGCTGGCCGGTAAACAACCGCGCTGGGGCAGCAGCGTCTTCCCGGATTTGCCCGCTTATATCAAAGAATTAGGTCTGCAAGACTACGTGATATGGCCGGGCTACATTGAGGAAGACGACAAACCGGCGCTCTATCGTATGGCCGATGTCTTCGTCTATCCGAGTATGTACGAGGGCTTCGGACTGCCGTTGTTGGAAGCGATGGCCTGCGGCACGCCGGTCGTCGCCAACGAAATCGATGTTTTTAGTGAGATCGTCGGTGATGGTGCCTTCCTGACGCACAACGCCCGCAATATGGCCGGGGCCATCATCGCGTTGATTAACCAGGAGCCGCTGCGCCAATCGATGGTCAACCAGGGATTGGCCCAGGCGACACGCTATAGCTGGCGCAAGACCGCCCGCGAAACACTCGATGTCTATGAAAGGGTGATGGCTGCATGAGACCGGAACTGCTGCCTGAAGAGAGAAGACTACCCCGCCGGCGCGGCGCATCCGTCGCCATGTGGATCACGTTGGTATTGCTATCGCTGACGTTGGTAACGGTGACGGGGATCATCCTGTACCGACCGACGATTCTGGGTGTCGAAGCCGGGGACGATTTGACCGCGACCGCCGTCCAGATCAGCCGGACGGAGTCGGCGCTGGACGTGACGGCAGTGTACCTGAACACCTTCGTCGACGCCATTCAGATGACGGGCGAAGCACTGGACGAACGCTCCAGCAGCCTGTTACAGCGCGGAGTCGAACTGGACCAGCGCGAAACCCAATCCGCGCTGAACGCCATCGCCACGCAGACCGCCGCCGCCGCCGCCAATGCGCAGCGAGCGACACAGGCCGCGCTGAATTTCGAGAACACCCAGACGGCATTCAACCGCATGGCGACTCAAGTCGAACTCGATTACCAGGGGACGCAGGCGGCGCTCAACCGGGATGCAACAGCAGTGGCGCTCGGTTTTGCCACGATTGCCGCGCCTGCCGAGGATGTGCTGACCCAGACACCGACACCGGCCCGGAACGCGATCCCATTGTTCGATGAGGGGTCCAGCCTGGGATCAACTGCCGCTATCTGGCGCTTTGGCGATGCTGCTGACTGGGATTTGGGCAGCGGCGGCGCACTGGTCGCCCAGCGAACCGGGGCCTGGCTGCTGACCGAATCGACCGTCTTCACCGATTACGAACTCACACTGACACTGGCGCAGACGGCCAGCATCGCCACCGAGTTTTTTGTACTGCTCAACATTCCCGAAAGTGGCGACGGCATCACGCTGCGGCTCTCCCATGATGGCAACCGCATCACCGCTGCTGGATTGTTCGAGGCCAATCTGGATCAGATCACGGGCGAAAACGGGCTTTTTGGAATGAGTCTGACTGCGATCCGGGCGGTGCAGGTCGGCCAGGAGACCGGGCCAGAACTCAATCTGACTATTTCCACCCGCAGCGGGCGCGTTCAGGTCCAGGAGGGCGAAACAGCCGTGCTGGATATACTGTTGGATACCCCTCTGCCAGCGGGCGCGGTTGGGGTACAAATCGCCGCCGGGAGTGAAGTACGTCTCGTGACCCTACTTCCCTGAGCGCACTCATGCTATACTCAGGTTTATACGCAAGTTGAAAGGAAATCGTAAATGGTCATTATGGCACCGTCCCCCGACACGACCTACGACATCGATAAGATTGCGGAAGCGCTCGGATCAAACACCGACTCGCTCCTCAATCACACCAGCAAAACAATCACCAAAGATCAGCTTTATCTGCCGTCTCCCACCTTTGTCGACGACATCTACACCCAGACCGACCGCAACCCGCAGGTGCTGCGCAGCTTGCAGCAAATGTTCGATCATGGCCGCCTGGGCGGCACTGGCTATCTCTCCATCCTGCCGGTTGACCAGGGCATCGAACACTCCGCAGGGGCGTCGTTTGCACCTAACCCGGCCTACTTCGATCCAGAGAAGATCGTCGAACTGGCCGTTGAGGGTGGCTGCAACGCCGTCGCCTCGACCTTCGGCGTTCTGGGTGCGGTCGCCCGCAAATACGCCCACCGGATTCCCTTCCTGGTGAAATTCAACCACAACGAACTCGTCACCTATCCCAACACCTACGACCAGATCATGTTCGGCAACATCCGTGAAGCCTGGAACATGGGCGCGGTTGCGGTAGGTGCCACCATCTATTTCGGTTCGGAAGAGAGCAACCGTCAGCTTGTACAGGTCGCCGAAGCCTTCCAGTATGCCCATGAATTGGGTATGGCGACGGTGTTGTGGTGCTACATGCGCAACCCGGCCTTCAAGGTCAACGGCACCAATCACGAGACCTCAGCGGACCTGACCGGCCAGGCCAACCACCTGGGCGCGACCATCCAGGCTGACATTCTCAAGCAGAAACTGCCCACCAGCAACGGCGGTTATAAAGCACTCAACAGCGGCGACTCATCTTATGGCAAGCTGGATGACCGCATTTACAGTGACCTGAGCAGCGACAATCCGATTGATCTGGCGCGGTATCAGGTCATCAACGGCTACATGGGCCGTATCCCGCTTATCAGTTCCGGCGGTGCCAGCGGTGCCAATGACTTCGCGGAAGCCGTGACAACCGCCGTCATCAACAAGCGGGCTGGTGGTACCGGTCTGATCTCCGGACGCAAGGCATTCCAGCGCCCGATGGCGGAAGGTGCGCAACTGCTCAACGCCATCCAGGATGTGTATCTCTGCGAAGACGTAACTATCGCTTAAGGCCACACCTCTCGACAATAAGCGGTCAATTGACCGCTTATTTTATTTCCCCATATTGTGCAACCTTTGTCCAAGTTTTTTTACTTATGTATAAAATTAATAGCTCGCATGATACACTATTAAGCAACAGCAGCGGAGGTATAACATGGCAGTCGTGACCCGGGTTGAAACACTTGACATCCTCATAGTCGGCTCGCCTGAATCAGGCAAATCGAGCGTCGTGGAAACCATTTGCCGACGTACAAAGTTAGGCCAGGGCGTTGACGAGGGCTGGCGCTATGGGCGGCTCGCGGTCGATGAAACACTGCGTATGCGTTTCATGGAACCGCCGGCGGTCACGCTGTTTGATTTCATCTGGCTGCAAGACCTCATCGCCCAGGCCGACACCGACGCTTTTATGGTGGTCGTAGACAGCACCCAACCCGAATCGTTCGGTGAAACCGTTGGGCTGTTGGAAACCGTGCGGGCTAACCATCCCTATACCCCCTGCCTGTTGATCGCCAATAAGCAGGACTCACCGCATGCCTGGACGGCAGAAGACATCCGCCTGGGACTCGGCATTCCCGATAGCATTCCTGTTCTGGCCTGTGTTGCCATCGAATTTGAGTCTGTCAAAAACGTGGTGATCGAACTTCTGCAATCCATTTACCAATCTTAAGCGCCATCGCGGTTCAAATCGTGTATACTATGCACAAACAATCCTGTGCATAGTTTATAATTGAGGTCGCCATGCTGAACGTACATAACGGGGACTATATCACCCTGGAAGACCAATATAACGCCCGAAACTACAAACCATTGGACGTGGTGCTGGCTCGCGGGCAGGACATCTGGGTATGGGATGTCGAGGGCAACCGTTATCTGGATTTCCTCAGTGCTTACTCCGCCGTCAACCAGGGCCACTGCCACCCGCGCATCCTGACCGCCATGACCGAACAGGCAGGACGGTTAACCCTGACCTCACGGGCGTTCCGCAACGATCAACTGCCGCTGCTGGCCCGCGATCTGTGCGAACTGACGGGCTTCGACAAAATGCTGCCCATGAACAGTGGCGCGGAAGCGGTCGAGACGGCCATCAAGATGGTGCGCAAGTGGGGTTACAAGGTGAAAGGCGTTGAGAATGCCCATATCATCACCTGTCACGGTAACTTCGCCGGACGCACCACCACCATCGTCGGCTTCAGCAGCGAAGATCAATACCGCGACGGCTTCGGCCCCTTCACGCCAGGATTCACCAATGTCCCTTATGGTGACGCAGAAGCCCTGGAAGCCGCCATCACCCCGGATACGGTCGCCTTCATTGTCGAGCCGATTCAGGGCGAAGGCGGTGTGATTGTCCCACCCGACGGCTACCTGACCGCCGCCCGTGAGATTTGCACCCGCCACAACATCTTGCTGGTAACAGATGAAATCCAGACCGGATTGGGGCGCACCGGCAAGCTGCTCTGTGCTGATTGGGACGGTGTACAAGCGGATGTGGTCACACTTGGTAAAGCACTCTCCGGCGGCTTCTACCCGGTGTCGGCGGTGTTGGCGAGTGACGAAGTGATGGCCGTGTTCAACCCCGGCGATCACGGCTCCACCTTCGGCGGCAATCCGCTGGCCTGTGCGGTGGCACGGGAAGCGCTGGCCGTCCTGGCCGATGAAGGCCTGATCGAAAACGCCCGCATCCAGGGCGAATATCTCATGGACCGGCTGCGCCAGATCGACAATCCCTATGTGCGCGAGGTGCGCGGACGCGGCCTGCTCATCGGCGTGGACCTGACGCCTGATGCCGGTGGTGCGCGGCGCTTCTGCGAGGCACTCAAGGACGAGGGCCTGCTGTGCAAGGAAACTCACGACACCGTGATCCGTTTCGCCCCGCCGCTGACCATCACCCGTGAGGACATCGACTGGGCGGTGGAACGGGTGGCGAAAGTGCTGACCACGACTTAGTCATCATGGCGGGGGACTCACCTCCCCCCCCATATATTCCTCCACACACCCACAACCCACATCAGACCCAGCCCCAACG
>CAYQJO010000065.1:5370-19140 GCA_964417785.1 uncultured Anaerolineaceae bacterium | reverse complement strand
ACGATCTCTGGGGACAGCTTGCCGGTGTGCATCTTGAACAGCGATAACTGAGGAAATACGATGACATCGCCAAACATTCTGTTGATCAGTACCGATCAACAGCGCTACGACAGCATCGGAGCCAACGGCAGCCCGCATATGATCACGCCGGTGCTGGATCAATTCGCAAGCGAGGCGGTCTGCCTGGACCAGTGTTACATTCAGGGACCAGTGTGTATGCCGTCGCGTGCGAGCATCTGGACCGGACGCTATCCGTTAAATCATGGTGTCACATCCAACGGAATCGGCCTGCCGAAGCACGAAACTACGCTGGCAAATGTGTTGCAAAACGCCGGTTATACGACCGTGAATGTGGGCAAACTGCACTTATTGCCACATAAGGACGAACCTCGCGACCTATCGTCCCAGTATAACGATTATGGGTATGATATCAATGAGTGGGCCGATGGACCGGCAGATCGGGAAAACGCCTACTACACCTGGATTGCCGACAATCACCCGGATTACGTGGCAAGCGTTCGTCCCGAACGTCCAGATGCCCCCAGTATCCACGTCGCTCCTGGCAACATGCACACCTGGGTGCAGGATATACCGGACAACCTGACGCTGACGGCCTGGACCGCCAGCCGTGCCGTCGCCCTGCTGGATGGATTATCCGGTGCTGACCGACCGTTCTTTCTCAGTGTCGGGTTCTTCTATCCGCATCACCCACTCAATCCGACGCAACGCTGGCTGGACCTCTACGATGGTGTAGAACTGCCGCCGCCCACACAGCATCCTGACGACATCGCAACCTCGCCGCTGCCGTCGCTCACATTGGAACAGTGGGACGACATCCGGCGGCACTACTACGCGCTGTGCAGCGAAATCGACTATTATGTCGGGCATATTCTGGCCGCTGTGCCGGATAACACCATCGTCATTTACATGAGCGATCACGGCGAGATGCTGGGCGATCATGCGCGTTTCGCCAAGGGACCGTCAAATTACGACGAGATTATCCGGGTACCGTGTATGATTCGAATGCCGGGTGTGCTGCCTGCTGGTCGGCGGGTGAGTGGTTTTGTCGAAACGGTCGATCTGCTGCCGACCCTGTGCGATCTGTGCGGTGTCGATAGTCCCGCTGGCCTGGACGGGCAGACCATGACCGGGCTGCTGAAGGGTGAGACGGATAAAGGCCGCGCCGATGTGATGGTGCAGCACCGTGACGAAAACAGTCGCATTCTGACCCTGCGCACACCGTCTCACAAGTATTTCCGCTACGCTGATGGCAGCGAAAAGCTGTTCGATCTCAGCGACACCGACTATGAAGTCCATGACCGCGCCGACGATCAACCCGAAGTACTGGCCGATATGCGTGACCGGCTCTTACAGCGGCTGGTTGAGGGCATGAACACACTGCCAGTGCGCACACACCGCTGGTAGTGCGATAAATCATCTATAAGAAAGGAGCAAGCGGCTTTCGCCGCGAAACACCATGAAACTCGTTACATTTGCGTACAAGAACAATCCTGAAGCCAGCTTCACCGGTATCCTGGAAGGCGATCAGGTCTTCCAGGTCTCGCCCCCCAGCCCGGATATGCGCAGTCTTGTCCAGCAGGGTATCCGCCCGACCACAGCCGGTAATCCCACCAACGTCGATGAGGTGGTCTTCCGTGCGCCGCTTATGCCGCGCAAAATTATCGGCATTGGACGCAATTATGCCGCTCATGCCGATGAGCTTGGTAACAAACGCCCGGAAAAACCGCTCCTCTTCGCCAAATTTGTGTCCAGCGTCATCGGCGATGGCGACGCTATCACCTGGCGTGAGTCTCTCTCGACTCAGGTGGACTGGGAAGGTGAACTGGCAGTCATCATCGGCCAGAAAGCGTATGAAGTGAGCGAAGAAGACGCCATGAAGCATGTTTATGGCTACACCCTCGCCAACGACGTCAGCGCCCGCGATTTGCAGGATGCGGAGCCACAGTGGATACGGGGCAAAAGCCTGGATACTTTCTGCCCGCTGGGACCCTGCATCGTTACCGCCGATGAGATCACCGATCCGCATGATCTGACTCTCAAGACGACGGTCAGTGGCGAAGAAATGCAGAACGCCAACACTGGCCTGATGATGTTCCGGATTCCGACGCTGGTGTCCTTCTGCTCACATGCGTTTACGCTGGAAAGCGGCGATGTGATTCTCACCGGCACACCCGCCGGTGTGGGTAAGAAACGCGGGCGTTTCCTGGGTGAGGGTGATGTGGTCGAGGTGGAAATCGAGGCGATTGGCAAGCTGACCAATCCCTGCAAGGTCGTCAAATAGTACCTATCATAGTACCAGGCGTTACCGTGTGTTAAGCGCCATGATCGCCTGCATCAGGAAAGTTTTGCAGCAGGTATCGACATGGTAGTTGATGTCGAGTTGCTCGGTATCCAGTGAATAACTGCCGGTGATGGTTACGGCGGGCGCTTGATTGTGAACCGTACAGCGCAAATCGCCCAGGCTGTTCTGGACATGCCGGGCGATCTGCGCTCGCGTGTGTTCCAGCAGCATATTGAGTTCGTAATCGTCCAGCAGTGGGTCGGCGTGTTCACCCTCACGGTCCACCTGGATGTCAAACGTGATGTCAATCATGGTGCTGGCGTTCCAGTTCCAGCCATTCCGCCAGCACATGACGAATATGGTTCTGTATAGTATCGGGAGTACGGGTGGCATCTATGGACTGGAAACGCGCCGGTTCATTCAGCATCAGTTCGTGATAGCCTTTGTACACCCGACGGTGAAAGGGCAAATCCATGTCATCCAGCCGGTTCCAGGCTTCGCCGAACAGGGTCGCTTTAGCGCGTCGGCGCAGCGCTTCATCAGGGTTGATGTCCATGAACAGGGTCAGGTCGGGTTTGAGACCGCTGGTCGCAAAGTCGATCACACTGCGCAGTGCCTTGAGATTCAACCCGTGACCGTAACCCTGGTAGGCGAAGGTAGAGTCGATATAGCGATCACACACGACGATCCCACCCTTTTGCAGGTGCGGCATGATGCGCTCGGCGGCAAGCTGCGCCCGCGACGCGCAAAATAGCAGTAGTTCGGTGCGCGGGTGCATCTCAGTGTTTTCCATGTTATCCAGCAGTATCCCACGCACCTGATCGCCAATTGGCGTGCCACCCGGTTCACGCACCATCAACACATCGTAGCCATGTTCCTGCAAAAACTGGACGGTCTGGCGGGCCTGGGTTGTTTTACCGCTGCCGTCTACCCCCTCAAACGAAATAAACATCGCGGCTACTCCGCTTCGTAGCGGTAAATACGGACATGGCGATCCGGGTCCTGACCGAAGGACCGCGACAACAACTGCGCTTTGCGGGCCAGTTGATGCTGACGGCGGCGGATGGTCGATTCCTGGGGAGCCAGGTCCACGAACTCAACACCCGCCTGAATCTGGTTAATGGCTGTCTCAGCCTCCTGGATCGCCACCCCAAAAGGATCGAGAGGGTCAATCTCAAGCTGGAAAATGTCGATCAAAAAGTTTTCCATCTGTGAGACGGTGTTGGCCCGCAGCACATAGATGGACATCCCGAGCCGCTCCGCATCGGCAATCAGTCTGGGACGACGGCGATAGTAATTCTTCAACGTCACCACCGCATCCGCACCACCCAGATCATCCATGACGGTCAGCGGCACCTTGAGCCGACGAGCGGCCTGTTGCAGTCGATTGCGGGCCACGCCATAAGCGTAGATGTGGAGCATTTGCAGCGGTCCGCCGTCTGCGGCACGGGGGATAAATTCATCGTATGGCTGCTTGAAGGCATGCTGCTCTTTGTCGTCGCGGTCGCGACTGTTGCGATTACCCCGCCCGCCCCGGCGAGAAGAATCCCGCTCGCCCATATCGTATTCGGGCTGTATGGTGTCGATCTGCACGTCGCCATTTTCATCACGGGAGCGCACCTCGACCGCCTGAGTGCGACCCCGCAGTACCATATCGACCGCATCAGCGACACTTTCGTGTACGGCCAACCGGTCCCGCGTTTGTATCTCAATCAGCACATCGAAGGTGGGTGGCGCTCGCCGTTCCAGCACCGTCTTCTGAGTACCGCGCCGCCGCGCCTCATCGTCAGAGAGGGTAACCGACTCAATTCCACCGATCAGGTCCGACAATGTTGGGTTGAGCATCAGATTATCCAGAGCGTTACCATGCGCGGTACCGATTAACTGCACACCGCGTTCGGCGATGGTGCGGGCCGCTGTCGCTTCCAGTTCGCGCCCGATTTCGTCAATCACGATCACCTGGGGATTGTGATTTTCCACCGCCTCGATCATAACTTCGTGCTGGCGTTCCGGGTGTGAGACCTGCATCCGGCGGGCCTTGCCAATGGATGAATGCGGCACATCGCCATCGCCACCGATCTCGTTGGACGTATCCACGATGATAACGCGCTTGCGCTCTGCCAGCACACGGGCCGCCTCCCGCAGCATGGTCGTCTTACCCACACCGGGCGGTCCCAGCATCAGGATACTCTGGTTGGTGGCGATGAGATCGTCAATGATGTCAATCGTGCCGTATACCGCCCGACCCACGCGGCAGGTGAGACCGACAATGGCCTCGCGCCGGTTGCGGATGGCCGAGATGCGGTGCAGCGTGCGCTCGATTCCGGCACGGTTGTCGGCGTCGAAGTCGCCAATGCGTTCTACAATGTCATCCAGATCATCGCGGGTTACTTCGTCCTCTGAGAGAACAACTTCGCCGGAGACAAAACGTGCAGAGGGTACTCGTCCTAAATCAAGAACAACCTCAAGGAGGTTGTCGGTGTCATCAAGCGCATCTAAAGCCTGATTGATGTAGCGGGGTAAGACCAGTTGCAGTTTGTCGATGTCGTCCGTTATCCGTCTTTCCATATGATCCTTAATAATCCTCATAATAATGCAAGGAGTTCATCGGTGGCTTCAACGGCCCCGTGACCGCCTTCAAGCCCCGCCGAACCGGCTCAAAAGACGTATGGCGCACGCCGGCGGTAATGTGTTTGACCATGACAGCCTGACGGGGTCCGGCTGAAAACCCAAGATCGGCCAATGCCGAACTCAGCCATTCCTGGTAGCGACGAACACATACATACACAGGCAGTTTAGCCGATTTGTGTAAACATCGTATTAACGAGTCCAGAATGGCGTCGGCCTCGCCCATCACATCCGCGTGCATGAAAGGCTGCAAGTAAATGCCCTGCTTGCCCTCTGTCACCGTGATAAAAGCTTCTACCCGACGATTTTTGCGATAGATCAAACCGTGTGGTTCGCCGCTGGGCGCGATAATATGCTGCACAAGCGGTGGTACGGTATGGGAAATCAACGATTGGATGTTGTGGGCGTCCATCTCGTGTGCTTCGTAAAGCCTGCACCCAGGTTCTACAATCGGATACATACCCGGCATCCGGTGCCAGATTTGCTGCCGCGCATATACAGCGAAACCAGCAGTACGCATGGTCTCAAACAGGCTGTTGTCCTCGTTGACCTCTGCTACCAGCGCATGGGCTTCGTGCTTGCCCGCCTCACGCGCCATCGCATCAAACACATGCAACCAGGCCGTATCCTCCCGGCCATCGCTAAGGGCGGGCGCGACATACACAATCTGCGCGTAATCGCTGTGGGTACGCAAACGAAACTGGCCGACCACCTGTTCCTTATCAGATCGAGCTACCAGGGTATGCAAACCTCGCTGCTGTGGCAGCAATCCGGAGAGGATGGTATCACTCGGCCCGAAGACGTCACGGGTGAAACCGAGTTCGCTATCCAGCACCGTTGCCCTATCGGTTAGCCGCACGATCAAGGGGAGATCAACCAGCGTTACGTTCCGCGTATCGGTGTCACGCATGGACATAGCGCATTGCTTCTCTCAGCATAGATTTCAAACACAATAAGGTTATTGTATCATTCACGCTTATACCCTGACAATCTTACACGATGTGAACTTTACACAAAACCTTCTGTAATGATTCATAACACCGCGAGCGGGCAACCGACACGGAATCAAAAACAGGGCGGTGGCCGCCCTGTTTTCTGGTTTAGCTCTTTGCCTTTTCGAGATACCTTGCGACGGCAGCTTCGATGGCATCGTCCGTCGGGTCGGGTTCGTCCGGCATCGTGGTCAGTGGCACATGGCCGGTATCGATCTGCTCCTGGGCTTTCAGGATTTGAACGCCGCGCTCCAGCCAGTATTGACGTTCGCGCTGGTAATCGTCCTCCTGTATCTTGCCGGTGGAGAAATCTTCATCCAGATCGCGGATGGTGGTTGTCACCTGCCGGTACAGCACGTCCAGGCGCTCGCGCTGTTTCTGCATGAGCATGTCCTGATCCCTTTGGACAGTTTGCCGTCGCAGAAACGGCAGTGCCACCCAGGCCGTACTGATGAGCAGCAGCAGCGCTGCCGCCAGTAACCCTTCAAAACTCATCGCTACCCCCTGAGCAGCCTATCGACCGATGTCCGAAGCTGCTGCTCTGTGACACCGGCATAAATAAACTCCGCCACATTGCCGTCCTGATCGATGATGAACGTCTCCGGCACCCCCTGGATGTTGTACTGGTCGGAGATGCGGGTGCCGAGATCGGGCGCATTCAAGAAGGTGATGCCGAATTCTTCCATATATTCAATGGACTTCGGCCCGTTATCGGCATAGGCCACACCGAGAAAGACCACATCATCCCGGTTCTGATAGCTTTCCCAGGCTGATTGCAGCGCCGGTGCCTCGTAGCGACAGGGCGCACACCAGCTTGCCCAGAAGTTCAACACCACCACACTACCGCGTAGATCGGAGAGGCGCATGGTCTCGCCCTCGAAGGTGGTGAACTCAAAATCGGGAGCCGGGCCAGCGGTCGGTTGCGTTTTTTGCTGTTCTGCCAGCGCCACCGCAAACACAACCGCAACTGCGGCAATCCCCAGCAGCAGTACAATCGATCCTAAACTCAACCCTTTACGGGGGGCCTCTGCCTGCCCCGTATTCAAAACCTCATCGGTCATACAATATCCTGACTATGCCTGTTCGTGTACATCACGTTCCAACTGCGCCAGATAATCATCCTGGATGATTTCGGGTTCGGTCACGGCGGTTGTTTCGATCATGCCGTGCTGGTTGCGCCAGCGCAGGAAGATGTAGACGGTACCACCCAGCATCAACATCACGACAATCCAGGGCGTGACCAGTGACAGCGCCCGTAGTGCCGGGTCCTGCGGTGTGCCAACCACCTGATCACCAAAGCGTATCACGAAGTCATCCACGATTTGCTCTTCGGTCCAACCATCTTCCAGATAAAGCCGGACTTCATTACGCCAGTCATCGCAAGCCGCTGTTCCGCAGACTTCCAATGGGATGTTCTCGCAGACCGGGCAGTAAAGCTTGGACGCGATGTCGTTAACCTCATCATCGGTCACTTCCTGCTGCGCGTAAACGACACCGCTCACCAGCAGCAGGACGACCAGTACAATCACCTGTTTCACGCCACACCTCGCGCTACGGCGGTTGGCTGTTCGGATTTCACCTTGCTGGTGGCCGTTTGCCAGGGCCAGACCGCCATAAATGTCCCTACGATCAGAATCAAGCCACCCCACCAGACCAGATTAACCAGCGGGTTGACATACACCTTGAAGGTCGCCTGTCCGGCACCGATGGGTTCCCATCCGACCAGCAGCACGTAGAAGTCGTTGCGGATGGTGCTGTGCGCCCCGGCGATGGTCATGGTGTTGATGCCTTCGCCTTCAGGGAAGCGATCACGGCGCGGGCGCAGTTGGGCGACCGTCTCACCATCCCGCATCACCGTCATCTCGGCAATGTCCATGATCCGACCATCATCAGCGACCTGGCCGCTGTTCAGCCGGTCGAAGTGCAGGGTGTAGTTGTCGATTTCCAGCGACTGGCCGACGGTAAGGGTTTGCTGCGTCTCGACCTGGAACAAGGTGCTGCCGATGACGCCCAGACCGATCACGGTGATGCCCAGGTGGACCATATAGCCACCGTAACGGCGTGGATTGCGCCGGATCAGCGTCATGAACGCCTGTAACCAGTTCTCACTGAAGCGCGACCGTCTTGCCCGCGCACCCCGATAGGTCTCGTAGATGGCGACCGCACCAGCCAGCGCCACGATGCCATAACCGAAAAGCGACAGTGGATCGACCGCCTCGCTGAAGAAGACCGCCAGCGCCGCCAGAAAGACGACCGTCATGATGATGGGAACATAAAGTGCCTGCCCCAACCGGCGGGCCGATGTCGCGTTCCAGGCTGAGAGCGGCGCAATACCCATCAAGATGTACAGCGCGGCAAAAAGCGGCGGCGTCACCTGCATGAAGTAATCGGTACCCAGGGTGATGTTGGTGTTCATGAACAATTCGGAGACAATCGGCGCACCAAAGCTGCCCCAGAAGATTGCCACGAACAGTGCCAGGAAGATGAAGTTGTTCAGGATGAAAAGCGATTCGCGGCTGAGAATGTTGGTGAAGGGATGGTCGTCCTTGAGTTCGCCGCGATTGTAGCGCCAGAGCAGCAAACCCATTGACACCATCGTTACCAGGAACCAGAAAGTGAACATGGGGAAGCCAACCTCACTGCGAGCGAAGCTGTGAACGCTGTCCACCAGCCCGCTGCGAGTGGCGAAGGTGCCGAAGATCACGGCGGAGAAGGTTCCGTTGACCAGGAACATGTTCCACATCTTCAGCATGCCGCGTTTTTCCTGGATGATGACGCTGTGCAGGAAGGCCGTACCCATCAGCCAGGGGAGGAAGGCTGCGTTTTCGACCGGGTCCCAACCCCAGTAACCACCCCATCCAAGCACGTCATAGGCCCAGCGTCCGCCCAGGATCAACCCCAGACTGAGGAACAACCATGCGATGAGCGCCCAGAAACGGGTCGCCTTGATCCAGTTGGTCGAGAGATCGCCGGAGGCCAATGCCGCCATCGCAAAGGCAAAAGGAATAACGAACCCAACGAAGCCCAGGTAGAGCATGGGCGGGTGAATCGCCATACCGAAATGGCGCAGCAGCGGATTCAGGCCGTTGGCGGTCTCGGCCAGGCGCGATGCCGCCGGTGCGACCGCGCCCGCCGGGATAAACGCCGTCTGGACGACTTCGCTGTCAACGATCCAGTAGCGCTCGAAGGGATTCTCCAGGAACAACACCAGACCGACGAAGAACACCAGCACCACCATCATATAGGCGATGGCGTAGGGCATCAGACGGCGCTGGCTGCGCCAGTTTAGGGCGATGGCGGCGAACGAGAACGCGCTCATCAGGAAGCACCAGAAGAGCAGCGATCCCTGCTGCGACCCCCACAGGGCTGTAAAACGGAAGAAGTCCGTCATGCTGGGACTGCTCACCGACCAGATATAGCTGATCTGGTACTGCTCGGTCATGAGGGCGATTTGTAATGCACCGGTGGCAACCAGCAGCAGCGGAAATGTGAGCAAAGCGGCATTGCGCCCACTCAGAACGATGCTTTCGTTATGACGGCGCTCGCCATAGACGGATGCCGGGATGGCATAAATGGCGGCAATAAAGGCAAAGAATGTCGCCAGAAGTCCAATTTCAGCCAGCATGTCTATACGTCCTTTTGCGCTGCCGCTTGATCCGGCACCGTCTCCTCGTAGCGGCTGGGGCATTTCAGCAGTAGTTCGTTGGCGTAGAACACCCCGTCCGCACGGAGTTCCCCGGTGAGAATCGCCTGTGCTTCGTTTTGCAGCAGGTCGGGTTTGACATCAGTATAATGGACGGCCAGCCGGGCACGTTCGGTATCATGAACTGCTTCATACAGCGACCGGGCCAGATTGTCGGTCTCACGGGGGATATGGGCAATGGTGAAGTCGATGAGGATGTTTTCGCTGTCGTATTCGATGGTCTCGCCGATGACCGCGCCGGAGATGCGCACCGTCTGGCCGATATATTCCGGGTTATTCATCAATTCATCAACGGTGATGAAATACTGCGCTCCGGCGGTGGTGCTGCTCAAAATCAAATACACCACTGCCGCCAGCATCAGCACACCGCCGACCAGGAATTTATAGCGTTCTTTACTACGGGTGGGAGTAAGAACTTGTTCACGTTTTTCCCATGTTAATTCTGACACAATCTACCTTCCCGTCTATAGATTTTATGAGTTTAGAACACCGGATATTATACCCGGTTCCACGTAATCTTTACCACACTGAGCCGGTGACAATTGTCACGCATTACGGTCCAGGAAGCCTTGAGCGAAATGAAGAACACGATAAACATCCTGGAAGTTGGTGGCGATTCCGACTGAAATGCGAACCGCCCCGACCGCGTCTTTGGCCTTGCCGTGCATAACAGTGATGAACTCATTGAACGTCATGCGTTCGGCATGGCCGAAGCAGCTTTTCAAGTCCTCTGCCGTCAGACCGTGTGCCTGTTCTCCGGCACCCGGATTGCAGAAACACCCGGTCCGCAGCGAGATATTCTCGTTGTTGGCCTGGGCCTCGACATCGCGGTAATCGAACAGCTTGCCATCAGGATCGAAGAAATTAACCGTCACAGTGCCGCCGCGATTTTCTGTGTTGGCCGGGCCGTACAAATGGATCAGGGGTGTGCCGTTGCTGTGATGCAGGCTCATCAACCGCTGGATGAGCCAGTCCGTGAGACAGGTCACGCGGGTGTGTATTTTGTCCACACCGACACGCTCCAGGTGGCGCAGCCCGATCTCAATGGCGGGCAGATTGAGATAGTTGATAGTGCCATCCTCAAAGCCAGCCTCGCCCTCCTCCAAATAGTACCCATCTCCCTGGACGGACGCAATAGTAATCGTCCCGCCGGCGAACCAGGGCCGGTGCAGCTTTTCCAGCACCGGCTTGCGGGCGATGAGGCAGCCGACACCCGTCGGATAGCCAAACATCTTGTAGAACGAAAGCGAGACAAAATCGGGTTTCCAGCGGCTCAGATCAAGGGGGTTGGTTGGAGCATAAGCGGCGGCATCCAGCAGCACATCCCAGCCGGCGTCGTGGGCGATATCGATCCATTCCAGGTCGTGCTGCACGCCGGAGAAATTGGACTGGGCCGGATAGGCGAACAGATGGCACCGTTCCGGGTTTGCCGCACGCAGCAGCGTATGCAGTTTGTCGCTGTCGATGCGCAGATCAGGCGGCAGCACCGGCACATAGGTCACGGTCGCGCCTCTGGCACGGGCGTATTCCCGAATGCCGTTGACCGAGTTATGGTTGTCGAAGGTGAGCAGATAATGACCACCCACTCCAAACGGATAGGATTCACCTACCAGCTTGAGCGCCCCGCTGGCATTTGATGTGAAGATGGCGACATATTCATCGGGCGAGGCGTTAAAATATTGCAGCACATAAGCGCGGGAATGGTCGTCCAATTGTGTCATAGCCTGCGAGGTGGGGTTGCTCGAATGCGGATTGCCGAATACGCCGCACTTGAGCATATCCATGTGGGCGTCGATCTGACTGTCCGCGTAGAGGCCGCCGCCGGTGTAATCCAGGTAAACATGTCCCTGTTTATCCAGACGGCTGTACTCGGTCGCCCTCAGCGACTCCAACCCCTCAATATCGAATTCGGGATACTGCTGCTCGAATTCAGCCAGTGCATCTTCAAATATAGCGAGGTGTGGCGCAGCCATAATATCCATCCCCTATAGCATCTTGTGTCAATTATACCTCAAAATCCGCTTGTCTCCGGACGCTGGTAGCGCAGCAGCCGGTGCAGCGCTCGCAGTTCCAAGGGGAAATGATAGAAGCCGGTATGGTAGCGCCACGCACTGGTTGCTCGCAGCAGGCCGCGCCAGAGCGATCCCAGGCGAGCGTCGGTGGCCGTCGGATAGTAGGCGTTGAGGACCCGCTCGAAATTGCGCACCTGCCGCCGCAAGGGATCGTGCAGCCAGGGCATGTTGGCACTGCGCCGCTGGATGAAATCCTGCCATTCCGGGCTAATCCAGCCTTCCAGCGTCTCCGGGAAACTGAAGCCGTCGGCTCTGGCCTGCTCGTAGAGTTCACCGGAAAGCGGCACCGGCGTATATACATAGATGATGATCTCGGTGCGCGGATTGACCCGTTTGACGCGCCGGATGAAATCGAGGGTGTCCGCGGTGTCGCCTTCGGGATCGGGTGGGTTGCCGACGACAAACGACATCTCCGGCACGATACCGTAATTGCGCATTTTGGCAGCGATGTCGAGGGTCTTCTCGGTCGAAGCGCGTCCGCCCTTGTCCATTCGCTTGAGCGTCTCGTTCGAACCTGACTCCGCGCCCAGGAACACCATGCGCAGGCCGCTCTTCTGCATGGCCTTCCAGGTGCTTTCGTCGTAAGCCATCATCGTGTCGATGCGGCCTTCACCCCACCATCCCAGGTTCAAATCCATGATTCGTTCGGAGAATTCCGCCACCCGGCTCTCGCGGGTGAAGAAGTTGTTGTCGTAGAATTCGACCGAGTCCAGATGATAGAATTCGACCAGACGGCGCACGGTATCCGCTGTTCGCTCCGCCGACTGAGCCAACCAGCGCCCCTCGACCATATTCACGACGGCACAGAAGTTGCAGAAGAACGGGCAGCCATAACTGGAATGGTGCGCCCCGGTGCGATTGCCCATGAAGGTGCGGCGCACATAGCGGTTGAAGTCAATTTGATGATAGGGGAAATCGGGCAGTTGCTGCGGATGCGGAATTGGTGCCGGGGCTTCGGCGATGATCTCACCGCTGTCGTCACGGTAGGCGACACCGGGCATCTGCACCGGTCTGCCGCCGCGTGCCAGCACATCCAGCAGATCGACAAAGACCTTTTCGCCATGTCCACGCACCACATAATCGACATAATCGGCTTTCAAGACGGCATCGTAATGCTGAGTCGGGAAATAGCCGCCCCAGATGATGGTCAGATCGGGGCAGCGCTGCTTGAGTTCACGGCAGACCGGCACAGCGTTGACAAGCTGTGGTCCCGGCATGACGGTGACAGCCAGCACCCCGGCTCCCGTCTCACGGATGGCACGGTCCAGCACAGCCAGCGGATCGGCTTCCAGGTTGCCATCCACGATCATATACTCATGGCGGCCTTCCAGCAGCGCACCCAGAGCCAACAGTGACATCGGCAGAATCGGTTTGCGGTTGGCTGAACTCGGTGGGTTATACATGATAATCATGATGGACACACCTCATAGATGGTCAAAATCTCGTTGATTAAGTCGCGGGTAGCCAGCGTCTTGACTGTAAACCCGGAAAAAGCGTCGAGAAAGTCCTCGCCATCGCTGGACAGCACCAGCAAAGTCCTTCCCCCTGATTTTAGATGATCGGACAGTCCGGCGGCGAATCGTTCGGCCACGTCCAGCCCGCGCCATGCATGATCGTAGGCATCGCGTGGGGTTCCCCGGTAAAACGGCGGATTGAAGACGATCAGATCGAATTGTTCACCCAGAACCGGCGCGAACAGATCGCCCTGGCGTACACACATCCGCTCGTCTACATCGTTGAGCAGGGCGTTGATGCGTGCGCAGCGCACCGCCGCCGGGTTGATGTCCACCGCGACCACCTGAGCGCCGCTTCTGGCGGCAAAAACGGCGGCGATGCCGGAACCCGTCCCCATATCAAGAACGTGCATCCCCGGTGCGATCCGGTCCAACTGCCCCACCAGGAACGGTCCTGTGCGGAACAGGGCCGGGTTGAAGACATCCGGCAGCACCACAAAGTCGCAATCATCGATGCGTTCCAGCACCAGATTGCGGTGGCGGTGGCGATGAAAGAGGCGAAAGCGCCACGCCAGGAGATGTCCCCAGACAGAACGATACAGGGTGGTCATAATCTATA
>CAYQJO010000065.1:0-5270 GCA_964417785.1 uncultured Anaerolineaceae bacterium | reverse complement strand
CCGCATCCCAGTTCCAGTACATGCTGGCCGGGACGAAACGGCAGATGGTGATGGACCTGCTGCCGCAGCCATAAGCCGAGCCGCCGGTCGGTAAAGTCGGCGTCATAGGTGGGCGCTGCGGCGTCAAAAGCGCTCATTCGACCTCATTTCGCGTCAATGTCATGCCCAACCGCCCTACACGAGCGTTGATAAAGGACTTCGCCATGCGCATGTAATCCGGTTGACTCGTACTCCGCTGCCGGTGATATGCGACTTCACCCACCATCCAGCGGGTGGCATGCCGGTAGAATCGCTGCGACCGGCGACCAGCGACGGTGTGGTCACGGTCGGAGCCTTCGTGCCAGGGCTTGAGCGGAATCACGTTATCAGCCACTTTCTCGTAATATTTGGTCCCCTTGATGGGATAGGCGACCGTCGTCAGGAAAACATCGGGGTTGGCGTCTTTGAGCGTCTGGACTGTCTCTTCCAGGTCGCTGATCTGCTCACCGTCGTAGCCGAGCATAATGAACATGCCGGCCTCAATACCGTAGCGTTGCAGCATCCGCACGACTTCTTTCACCCGATTCACGTCGGTTTTGCGCTGCATGGCGTCCAGCACGCGCTGCGATCCGCTCTCGGCCCCCACCCACAGCCGGTAACAGCCCATATCGGCCAGCGTTTTGACCACCTGCTCATCGAGCCGGTCCTCACGTGAGATGGTCTCAAACGGGGTATGGAGTCCCCGGCGGGAGAGTTCCTCAGCATAGGCGAACAACCAGCGGTGATTGATGGTAAACACATCGTCAGCGTACCAGAGCAGGTCCGGGTTATAGGTCTCGCGGATGTGGGCCACCTCGTCCACGACGTTTTGCGGTGAGCGGCGGCGGTGGGTGTAGCCGAAGACGGCATGGCTGCACCAGGTACAGGTATAGGGACAGCCGCGAGCGGTAATCAGCGAGACGGCGGACTGGCCGTGATTCTCTTTCCAGATGCGCATGTAGGCCGGGATGTCGATGGCGGCGCGGTCGGGGAAGGGCTGTTCGTTCAAATCTTTGATCTGCGAGCGAGGCGGTGTCCGGACCAGCGAGCCGTCGTCGCGGCGGAAAGCGATGCCCTCAATCTGATCCAGCGGCTTCTCGGCGGCCAGAATCTCTTCCATCGTGACCTCCCCTTCACCGCTGGCGATGATGTCGGCTCCATGATCGAGATACTCGGTGATGTAGTTGGCCGGGTCCGGTCCGCCGACCACGACGGTTGACCCGGCAGCTTTGCAGGCGTCGATCATACCGATGATGTAGCGACGGGTGAGCATATTGCAGTAAATGCCCACCAACGGTGGACACTCCCGCAGGACATACTCACGGAAGGCCGCCGGACTGCTCAGGGTAGTGTCGTAGACCTGGACATCAAAGCCCTTCGCTTTCAGATGCGACGAGATATACAGAATTCCCAACGGTGGATAGGGCCGCATGATCTGTCGTTCGTGCGGGTCCTCCCACAGAAAATAACCATGTGTCAGCAGAATATCCAACGATCAATCCTCCTGTGGGCTGGGCGTGGCGGCGGCGGCGTAATCCATGCGCGGTTGCAGCGCATCAATCCCCCGGTGCGGCTGCTGCGCCAACCGGTTGAGTCGCATTCGGGCCAGTGGCAGAGTCGCTGTGTGGTAGATCATGGCGGCCAGGTCACGCGGACGGCTGTGCCTCAGTGCGGCGAAGGTCTTGCGGGCGCGAAACTCCTTATGGACGACGGTGTGCAACTGGCGGTAGAAGCCGGTGCTGAAGGGTCCGGCGTAGAGCATCGCCAGGTCCGCCGAGTCTTGCCAGTGCTGGCGCTCGCCCAACTCGGTTTTGACCCGTTCGTAGAAGGGTGTGCCAGGGAGTGGGTATGAGACGGAAATGCCAACATCATCGGGGCGGCAGTCACGCACCAGTTGGAGTGTTTTCTCGATGTCGGCGCGGGTCTCGCCGGGATAGCCGAATTGCAGGAAGAATCCCACTTCGATCCCGGCGCGGTGCAAACGATCCGCCGCTTCATGAATCTGCGCGACTGTGGTGCCTTTTTCCATCGCATCCAGCACATGTTGTGCGCCCGATTCCGCGCCCACCCACACGGTGCGACATCCAGCCCGGTTGAGCGCGTTTACCGTATCGCCGCGCACCAGCAGATCGACCCGGCTGAGACATTTAAAAGGTATCCGAACGTTCTTCTGTTCTAAAACATCGGCAAAACGCTCGATCCAACCCGGTTTCAGGCCCATGATGTCATCGGCAAACCAGATATGATCCGGCTGGTAAGTCGCCTGGAGGTGTTTCATCTGGTCGGCCACATATTCCGGGCTGTGGACGTTATACCGCTGGCCCCAGATGGGTTTGGCACACCAGTTACAATGATAGGGGCAGCCGCGTGTCGTCACCAAGTTCATCGAATAATAACCGTGCCGCTCGGTCCAGATCGCCCGATAGCGCTCCACGTCGATCAAATCCCAGGCAGGATGTGGCAGGTCGTCCAGGCAACGCATGACGGGGCGGCGGGTGCCTTCCGGCTGCGTCTGCGATACAACACCAGCGATGCTGTCTGCCGGATCGCCTGCTCTGAGCGCGTCCATCAATTCGCCCAGCGACTCTTCACCCTCGCCCAACAGCACATAATCGGCACCGCCGTCCAGATAGACAGTGCTGTGGTCGGTGGCGTCGGCACCGCAGACGATGATGGTGCAACCACGCTGCTTTGCCATGTCGATCATGGTCAGCGCGGCTTCACGCATGCGTGAGAGGCACATCTTGGAGAGATAGTTGAAGTTGTCCTCATAGATGACGGCGTAGCGGGGCCGTTCCCGATCGAGGGCTGCTGCCCATTCGGTCTCCGACTCAGCCAGCATCGCGTCAAATAGGGCAACATCATAACCCCGCTGGCGCAGATATGCCGCCGCATACAGAGTCCCCAGCGGCGGATATGGCTGCATGGCCGCCCACAGCTTGGGGTCGAAACGCAGATAATACGATTGTCCGAACAATACTTTGTTGTTTTCCATCGCACTTCCATTCAATCGCTCAAGTCGTGATTGGTAAGCATTCATGATCCTGCCCATATGACCGTCAAAATGTCCCTTACACCAGTCCCGCGAAAACTGCGCCTCTGAGGAGGGGTCGCGACTGAGTTTGTGGACTTTGCGCCGCATCTCCCAGCGATCAAGCCAGTCCCCTGGCGGCGTGCGCAGCAGCATCTCTGTGATTCGCTGAAAGAGACCGCCACCACCCGCATTATTGGTACCAGGACGATCTGGCGGCTCAACCGCGTTGGGGAAATAGTCAACCGTCCAGCCGTTGCGCTCACGGAAATCATGGTAGGTCGCCAGACCGGCCACAGGCACCATCTGTGTGATCTCACGGGCGGGATACATCCCTTGATCGCGGATATAAAGTGCGTTCTCCGAGAGCAGATAGTTGGGGCAGAGCGTGATGCCGGATCGCGCTGCCCAACGGACCAAAGCAATCACCAGCAGGCGTGTCAGCCACAGACGCCGGGGCGCGGTGATGATGAAATAATCGACATCGCCACCGGGCGGAGTATTATCGACAGCCAACGACCCGGTGATTGCCACCATACGCACAAACGGCAGGCGACCGATCCAGCGACCATAATGCAGCGCCAGCGGCCACAGCCGTTTGGCTTCATGGGTTCGCTGATTGCGCACATCGATCACGGTTTCGCGTCCCGGCAAGCAGTAGAGCTTGCCCACACAGGCGATATGGGGATGGTCGGATAGGGCAGCGGCAACCGATTCCCGTGTCGCCTGGACACCGATCAGATAGCGGTGTATCTCATCCAGCGTGAGGGGATAATCGAACACATCGGCGTAGGCAACGGTCTCGAATATTGCGTGTTGTAAACTCATGCCAGAAGACTCCACCATAAAATCTGATAATGCACCATCGTCCAGGGATAATGATCGACCAGTCCGATGACCATCAACGCCACAACGATGCTGATAAGCACGGCTCGGTTGGCATCAAGTCGCCGCAGCCCGGATTCTATGCCCGTGACGACCATCACCACCGTGAGCAGCAAACCAACGATGCCGAGTTCGGCCTGAGCGGAAAGCAGCACACTATGGACGTTATCGCCGCGTAGGTCCAGGTCGGAGAAGTAATAGAGGTAATGACTCGCATACCAGGGGAAATTACCGGCACCTACTCCGCGTACCGGGTCGCTATCAACTGCTGTGAAAGCCACTTCCATCAGCACCGCCCGCTTGCCCACAGACTGCACCTCGGTCAATTCGCCGCCGGTGGTGCGCGTCAGCAGCAGTGGGCGGTACAGGATGAAAAACACCAGACCAAACGCGACAGCCCCTCCCAGCACCGCGACAACATAACGGCGAGTGGTGGTGTCACGCAGGCGATCCCGCAGCAGCAGCGGTAGCAGTGCGACCGCACCGGCGGCAAAGCCAATCCATGCGCCGCGTGAGAAGGTGAGCAGCAGAATCCACAGCAGAAAGAAAAACGCCAGCGTGCCGCGCATACGGGTCGATGGCGCGGTGATCCAGGCGGCACTCGCCAGGAGTCCCGCCACGATAAACCCGGCGAAAACGTTGGGATGCGATGCCAGACCATATGGACGCAGCCAGCGGGTATCGCCGGATTGCACCACACTGACACCGGACTGCTGCGGGTCCAGCGGAAGTTCACCGGGCAGGCCGAGGGTTCCTTGCAGGGCGACCTGTAAACCGCCGATGGCCGCGTGAACCAGGGCCGCACCGATGAGAGCCATGATAATGGTCCGGGGTGATGGTCCGGCACAGGCGACGCATATAGCAAACGCTGCCGCCAGCGCCATCTGGACTGCGGCACCGACCGCCACTTCCGCCCGTGAGAACGCCCACTGTGACGACAACAACGCCCAGATAACCAGCATTATCAGCGACAGCGCCCAGGTCAGGCGGAGCCGGTCGTGGGCGAAGTCACGCAGACCGGGCAGGCCCAGCAGCAGCCATGCGCTGAGGGTCCACACAATCGGGATAAAGATTGCGTAACCGGTGACGTAATGGGCGGTCCAGGGCGCAGGCGCACCCGGCAGCCGATACCAGACCGGGACAAGTGCCAGAGTCGCCAGAATACCAGCATGGATCACAGGTTGTCGCGGGATTGCCAATACAATACTTTGCAGCGTCATTACAATACTTCAAGTCCGTAATACTCCGTAGTATAGCACAAAAGCAAAAGCCGATAGCAACAGGGCTATCGGCTTTTGCTCAGGACAATGTTCGACTCAGGTCTTATATCGTGCGG
>CAYQJO010000064.1:0-19365 GCA_964417785.1 uncultured Anaerolineaceae bacterium | reverse complement strand
TCGGGACATGTCGGGCAAAATACGCCACCATCAGGCGTTTTTGTGCTATACTTCATGGTGTACCTTAACCCTCTCATTGAAGCTGGACGTGGGCGGTAAAGAGTTCTACGATTACGAACCGCCCAAGAAGCGACATTAGCGGGGAAACCGATGCGGGTAGACATTATCGAGAAGCAGCAGATATTCAAGAAAGCCATTTTCGAGATCGAAGCGACCCGTCTGCGTCATGAGCGGTTTGACGGCAGCATGAGCGACGAAATCATGCGCCTGAACCTGGAGCGCGGTGATGGCGTGGCGGCGGTCGTCCACAACACCGACAACGACACCATCATCTTGATTGAGCAGTTCCGCTATTCGACGTATGAGAAGGGGCCGGGATGGTTGATCGAACTGCCCGCCGGGATCGTCGAGGCCGGCGAAGACCCGGCAGCCACCATGATCCGTGAGATCGAAGAGGAGATTGGGTTCGCGGTCGATGCGGTTGAGCCGATCAGCACCTTCTACCTCAGTCCTGGCGGATCATCCGAACGGATATTTCTCTTCTACGTGGCAGTATCACCTGATCAGGACCGGGGCAACGGCGGCGGTAAGGATGATGAAGGCGAAGACATCCGCCGCGTAGTTCTGCCAGTCACGGAAGCGCTGGGAAAGGTCAAGACCGGCGAGATCATGGACGCCAAGACCCTCGTCGGGTTGCAGTGGCTCAAGTTGCGCTGATGCCGTTCGGGACGGCCAGCAGACCGTCCCGGAGGAAGTCAGCTAGACTTCCATGATGTCCTGCTCTTTGGCCTTGCCCAATTCTTCGAGCTTACTACTGTATTCGTCCGTGAGCTTCTGAATCTCGTCCTCGCCGCGTTTGCGGTCGTCTTCGGAGATCATCTTCTCTTTCTCGAACTCTTGCAGATCGGAATTGGCGCTGCGGCGAATATTACGGATAGAGACTTTGGCCTCCTCGACCCGCTTATGCAGCACTTTCACCAGGTCCATACGACGTTCACGAGTCAGCGCGGGCATGTTCAACCGGATCGAGTTGCCATCCACGTTGGGATTGATACCGATGTCGGAAACCTGGATGGCCTTCTCAATAGCCTTCACAGCACCCGCATCATAAGGCCGGATGAGAATTTGCTGCGCCTCTGGTGTCGAGATGTTCGCCAACTGGCGCAGTTCCGTATCCTGGCCGTAGTATTCAACCATGAGCCGGTCCACCAGAGCGGTACTGGCCCGGTTGCCGCGAATGCCGTGCAGGTCTTCCTCAAAGACGTTGATCGTTGACCGCATTTTCGACTTTGCTTCGTTAATAATGTCGTTAATCATGGTTAACCTCTCCTCTAATTCGACCATCCCTGCCAGTTGCGTGCCTGCCATGCATTGTACAGGGCAACCGATCCGACGGTCGCCACATTCAGGCTGGCGACATGCCCGCGCATGGGCAGAGTCAGCAGTAAATCACAGGTTTCACGGACCAACCGGCGCATGCCTTCACCTTCACTACCCAGGACAAGTCCCAGCGCCATATCCAGGTTGGTCTTGTTGATGGGTAGCAGGCCGGTCCCCAGGTCCAGACCTACCATCCAGATTTCCCGGCGTTTCAACTCTTTCATGGTGTTCACCAGGTTCGTCACCTGAGCCACCCGGATATGCTCAACCGCGCCCGATGAAGCGCTTGAGACCGAAGCGGTCACACCCACCCCGCGCCGGTCCTGAATAATCACGCCATGAACGCCCACCGCGTCGGCCACACGGATCAGGCTGCCGACATTTTGCGGGTCTTTGAGCAGGTCCAGCAGCAGCAGAAAGGGCTTTTCAGCGCGTTCTGCCCCCACCTGGAGCAGGTCGTCAATGTCACAGTAGGGATAACCGCCCACCCGCAGAACCATGTTCTGGTGATTGGCCTCGCCGGAGAGATCGTCCAGAATACGGCGCGGCACCCGCTTGATCGTGACATCGCGTGCCTGTGCCATCATCATAATCTCACCGGCGGTTCCCCGCTCATCCACCCGCTCGGAGAGAATAAGCTGCTCGAACTTGCGGCGATTGGCCCTTAAAGCCTCCATCACCGGCCAATGCCCATAGAGATACTCCGGCATCCTACGAAACCCGCCAGACCGTACCGTCGGCCCGGTCCTCCAATGTCACACCGATATTCGCCAGTTCGTCGCGGATACGGTCGCTTTCGGCATAGTTTTTGTCCTTACGCGCTCGCGCCCGCATGTCGATCAGCAGTTCAATCAACGCCGCCTCGCGTTGGGCATCGTGGGTATCACCGGCGACTTGTTCCGGCACCAGACCGAGAACCTCACCGGCCAGTTCGTTGTACACCGATTCAATCGACGCCAGCGTCGTCAGGCCGACAGTGGCCTCCCCATTGAGCAAGCTGTTGACCTCACGGGTGAACTCCTGCAAGGCCGCTATCGCTTTCGGTGCGTTGAAGTCGTCGTCCATCGCCTCTTTGAAGTTCTGGCGCACTGTGCTGGTCTGCGCCTCGAAGCTGTTGCCCTCGTCGGTCTCCGGGGCGTCGCCCATCAACCGCCGCGTCAGACGCACCGCATTATACAGACGCTCCCATCCGCTGGCGGCACCCACCAGCGCATCCTCTTTGTACGTGACGGGATTGCTGTAATGGGCGCTGTAGACAAACGTCCGAATCACCTCCGGGCGGTGTTGTGCCAGCGCATCCTTGATAGTCACGAAATTGCCGAGACTCTTGGACATCTTGACCGGGATACCATCTTCGTCGGCGACGTTCAGGCTGCCAACCAGCATCCAGTAGCGGGCAAAAGCTGCATCATTGGCGGATTCGCTCTGGGCGATCTCGCATTCGTTGTGCGGGAAAATATTGTCGATACCACCGCCGTGAATATCAAAGGTCGGCCCCAGGTATTTCTTTGCCATGGCCGAGCATTCGATATGCCATCCGGGGAAACCCTCACCCCAGGGACTGTCCCAGCGCAGAATATGCTCCGGTTCGGCCTTCTTCCACAGGGCGAAGTCCTCCGGGTTACGCTTCTCATCGCGTACCGCCTCGCGTGAACCGGCTGCCTGCGTCTCAATCCGGCGGTTGGAGAGCTTGCCGTACTCCGGGTCTCTGGTCACATCGAAGTAGACACTGCCATTGGCCTCGTAGGCGAAGTCTTTTTGTAGCAGAGTCTCGACCATCTTGATCTGTTCCGGTACATGGCCGCTGGCGCGTGGTGAAATATCAGGCCGCTGGATACCCAGCGCATCCATATCGTTAAAGTATTCGCGGGTGTAATGCTCCACGATCTGCATCGGCCCGGCCTGCAACTGCTGCGCCTTGCGCAGGATACGGTCTTCGCCCGTGTCCAGGAGATGGCCCACATCGGTCAGATTCTGGATATAAAGCACATCATACCCGGAATAGCGCAGGTAACGCACAATCATATCAAAGGAGGTGTAGGTCTTGGCGTGACCCAGATGAGCGTAATCCTGAACCGTCGGTCCACAGACATACATGCCCACGCGCCCTTCTTCCAGCGGGACAAAATCCTGTTTCTCGCGTCCAAGAACGTTGAAAATACGCAATGTCATAAAGCGATTTCCTCAATGATAACCATCAAGCATTCGTACTCGCACGACGGGCGTCTTTTTCCGGCGTGGCGAAGATCATCCGTCCGGCAGCGCCGTTAATCAACTTGGTCACGGTGACCTGGATGGTGCGATCAATGTAGTTGCGCCCGTTTTCTACAACCACCATCGTGCCATCTTCCAGATACCCCACGCCCTGTCCTGCATCCCGCCCCTCCTGGATAATCCGCAGCGGGAAGCTCTCGCCTGGAATATAAACCGAACGGACGGCGTTCGCCAGCAGGTTGATGTTCAACACCGTGACGCTCTGACTCTCCGCCACTTTACTCAGGGGGTAGTCGTTGGTGAGCAGATAGGCGTCAAGCTGGTTGGCAAGCGCTACCAGCTTATCATCGACTTCCGCGATGGTCTCAATATCGTCCTCAATCACCTTCACCGGCACGATATTGTTACGTTGCAGTTCGTTGACCTTAATCAGGCCGCGCCGTCCACGATTGCGCCGCAGCGGGTCCGATGAGTCCGCGACCTGATGCAGTTCTGCCAGCACAAAGCGTGGGATCAGCAGGGTACCGCCAAGAAAGCCGGTTTTACAGATTTCCACGATGCGCCCGTCGATCAGCACACTGGTATCCAGCAATAGCTGGCGGTTGGATTGCATGGCGTACATGCGCCCCTGTTTGATCCCCAGATTGTCGGCCAACATTTCCCACAATTCGTTGGCCCGCAGGCTGAAGATGGAGATGCCCAGGTAGCCACCGAGGATCGACACCGCTGGTGGGATGATCCGGTTGAAAGGGTCCGGCAGCAGCGACAGCGGATAGGCCAGCAGCAGTGCTACCCCAAAACCAATGATCGCACCGATAAGAATCATGATAAAGGTCTCAATGGGCATCTCTTTGATGTCCTTATTGATGACCTGAATGGGTCGGATGGTCACCCAGGGGGTGAGGATGAGACCCACCAACGAGCCGACCAGACCAAAAATCATCGACGTGACATCTTCCGGCAGTGCCAGCGGATCGGCCGCTTCCAGTCCCAGACGCGCTCCCAGGAAGGTAAACACAAATAGCCCGATGAGGCGAGATACAAAATCTACATTTGCCATTTCAGGACTCCCAGGTTATCGCACCGACGCGGCCTGCGAATGATCGGTTGCAAACATAGCGTGGGTGGATTAACCACAATAAATTGTCGTGGTTGTGCCATCTATGGATAAATTGACACCCTTATATTATACGGATAAGGTTTGGCACCTGCTAGGTTGGATCATTGCCCTCAAAGCGGCGTATACCGGCGGTGAAGTCCAGTTCCAGCGCCCGACCATCGTATTGAATGGGGTAGACCCCACTCCCGTAGACACTGTGACAGTATGGATTATCAAAACGGGCATAATCCCCCAACGACTGCGGCTCACCGTTCACCCGCAGCGGACCATGCCAATCAAACTGAATCTGTCCGACACCGGGTGCCACGTAATCCACCGACAGACCATCAACCCGGCAGTCGGCACTGGCGATACGGTCTACCCATTGGGCAAACGCACCGTCAACCGACTCGCGGCCAAGATGGCATATCCACACATTTCTGCGCCCGCCAGCGATCAAGCCTTCGCCCTGCAGTACGCCATCGGCGGTCCAGCGGGTTGGCTGGTCGGAATAGAGTGCCAGATAACCGCTGCCTTTGCGGGCGAACACCCATTGATCGCGCTCGATCACCTCATCAAAGGCACTGCATCGCAGCACAGCGACAGTATACGGCAGCAGCATCTCCTCGGACGGTGCGGGTGATGGCATATCGTTGCCGCCTGCTTCCGGCGGGAACTGTGTCTTCGGTCCTGGCACCGGTTCTTCCGGGATGTCGAACAGGGCCACCAGCACATTCTGGTGCTGCCCCACACGCGGGAAGCGTCCCACCCAGTATTTGTAACTTTCTTCGTCTTCGTTACCCCGATGCAGGGCGAAGACAATCGCTTCTGGTCCCAGAGTCGCCTGCCAGATATGCTGTTGGAAGCCGGGCTTGCCCTTGCGATAATCCTGGGCGCTGGATAGCTGATAATCAGGTGTGCGGTAGGTGTATTTATTCACAGGCGACATGGTGGTGCGGTTGATGTCGCCATCGTGCGGAATGCCCTGGCGGTCCAGTTCGGCATAGGTCTGTTCGACCGCCTCAACATAGGGACGAATGACTACATCGAAGCGATGCGACTGGATTTCATCACCGATGCGGAGTGTGGCTGCCACGTTGCGCTGGTTGGCAAACTGGCCCGCACCCCATAAGCGCATGGCGGTATCCAGTGTGTCGAACTCGGTGTCGTCAATGCCCAGGCTGTGACGTTCGCGGTTCTCAAACGATTCGGGCATGGCCTGCGCCAGTGCTTCGATGACCGGCGGCACACGGTAGCGCGGACTGGTCGCCAGCGAGACCGCTGTCATGTTGGCGGGATCGTTGAACACCCCCATGCCCCACGCGATTTTCTGCACCCCGGCGGTTGCTTCCTGGAGACCACTCAACACATGTTTGGGATACGACCGACCATGCGATGTACCATAGACCCCGCGAAACGAATCGACCGCCATATCGAAGAACATCACATCCAAAATCATCGCCGCACGGGTGGCAATTTCCTCGTCTTCGGCAAAATCGGCCAGATTCAGCAGCGGTGTCATGTCCTCATCGTAGTAGCAGTTGGAATCCCATTCGGAGAAACCCAGCCGCGCCCGCAAGTCAATCCAGGCAAGAATCTTCGCCCTGGCCCGGTCCATATGCCATTGGCCGTTCTGGTTAACATTGGGAAAGACCGAATGGCGAAACATCTGACCGGCAAGATACTCGTCCGAGTGAAACATGATCTGGTGGTTCTCGGTCCAGAAGCACATCATGTCGTTGTAGCCCGGCTCATCGATCCAGTATTTGAAATTCACCAGACTGGACTCGATGGTATCGACCAGTGCGGGATCGAGTTGGTCGCGATAGAGATAGAGCAACCGCAGCAAACCGGACACGGTGAAATCGGCGCAGTCGTGGCGTGCGTTCACATATTCAATCCCTTCGATAATGCTGGCGGTGTCGATGTCGGGCTGGACCAGCGCCAACCGGCATAACTGCGAGAAGAATCCGGTACGCCCGGAGCCAGCCGGTGCCGCAGCAGCATATTCCAGAAACGCCTGCCGCCGCGACTCATAGTTTCCGTGTGGTTGTGACCAGTATGCATCCTGTAGCATTGCTCACTCCATGCTTTATGACAAAGGCTGTATCTGCCCGCCCAGGTTGCCGGGGTCGAAAGCGTCCCTTCAGTGGACGCGCAAACGGTAGCGGACAACTGGCACAAAAGGCGCAGCCAGTTATCGCGACTACGCCTTCTATTTTTATGGTTTCCTGAAGGGCTGCCTCATCGATATACCATTCGCAACCCTGCTGGCACAATCGTTACGGGCAGCTTCCCTTTTGCAGCGTGTAGGTGGTTTGCAGCACATTGTCGTTCTCGTTGAGTTCCGGCACGGCGTTGCCGCTGTCCACTGTCACCCGAACGATGTGCTGCTCGTTATAGAAGGTACTGATGGTGAAACTGCCACCCACCACAAAGCCCTGGCCGGGATTCAACTCCGGCAGCACTCGCGTGAACGACTGCTGGACCTCACCGGTTGCAGCGCGGATGTTCTGGAAGAGGACCGACACCGGCGTTGAGCGCCCGCTGCCGTTATTGACCAGATTAATCAGCACCTCGAACTGAACATCACAGGTCGGATTGTCAGGACTCACATCCGGCGGCGATCCGGCGAAATTCACCGTGACCGGCGGAGGCGTGAAGGTCGCCGTTGGACGCGGTGTGGGTGTGGCAGGTGGAGCCACAAGCTGCGCCTGACCGATGTTGCCGGAGAGATCGACGACGCTGGGGGCAATCCAACCGGTGCGACCATCGGACAGACGGATATAGAACCAGCCGGAACCGCTGCTGCTGATGCCGATGACATCGGCAGTCTGGCCGCTCTGAAGGGACGCAACAATATCGTAACCGGTGCTGTCGCCAGCGCGAACGTTAGCATTCAGACGAGCGGTCACTCTCGGCGTGGTATCGAAGGCGGTCGGTGAAGGGGCCAGCGTCGGACGGGTAATAGGAGCCGATGTCGCAGTAACCACCACCGGCAGGGTCGCTATCGGTTGGACCGTCGCCTCGACAGACTCGACTATCACAAAGTCCGGCGGATTGTTCTCGATACGCAGCGGACTCACTACGAAGTAGGTCGGAGCCTGACCGGCGACATTGACCGCCAGCCGCATTTCATACAGACCGTCCTCGGTCGTCTCGGTGTTCCATGTACCCAGAACATCCTCACTGACAGGGTTGGTACTCGGTAGTGTCACCGGCAGCCAGTCGAGTTCATCCTGCTCGGTGGTCTCACCCAGGACCAGAGGGCGAAATTGCAGAAAATAATTGGTCATATTGGGGAGACTGGCGGACCCGCGCACATCGACGTTACCGCGCAGTGTATATACCGGCGGCGGCCAACTGACATTGGCACTCGGGTCGATCACAGTATCGGGATTGGGGACGATGTCCTGTGCGCCAACCGTCAAAACCGCCAGCGCCAGGACGAGCAAGAATAGAACAGTTTTTCTCATGGAACGTATCTCCTTTGTGTACGTTCCCATTATACGTTATTTTGGCATAGAATTTTCAGTCGGGCGGCCTACGCCTAACGGCCGGGTTCGCGGTACTCGCCGGAACTATGGACATAGACATGGCTGATCGGCTCCTCGCCCTCAGCCTCCTCAAACCAGTTGTAGACGAAGTTGGCGTCGCTGATGCTCAGATTAACACAGCCGCGGCTGGCACGATAGCCAAATACGTCGTGCCAGTAGGTCCCATGCAGGCTGATGGAATCGTCAAAGTACATCACCCAGGGAACACCTTCCAGGTCGTAGGCGTTGGGTGCGCCGGTGAAGCCCGACATGCGATCTCGTTCCAGTGCCGCCCACACTTCAAACACACCTTCGTTAGTCTCGGTACCCGGCAGACCGGACGACACCAGTGTGGCATACACCGGCATATCGTTCTCATAGGCGACCAGCGTTTGCTCGTAGAGGTCCACCGCCACCCAGCGCTCACTCACATCCTCTGGCCGGTCGATCTTGAAGACCTTCGCCACCATCCGCTGCTCGACCCACTGGTCCGGGCCGATCATGTACCAGCGCCAGCCATCTTCACCGACTGTCTCAGCGAAGATGTTCACCATGTCATAGCGAAACAGCAAGCGACCCGTGTTGGGGTCCTGGGGTGCGCCAGGATAGGGTGACGAAAAGAGGTCGCCCAGAACCCAGGCGAACCGGTTTTCCAGGCCGTTCAATATCCGCACGCCCTGAAAATTGGACGCACGGTAGAACTTCACGTCGCTGGTGCGCATCCACTCTCCAGTTGAGATTTTGACCCAACCTTCGCTGCTCTCACTGTCAATAACATTGACGAAGTTGAAGCCCGGACCCATGTCGCGTGTGACTCCACCACCGGGTGCGGCAAACACTGGCGCACCGTCGCGGTTAACATGCCAGAAGCTGTAATTGCTCAGCGTAAAGAGATCGGGTGTAATGGGAAGGACCGTCGGTTCGGGGAACGACTCCATCACCTGAACGCAGTCCTGGCTGACCGGCTGCAAGGGTTCGGCACCCTCACACACAGAAAAATCGACCGATGCCGAGACCGGCACAGTCGTGATTGAAAGCAAGACGATGATTGCAGGGACAAGCCATTTTATCAACGCACATTCTCCGATAAAGCAGTTGATCGTTGGCCGACATGATACCATAATTCGATCCGAAGAAAACCAACGAAAGGGATACGATTTTGGACTTCAACCGGGTTTACATTGCCACATGTCGGTGACAAAGACACGATCAATGCGGTGGATGAATGGCGTGTGGAGACATTCTGCGACCGCAGCGCACCCTTACGAGGATATGTACTGCCGCTGCTGGACGAGCTATAACCAGAGCGCGTCTTCCCAGAATTTGTCCAGGTTGACCGTCCGCGCTTCCTCTTCCAATTCCGTGCGGATGTAGTGCCACGCTTCATCCGCGTCGTATTCGTCCTTGATGTCAACCAGCGCGTGGTGGCCGGCCTCATCGACAATATCGACCTGAGCCACACAGATCAAAGACTGCACAAAGTAGAACAGATGTGAACGCTCCGTGTTCAGCCAGAAGGCATAGCGCGTGGTTATGCCCTGGGCGCGTGGTTCGGTCATCTTGAAAATATCGTTTCCCATCACTCACCTATCACACTCGGTAATCGTTCTTCAGATACCATCTTCATCAACGGGGCCAGTTCATCCCCAACACGTATACCGCCCTGATCCACATCCAGAAATGAATAGAAGGCGCGAACTTCTTCATTGAACCGTGTCCGGATAGCCTCATCCAGAGCCTGTGGATCATCACCGCCGGTCAGCACCACAAACTCGTTCGCCACGATACCGACGAAATCATCATCGGTGCCGGACGTGCTGAGAGTCTGCTGGATCACATGTCCAGCGTAACTCAAGACGTCGTTGGCGGCCACAAACCCGTAGACATCGCGGTACACATCAAAAGCGTCAATCCGGTAGACCAGCGGTGTATGCTTCTGGCGGGCTTTGATCTCATCATGGACCAATGGCCCGGTCGGCAGGCCGGTTCGGGCTTCATGCAGATTCTCGCGGGTTGCACGCTGGATGGTCCGCTGGACACGCAGACGCAGTTCGTCCACGTCAAACGGCTTGGTGATGTAGTCATCGGCCCCCAGTTCCAACCCGCGCACCTTACTGGCCCGTTCATCGCGCTGGGTCAGGAATAGAATCGGGATATACTTGGTGATCGCCGTCTGGCGCAGTTTGCGGCAGACATCGTAACCATCCATATCGGGCAGCATGACATCCAGCAGAATCAGATTGGGGAAGCGCTGGCGTGCCCGCTCCACCCCCATCAGACCGGTATCGGCGTGTATTACCTCGTAATCGTGGGACTGGAAATACATTACCAGCATCTCGGCAACGTCAAAATCATCCTCAACCAGCAGCAGCCGTCTCATCAAAATTATTCCTCCAGCACGGCACGCACACGGAACTGATTATCGGTGGCATCGCTGGAGTTGGCTACGGCGTCTTCCGGGGCCAGCGGATTCGTCGCGGTGTCCGGGCGCAGAACATTGGTGATGGGCAGCACTGAAGCGGTCGATTCAACGTGGGATGTATCCACCTGCTGCAAATGCTCAAAGTAATCCAGAATATGTGAAAGCTGGCCGGCGAACAGCGCGATTTCGTTATCGCTGAGTTCCAGACGGGCGAGCTGGGCAATAGCGCGTACTTCATCGTGAGATAGCTGCACGGCTCAATCCTTGCTTAAGTTTTACAGATTTGCATCCTATTATATACTATGCTCCTGATTGAACGAAAAGCTTTTGATGAACCTAGACACGATAATCGAGGCCAAGCGCCGTCATCTGGACCAGCGTCAGAAAAGAATTCCGACGGCAGCCGTGATCGCGCTGGCAGAAATGCAGATGCGTCCACGTCCTATACTCAACGTCATGACTGATGGTTCTCGTGTCACACTGATCGGGCAGATCCGCCTGTCGCAGACCTACGACCCGGTGACAACGGCGCTGATGCTGGTCCGCGAGGGTGTGGACGCCATCGCGCTCTATACCGACCAGCAGGTCTACAGCAAGGGGTTGGATGATCTGCTGTTTGTCGCTCGCGGGGTGCCGGAGACCCCGGTCATCTGTCAGGATTATGTCTTCGATTCGTATCATGTGGCCGAGATACGGGCGGCGCGTGCATCCGGTCTGATTGCCCACAACACGGTACTGGCACCGGCGAGTTTGCGCCAGGTGGTCACCAACAGCCAGCGCTGGATGATGACCACTTTTGCCCAGGTGAGTACGGAAGCCGAACTTGCCCATACCGCCAATCTCAGCCCGCATGTAATCGCCATCGGCCAGGACGCCGACTTCGAGGCTCAGCGCGATTTGCCCTTGTTTCAGTCGCTGAGCAGCCAGATACCGTTCAACACAAAAACGATGCCGCTGGGACGATTGTCCAGTCTGGAGGATGTCGCGGCGGTGATCGAAGCCGGGGCCGATGCAGTCATTGTGGATACCACGCTGATTGCTGGCAAACTCTCACGAAAAGCGCTTGATGATCTGCTGCAACAGCCCTCGCGGTGGTAGAATAACCAGTATGAAAAGACTATCCGTTCTCCTGTTCATTGTGGTTCTGGCGGCCTGTGACCCGATGGCCCCACAAGCGACGCCGGTGGTGGTGATTGTCAGTCCGGAGCCGTCCGCGACCTTCACCCCACAGGCGACCGACACCCCGACCCCAACACGGACACCCATACCGACCGCCACGCCAGATTTACCACCAACGGTGACACCCTTCCCCTGTGACGATGACAGCGGGCAGGTGGTGGCGTTCGATGACTTTCCCAGTGAGGTCGCCGGTGGGGAGAATCTGCGTTACCGTGTCTACATTCCGCCGTGCTACCAGGAGACCCAGGTCCGCTACCCGGTGTTGTTGTTCTTACACGGAGCCAGTTACCGTGAGCAGCAGTGGGAAAACCTGGGCGCGGTCGGGACACTGGATCAGGGCATCAGGCTTGGTGCGCTGCCGCCGATGATTATGGTCATGCCCTATATGGGTTTCATCGGTACGCAGAACACCTTTCCGCCGGACCCGTCGTATGAGACCTTCATCATGGACGAACTGCTGCCCGCCGTCGAGAGGGATTTCTGCACCATCACCAGCCGCGAATACCGGGCCATCGGCGGTATCTCACGCGGCGGTTTCTGGGCCTACAGCATCGCTTTTCGCCATCCGGATGTTTTCGGCGCAGTCGGCGGACACAGTGCCTTTTTTCCGAATTCGGGCATCCCGGCGGCCTATGATCCGCTGGACATGGCTGTCAACTCATCGCTGCTGCCCGACGTCAATCTGCGTATGTATCTGGATAACGGCGCAGCCGATTCTTCCGGTCCCAGCCAGCAGGCGCTTTCTAACCGCTTACAGGACCGCAGTATTCCGCATACCTATGTGATTAACCCGGTAGGCGAACACAACGAAGATTACTGGTCCTCCCAGGTGGACGAATATCTGGCGTTTTACGGTCGCAACTGGCCGCGCAATTACGACCAGCTTCCGACCTGCCTGGAACCGAGTCCGTAGGCTTAGGTCGTAATGTCCTGTCGCTGGAAGCGCAGCACGGTGAATCCTACCAGCGCGATCACGATCACGGCGATAATCAGCAGCGACTCTTCCAGGCTGTGGGGGCCGTAAGCCCAGATGACCTGGCCCTCAGCGTCCCGGGCTTCCTGGCTGATGCCAACATCCTGCGTGATCCATGTGCTGATGTTGGCGAGGTTGTACCCCGGTGTATAGCTGTAGAGTGCAACGAGGTCGATTTCCAGCCAGAGTCTGAGTAGGATCAGCGGCAGCAGGATGGCTGTCTCTGCGATGTTGAGCAAAATGGCGATGAAGACGCTCGCCAGCGTGTTCCTGGTGAACATGGCGGCCAGAGCCGCATAACTGGCCGCGATAAGGGTGGCTGTCAGCGTGATGAACACCTGCAAGCTGAAGTCCCCGATGAACTCATTGAAAATCTCGCCATTGAACTCACCAAAGCTGGTTCCCACGATGTCACTGGCGATACCCAGTCCGAAACCCACAATAACCGTCATAAGCGTCCAGGCGAACAACACGAACACACCGACGGTGACAAATTTCGTCAAAATCAGCACAATACGTGATTGGCGTGGGACTAGATTCTTCCACGTACCATGTACATACTCTCCGGCGAAGACGAAAGCGGTAAATGCCGCCACGATCCAGCGGCCAAACTCATTGTTGACCAGCGTCCAGGGGGTCAGCAGTGCTTCATCCCAGGTGATGGGTTCAAAAGCCTCGCGGGCTTCATGTGCGCCTATCAGCACAAGAATCCAGAATGCCATAATCGCAAACGCCGACATGGGGAAAATCCAGATAAAGAAGGCGGTGGTCCAACGATTGCCGGCGATCTTGAGCCATTCAGCCCGGAACATGTTAAACACCATTGTTCATCTCCTGTCCGGTCACGCTGAGGAAAAATTCCTCTAACGACTGCTTTTCGCGGGTAATCTCAAACACATCCACATCGTTTTCCACCAGCTTACGCACAATGTGGGGTGTTTCGGCGTAGTCTGTCTCCACGATGACCGAAGATGATCCGTTCGGCCACACCTTCCAATGTTCTTTTACAACTGCGGTGGCCTTGTCCAGCGGGGTAGCGTGAATCCGCAGTCGCGGGTTCTCAGAGAGTAGATTATGCACCGCGCCCTCACGCAGAATCTTGCCCTGGTCGATGATAGCGACCCGGTCGCACACCTGCTCGACTTCGCTCAACATGTGGCTGGATAGAAAGACCGTCTTGCCCTGCTTATCGACCAGATCACGGATGAACACCCGCATCTCCTGGATACCGGCGGGATCAAGGCCGTTGGTCGGTTCGTCCAGGATGAGCAGTTCGGGATCGTGGAGCAGCGCCGCCGCCAATCCAAGCCGCTGCTTCATACCGAGCGAGTATTTGCTGTAGCGTTGTTTGGCCCGCTGCGCCAGCCCGACCTGTTCCAGCAGATCGTCCACCCGCTGACGGTCGTAGTGTCCATGTGTGCGGGCGATGACGCGCAGGTTTTTGTGGCCGGAAAGATATGGGTAGAAGGCGGCACCTTCTACCAGTGCGCCCACACACCGCAGAACATCGTGTTCGCGCCGGACGTGCCGGTCATAGATATAAGCTGAGCCGCTGGTCGGGGTCATCAAGTCCAGCAGCAGACGGATGGTGGTGGTCTTTCCGGCTCCGTTGGGACCCAGGAAGCCATAAACCTGGTTGGCAGCGATTTCGAGATTGATGTGGTCCGCCGCCGTGACCCGCTTCTTACCGCGACCAAAGTGCTTGGTCAAATTGTCCATACGAATTGCAGTCATAATCACTCCAATATCATGTCATGCAGGTACACCGCCCGGACGAACGCCATTGTACGGGTCTTCGGCAGGATGAGTAATAGCAGACTGATCTTGACGTTCAGGGTGACTACCTCGGTTATCCAGGTATCAGCTTACAATCGACGGCAACCCGTGACAATCAGATTTTACCTTTATTGAGGAAGCAACGTTTGTTTGATAATCTCGGTTTTCAAATGCTCACGCTGTTTAGTTTCCGTTTCTAAAACGGGCCGTTGTTTTTCTTCTCATCCGGTAAACTGCCTTAGTTGAGATTCTGACGTTTTGAATCTATCATAGATTTCAATCATAGGGTAACGGATAAGAGAGATGCCGAGTTACGATTATCGCTGTAAGGACTGTCAGAGACGGTTTTCGCTTTTCTACAAGACCTACGCCGAGTACGACGAGGCCGCCAAGACCTGCCCTCACTGCGGCAGCGAGTCGGTCACACGCCTGATCTCACGGGTGGCCGTACCCAAACCGAGCCACAACTTCACCAATATGGACTCCGATGACATGCTGTCGGTGCTGGAATCAGGCGACTCACGCCAGGTCGGTGAGATGTTCCGCCAGATTAGCGGTGACGATCCAGAGATGGGTGAGGAGTTCAATCAGGTGACCGACCGCCTGTTGAAGGGTGAGAGCATGGAGTCGATTGAGAAAGACCTGGGCGATTCCGACCCGGGCGGCGGCGATCTGCTGTGATAAACGTTCATCTGCTGCATGTTCGCCGTTCTGAAGTCGCTGAGATGCTGCGAAGCGGACTGGATGCCGGTGTTCATCTGACGGCTGGCGATGATCTGCCGTCGGATACACATGTGTTGATTACCGGACGGCCAACCCGTGAACAACTCGATCATTGTCCCGACTTACGGGCGCTGCTGATTCCCTTCGCCGGGTTGCCCGCTCAAACCCGCGACTTGATGCAGAGTTACCCGCAGATCAGCGTGCATAATCTGCATTACAACACACCCATGACGGCGGAGATGGCGCTGGCACTGTTGATGGCTACCTCCAAATATCTGATCCCGGCAGACCGGGAATTTCGCAAGCACGACTGGTCGGTCCGCTATCACAACCCGTTCTTCACCATCCTGGATGGCAAGACAGCGCTTATTTTGGGATATGGGTCCATCGGTCAGCGAGTGGGTGATTTCTGCCGGGCGCTGAATATGGAGGTGATCGGTGTTCGACGGCGGGCCGCCAACCGTGATGGGGTGTATATGCCCGACCGTTTGCCGGAATTGTTACCGCGTGCCAACGCCTTGATCGTGTGCCTGCCGGGAACACCGCAGACCGAAGGCATGATCGGTGAGCGGGAACTCAACCTGATGCCACGCGGGGCACTGGTGGTGAATATCGGGCGAGCGGCTGTGATCGATCAGGCTGCGCTGTATCAAGCGCTCAAGAGCGGTCATCTGGGTGGGGCAGGTCTCGATGTGTGGTACAACTACCCGACCGATGCCGAGTCGCAGCGCCACACACCGCCAGCGGATTATCCCTTTCATGAACTGGACAATGTGGTCATGAGTCCGCACCGGGCTGGTGGCGGCGGCACGGAGGAGACCGAAGCCCGGCGTATGGCAATGCTGGCGCAGGGACTCAACCAGATGGCACGAGGCGGCGACCTGCCACATCGAGTCGATTTAGAGGCAGGATACTGATTTAGTCTCCCAGGCGAAAGCTCTAATCCTATGTCTCTACTGAAAAAAGGTCATTTTGCCGCCGTAGAAAAAAACACCCGCCACAGCGGCGGGTGTTTTTTTTTTTTCTTTTTCGGGATGCCGTCTACTCATCACTGGTTGATGGTGTTGGCGTAACCAGATCGTGCGGCACGGAGGGTGCCTCAAAGTCGCTCCGGGCGTCCGGCAGGTTTTCGATGCTGTTGAAGTCAAACAGGAACGGGCTGTTAGAGGGAACCAGCGCCAGATTGACGTTGTCCGCCAGATTCTGAATATACTCGTACTGGATCAGCAGTGGATTAGACGCGATCTGTTCGCTGATGAGTCGCAGCGCTTCCGCCTGCGCATTCGCCTCAAGGATGACGGACTGCGCTTCACCTTCAGCCCGGAGAATGGCCGCATCACGCGCACCTTCAGCCTCGGCACGGACCTGCTCGGCTTCCTGGCGGCGCTCCTCAACCCGGAGTCGGGCCTGCTCAGCATCCTGCTGCGCAATCTGCGCCCGTTCAATCGACGCGGTAAACTCAGTAGAAAACTGGATGTTACGGATCAGCAAATCGGAGAGGATCAAGCCCTCTTGAGCCATACGATCACTCACAATTTGCTGCATCTCATCTTCCATTGCAGATCGGTCAATACCGTAAATATCGGCAGCACGATAGCCGGAAGCAACCTCACGTGCCAGACCGCGCACGGTCGGACGGACAAACCGCTCCTGGTAGGAGTCGCGCCAGCGTGTATGCAGCGTGTTGACTTCAAAGCCAGCATTATCGACTGAATACAATACCGTAACGTCCAGCAGCACGGTCTGACCATCGACAGTGCGGGCTTCTACCGCATCATCGCCCAGGCGTGATCCTTCTTCGGACTCACCCGCCATCGTATATTCCTGCTGACTGATCGGATAAATGGTAGCCTCCTGAAGCACCGGGATGATGATGTGCGTCCCCGGTCCACGCGGTTCAACCAATTCACCCGACAGTGTGTTGAAGACCACCGCACGCTGCTGTGGTTCGACCACGATCACGCCCTGGCTGACGACGCTCAACAACACGCCAAACACCAGGCCGATGACTGCCAGTAAAATACCACCTCGGACGGGGCGACCCTGAGAAGCTGCGACCACCACCATTCCGACACCTGCGAGGAATACCAAAAATCCCAGCAGTGCGATTCCACCAATGATGGAACTGATACCACCCATTATGTAGGCTCCTTAGTCTGCGAACAGTTTCAAAACAAGATTATAACATGCACCCGATACAATTCGACGGCACCCCCCTAATGTTTGGGGAGTAGCCGGTTAGAGAACGCTCATCGCATATGCTTATAACGCACTCTCCGGTATCATCGTCAGCATTGACTATAGAACTGGACGGCGTTCTATGCCAGCACCCGACTCAACGGTCCTGTTCTGGACACTACCCACTTATACCTTATACGTTGCGGCTGGCATTCTGGTTGCAGCCTTCATCACCATCGGTGTCTACCGCTGGCGCTATGTCACACCGGTGGCGGCTCTGGTCGATACGCTGCTGGCCGGATTGATCGGCGGTGTGATCGTGGCACGGGCGAGCCACATCCTGCTGCATTGGGCCTACTTTCAGTCACACACCGACGAGATTACCGACTTGCAGGCCGGCGGGCTGAACTGGCATGGCGCGGTGATCGGTACTCTGCTGGTGGTTGTCGTCGTCGCCCGCATCCGGGATGTCCGGATACCGATTCTCCTGGATGGATTGGCGCTGGCGCTGCCGCTTATTGGCCTGATGGTATGGTGGGGATGTGGTGCCGCCCATTGCAGCTACGGCGCGGAGGTCGCAGTCATGGCCGATTATCCAGCCTTCGCCGTATGGGAAGAAGCCGGACGCTTCAATCTGGTCGCGCCGCGCTTCGCCACCCAACGCCTCGGCATGCTGCTGTCCGCCGGCACACTGGCCCTGGCTGTGCTGTTTACATGGCGGGGTTGGTTCCAGGACCGGCGCTTCTGGTACATCCTCGCAGCTTACGCCACCGGCATGATGCTGGTCGACTCGCTGCGGGGCGATTATGCGCTGGAACTCGGCGGGCAGCGTCTCGATGTCTGGCTGGATGCGGCCCTGGCACTTGGATCGGTCCAGTGGTCTGTTTACAGACTGCGATGGGCGCGATAAACTCAAGTTGGCTCAAAACAACATAAGAGGAAATAAAAATGGAATATACGAATCTCGGTCGTACCGGCTTGAGTGTCAGCCGTCTTTGCCTGGGGACCATGAACTTCGGTCCGCAGACCACCGAAGAAGACAGCTATGCCATTATGGATAAGGCGCTGGAACTCGGCGTCAATTTTTTTGATACAGCAGATGTTTATGGCTGGAAGATGGGTGAAGGCATCACCGAGCAGATCATCGGGCGCTGGTTTGCCCAGGGTGGCGGGCGGCGCGACAAAGTCGTGCTGGCGACAAAAGTCTATAACAAGATGGGTGAATGGCCCAACGAGAATCGCCTGTCTGCCCTGCACATCAAAAAAGCCTGCGAGGACAGCCTAAAACGCCTCCAGACCGATTACATCGACCTCTACCAGATGCACCACATCGACCGCAGCACTCCCTGGGAGGAGATCTGGCAGGCGATGGAACAGCTTGTCCGTGAAGGCAAGGTGTTGTATATCGGCAGCAGCAACTTCGCCGGTTGGCACATCGCCCAGGCCAACGAAATCGCAAAACAGCGCAATTTCCTCGGTCTGGTCAGCGAACAGAGCCTCTATAACCTCAATGCCCGCACCATCGAGATGGATGTCATCCCGGCCTGCGAGCATTACGGTCTCGGCCTCATCCCCTGGAGTCCGCTGGCCGGTGGCCTGTTGGGCGGCGTGTTGCAGAAGATTGAAGCAGGCCGCCGCGCCTCCGAACGTATGCAGGAAAACATCGAGAAGAACCGCGATAAGATCGAAGCCTGGGAAGCGTTCTGCAAGAACATGGGCGAGAATCCCGCCGATGTTGCGCTGGCCTGGATGCTTCAAAACCCGGTCGTGACCGCGCCCATCATCGGACCGCGCACAATGGAACAACTCACCGGCAGCCTGCGGGCGCTGGAAATCACCTTCACCGACGAGCAAAATGCCCGCCTGGACGAAATCTTCCCCGGCT
>CAYQJO010000063.1:17841-19392 GCA_964417785.1 uncultured Anaerolineaceae bacterium | reverse complement strand
CCCTGAAGCCCTATGACCAGAATAGCTGGGCCGAAACTGTTGACGCTACCGCCGAAGATGTTGCGATGTCTTTGCAGATCATCCGGGGGGTACACCAGCGTTGGGCGACTTTGCTAGACGGTTTGCCCGATGGCGACATCTGGCAGCGGCAGGCCAACCATCCGGAAGCCGGTACCGTCACGCTGGACGATCTGCTGAATTATTACAGCGATCACGGCGATATGCACATCGAACAGATTCGCAAGACGCTGGCAGCGCGTGAATGATCGCGTTTCGTGAGGCCGTCCTCAGCGATCTATCGGCTATATCCGCGCTCATGAGCGAACTGGACCTATCGGGCGAGTCGCCGGACTTGCTCTCAGCGGATGTGTTCGAGCGGGTTATGGCGAATCCCGATCATCGGGTGTATCTGGCCTGCGACGGGGATACGGTCGTCGGTGTGTTCGCCTTGATTATCGTCACCCACATTCACGGCAGCTTTCATTCGGCCATTGTGGAGGATGTAGCGGTCCGTTCGGATCGGCAGGGGCAGGGAATCGGTCGCCAGATGATGCAGTTCGCGGCAGATGAAGCCCGTACCGCCGGGTGTTATAAAATTGTGCTGTCGAGCAGCTTACAGCGACCTGTTGCCCATCATCTATACGACGATCTCGGTTATACTCGCTATGGTTACAGTTACAGCCTGGAGTTGGATTGATGTGGCCCGTCTATGGACATGATTGGGCGGTCGATTATCTGCGCAAGGGCATCGAGAACGGACGGGTGCGCCACGCCTATTTGATCGTCGGTACCCCTGGCATTGGCAAAACACAGCTTGCGCGGGCATTTGCGATGGCGCTCAACTGTACGGCGGACGAGCGCCCCTGCGGGGAGTGTCGTGCCTGCCGCCGTATTCAGTCCGGCAGCCACATCGACCTGCTGCACGCCGAGCCGGAACGCGGCACCTTACGCATTGACGCGGTGCGGTCTGTGACCAACGGCATCGCCATGAAGCCGTATGAGGCCCGTTATCGTATCGCTCTGTTGCACGATTTCGACCGGGCGCAGCCCCGCGCCCAGGATGCCCTGCTCAAAACGCTGGAAGAACCACCGCCGCATGCTGTGCTGGTTCTGCTGGCGTCCACGCTGGAACCGATCTTGAGTACCATCACCAGCCGCAGCCAGGTGGTCTATTTGCGCCCGGTAGCCGCCGAAACCATCCAGGCGGTGCTGGTGGAGCATTATGGTGTAGACCCTGAGCAGGCGACGCTGCTGGCGCGGGTCAGTGGTGGGCGGATCGAATGGGCCATCCACGCTGCCCAGAACCCGGAAATCCTGGATCAACGTCGGGACGGTCTCGACCTGCTGGAGACCATCATCGGCTATAACCGGGCCAAACGCTTTGATCTCGCAAACGACCTGGGGCGGGACAAGGATGCCCTGGGCCAACTGCTGGAACTGTGGCAGACCTACTGGCGCGATGTTATGCTTCAGGCGGAGAACAGCCCGGTCAAGCTGTGCAATATCGACCGCAAGCCGCAAATCGAGCGCCTTGTCTACGATGTCAGCGCC
>CAYQJO010000063.1:0-17741 GCA_964417785.1 uncultured Anaerolineaceae bacterium | reverse complement strand
CTTGCAGCCAGTCGGTACGCACCGACGGCAGATCGACCGGCACGACCGCGCCCGATGGCAGCCACCATTCCGGTTGATCCTCACCGCGCCAGCGCAGCGTCACCGGCAGGTGGTCGCCCTGCTCAATGACCGGCTGCGGCAGGTGCAGCGCCGGTCCTGTCAATTGTGACGGCGGTGACGAGCGAATCACGACATCGGCAATATCCGCTCCGCCGGTGAGACGATCCCCGCTAATGACACCCACGCGCAGCCGGTAGCCATCGCCTGGTGGGAGTCCGGCCAGCCCGGTCAACGTCAGCCAGCCGGTGAACTGGTCCGGCAGGGTGAGACCGTCTATCGCACGGTCGGCCTGAGCCAGCAGCACGCCATCGGTGTTATAAAGCTGTGCCGTCATCAACACCCGGCCAGCCATGACATCCAGGACGATCCAATCCAGATAGACATTCAGCCGGTCAGTATCCAGCCAGTGGGTGGATATATCGACCAGTTGCAGTTGATTTGCAATCTGGCGGATGACTTGCTGTGGCGGGCGTTCCGGCGCAGGTAGTACCCGCACCGGTGCCAAATCGTATACCGTGCCGGCATAGAGTACCCGCACGAAATACAGACCGGGTGTATGTACATGGTCCAGGTGAATGACATCCTGGCCGCTGGCTCCATCCAGGATCGACTCCGGCTGGCCCAGGTTGACCGCTGCTGGAACGACCTCAATCCGGGCCTGGACCGGCTGTGACCACGACAGCGCGACCGTGAGGCGTTCACCGGCGCGAATCGCCGCCGGGTAATCGTAACCGAGCAGGCGCACGCCATCGGGAAACACTAATCCGTCAGGATACGCATGGCGGTAGCTGCTATCGAGAAATTGCGCTGCCGTCGGCCCACTGGCCGATGGTTGCATCAGCCGCAGGAAGACCAGAACAACGATGGGGATGGAGATTAGCCTTACCCCCATAAACCACCGATTCGCACCCCCTCTCCAATTTGGAGAGGGGGCCGGAGGGTGAGGTAAAACACAAACAACCACCATCGCCATGCCCACCACCATCGAGAACCAGTTGACCGCTCTTCGCAGCGAAGTTTCGCCCAACGCGATATGAACACGATGGTTGCCCGGTGGCAGCGTGAACTGTATCCAGCCTTGTGCGCCGCTGGATAAGTCCAGCCGCGTGCCGTTGTCCAGTTGTGCTGTCCAGCCGGGCCACCACAGCGTCGGAATGGCGACCGTCGCGCCATCACCCCGGATCACCCAGGTCTCGCCGCTGGCGGACCGCGATTCCAGGGTGCCGCTGGCCTGACCGTCCAGGACGCGCAGCGACCGCTCCGCCAGCAGCTCCGGCCCATTCAGCGGGCGTTCGACTCCGGCAGGCAGGTATTCAGCGCGGACTGTCGTGCCAATATCGCCGCTGTAATATTCCATCTCGCTGAGGCGAGCCGCGTTGATGTCGTCTTCGCTCAAAGAGATGAAGTCCAGGTTCAGGTCGGCCAGACTGGTCCCGACCAGAGCCAGGATACCGGCGAGCGCAGCGTATCTCCGCAGCCTGGATGGCACCAGCATCACCGAGAAGGCGGCGACGCCTGCGCCAGCGACCGCCGCCACCGACAGCCAGCGCCAGGTAAACTGCACGAAATCTACCAGAGGCACCGTCTCGTAGATCAGCGTGCTGGCCGGTTGGGTCATGAACAGAGTGAACAGAAAGACCGTCAACGCCCACAATCCCCAATGCCGCTTGCGTGTGACGATCAGACCGGCAGTCCCGGCGGCGGCCAATCCGGCCTGGAGCCAGCCCAACCCCGGCGGGAAGTTCTCGATTCCGCCTGGTTGGATGAGGCGACCGTCTAGGAAGTTTTCGCGCCAGTCGAAGAATCCGCCAAGCATGACCCCGGTCTGTACTGTATCGCGTTCCACCAGTGCCGGGAGCCAGAACCAGACCGACAGCGCCAACCCCAGGGCAAAGCCGACGCCGATCATCATGATTCGTGAGAGCGCAGACGGCCAGACAGATACCTCACCCCCCGGCCTCCTCTCAAAGATATGGAGGGGGGTTGGGGTGAGGTTCATCCACAGGGCATACACGCCCGCCAGCGGCGCGAAGATCAGCGCTGAGACATTGTGCGATAGAATGAGCGCGGCAAAGGCGATACCCAATCCGGCGGTGCGTTGGCGATTGGGATGCTGGATCACACCATCGACCGCCCACAGCACCCAGGGATACAAACCCATTGCCCAGAACTCCGACAGGGAGTCGCCGCGAATGTATACATTTATCATGTGCATGGGGGCAAAGGTGAATACCGCCGCCGCCAGCAGAGCTGCTGCGGCGTTCTTGAGATGATGGTGGGTCCAGGCGTAGACGCCGACCGCGCCCAGGATGAACCCGGCGGTCTGGACGATTTGCAGGCTGACAGTCGTGGCAAATCCGAGCAGTTTCAATACCGCCACCAGATAAAACGGCAGCGCAGCATAGAAGTTGAAGAAGGGATAGCCCAGGCCATACGCGCCGTCGGACATCCAGCGTACCGGGAACACACCGTCGCTCAGTCCGGCGGTAAGCTGGTGGGTGCGCATCAGCAAGTACGGCGACTCGCCCACGATACGGGTGTTGAGAAAACCGGGCTGCCACAGGGGTAGGGCCGCTATCAGGCCGATCCATGCTGCCAGCAGCCATTTATATCTGCCCATATCGCTCCTCCGCTTCTCATAGAATGCACAATATCTTATGGGTGAATGCGCCAAACTTCAAACCAGAACTGTGATTTAATTCACGGGTCCTGTACAATGCGTCGTCACCTGAATTTAGGAGAGTCCCCATGCCTGAAAACAAACATTTGCGGTTGGTTATTCCGGGGCCAGTTGAGGTGCGCCCGGAGATATTGCAGGCACAAACCGAGTGGATGGTCGGTCACCGGTCTGGCGCGTTCGCTGATTTGTTCGCCCGGTTGCAACCCAAGCTCAAGCAGGCGTTTCTGACCGATAATCGTGTGTTATTGGTTGGTGCATCCGGTACGGGCTTCTGGGAAGGCGCGTCGCGCAACTGCGTTCGTGATGGTCATAAAGTGCTGCATTTGACGGGTGGTGCCTTCAGTGAACGGTGGGCCAAAGTCAGCACAACCAATGGCAAAGACGCGGATGTGATCGCCGTCGATTGGGGCCAGGGCCACACCCCGGAGATGGTGGCCGATGCGCTCAAAAAGGAACACTATGATGCGGTGTGTGTAGTCCATAACGAGACCAGCACGGGTGTTTTAAACCCGATCAAAGCGATTGGCGAGGTGGTACGCCAGTATGACGACACCTTTTATCTGGTAGATACGGTCAGCGGTATTCTGGGTGCGGAGTTTCGCACAGACGAATGGGGCGTGGATGTGGCGCTTACATCGTCGCAAAAAGCGTTCGCGCTGCCGCCAGGGCTGGCATTTGCCGCCGTCAGTGACCGCGTGCTGGAAAGAGCTGCCGGGATCGCGCATCGGGGTTACTACTTCGACTTCATCGAACTCGACGCCCGACTTCAGAAGAACAATACCCCCTCCACCCCGCCCATCTCGCTGATGTTTGCCGCCGATGTCCAGCTTGATGATGTGCTGGCCGAGGGATTGGACGCCCGCTGGCAGCGCCATCTGGAAATGCGCAATCTGACGCACGAATGGGCAGAACGGCATGGGTTTGATCTGTTCGCACCAGAGGGTTTCCGTTCTCCAACAGTGACGGCAGTAGACAATCGCCAGAAGCAGATGGATGTGGATGCGATGGCCGCCCATATGCAGGAGCGCGGGTACACAATGGACCGGGGCTACGGCAAGATCAAAGGGCAGACTTTCCGTATTGCCCATATGGGCGATATGCCGGTGGTTGAATTGAAGGACATCCTGGCCGGCCTGGACGAATTCATGGGTTAAGGAGGAGATACTGTTGAAAATCCTTGCACTCGATAACGTTGATCCCAAAGCCGTCGCTTTGCTGGAAGCGGTCGATGGCTTCGATGTCACCGCTGGCAAGCTCTCTCGCGATGACGTCATGGCGCTGATCCCCCAGGCCGCTGCGATGATTATCCGCAGTGCTACGACCGTCGATGCCGAGATGCTGGCGGTTGCGCCCAACCTCAAGGCTATCGCTCGCGCCGGGGTCGGTGTGGATAATGTCGATCTGGGGGCGGCGACCGAACGCGGTGTGGTGGTCATGAATACGCCGGACGGCAATACCATCTCAACTGCTGAATACACTCTGGGGATAATGCTGGCCCTGGCCCGCCATATCCCTTATGGCTACGAATCGATGCAGGAAGGCCGCTGGGATCGCAAAGCGTTCATGGGCGTGGAACTGCGTGGGAAGACTCTGGGCCTGATCGGCTATGGTCGCATCGGGCGAGCGGTTGCGCAGCGGGCGCTGGCCTTTGACATGTCCATACTGGCGTATGATCCCTATGTGGAATCGGACAACACCGCCACGCTGGTCGATCTGGATACGCTCTATGCGCAGTCAGACTTTATCAGCCTGCACACTGTCATCACCGATGAAACCCGTGCCATGATTAACGCCGACAGTCTGGCAAAGATGAAGCCCGGCGTGCGAATCATCAATGCGGCACGGGGCGCGCTGATTGATGACGCAGCACTGGCGGCGGCTGTTCAAAGCGGGCATGTGGCGGGTGCAGCGGTTGATGTGTATCACGAAGAACCACCGCTGCCGGATAATCCGCTGCTGGGACTGCGCAACGTCGTCCATACACCTCATCTGGCGGCCAGCACGACCGACGCTCAGGTGCAGGTGGGAGTGGACGCCGCGCAGCAGATTATTGACGCGCTGACGCAAGGCACCTATCGCAATGTGGTCAATCCAGATGTGTTGAAATAGCAGGGGGTTATGGGAGCGCTCGACAGGCGCTCCTTGTACTCTATCCTATGATCTGACCGCGCTCGTCCACGCGGATCATCTCACCGTCACAGGTGAAGGTATAGTGCATGGTACTGCTGCGAGTTGTGGGTTCAACCCGCCGGCGAGCATACAATCGCCGCATGGAGTGCCGAAGCCGATTCAAAGTTGTTTTCGGCATTGTTTCGCCTTCTTCATATTTCACCGTGTAATTTCATTATACGACTATCTTGTGAAAAAAAGAGCAAAAAAACATTAAGCTTTTCAGAGTACATAAATTACGCCAGAAGTGCAGCGTGTGCGTTTCCCAACATCTTATGTGACATTTGTCTTCAGTTCACGGAACGTCTTCCAGTGGATAGAATGTACGAGTTGGATTAAGCTAGAGGTGCAAGATACCCAGGGACTCTACGTGAGGAAGCGAGTCATGCATGAATTATCCGTGACAGAGGGCGTACTGAATATCGCTCTCCGCTATGCCAAACAAGAGAATGCCACCTCCATCACCGACCTGTATTTGTTGATCGGGCAGTTGTCGTCCATTGTGGATGACTCGGTGCAGTATTATTGGGACATCATCAGCAGAGACACCATCGCCGAAGGCGCAACCCTTCACTTTGAACGGGTGCCAATGCAAATGCGCTGCCTCGATTGCACCCAGACCTATGTCCCGGAGTTGGGAACCCTCGCCTGTCCCCACTGTGGCAGCACCCATGTCCAGGTCACATCGGGAGAGGAATTTCGTCTTGAATCTATTGCCATTGAATGTGAGTCTCCGCCAGAACCCGCCATATAATTCCGGTAGTGTTCGGGCAGATGAGAAATGAAAAGCTATTGGAGTTAAAACAATGTGTTTAGCAATACCGGGCAGAATTATAGAGATATATGAACAGGCTGGCTTGCAAATGGGCAAGGTCGATTTTGGCGGCATCACAAAGGAGGCCTGCCTTGCATACCTGGATAACCCCCAGGTGGGCGAATACACAATGATTCATGTCGGCTTTGCCATCAGCAAAGTGGACGAAGAAGAAGCCCACCGGACCCTGGAACTGCTGCGCGAAATTGGCGAATTGGAGGAAGAACTCGGCGTTGATCTCAACGACAATGGGCGGCAAACTGCGACCGCATATGAATTACGAGACGAGGACCGATAGATAATGGATGTTATCAAAGTACCTGTTGTAGAAGAGATTCTGTCCGCGAATGACCAGCTTGCGGCCACAAATCGCAGCACCCTGGATGCACAACATGTTTTCGGCCTGAACGTCATGTCGTCGCCAGGTTCCGGCAAGACGAGCATCATTGTTGCCACACAGGAGCGACTGAAGGATCGACTGCGGCTGGGCATGGTCGATGGCGATATTGCCACGACCATTGATGCCGATCTTGCGGCTGAAGCCGGAATGCAGGCGGTACAGATCAACACAGGCGGAACCTGCCACCTGGATGCCGTAATGCTTTCAGGTGGGCTGCAAGCCCTGCGCCTGGACGAGATCGATCTGATGATTGTTGAGAATGTCGGCAACCTGATCTGCCCGTCCAGCTTTAAACTGGGAACACATCTCAGTGTGTTGATCGCCAGTGTGCCGGAAGGTGACGACAAACCCTATAAATACCCGCCCATGTATCGGGGTGTTGATGCCGTTATTATCAACAAGATCGATGTACTGCCCTATTTCAAGTTCGATATGGATTACTTCGTCAAGGGTGTGGAGATGCTCAATCCTGGCGTGAACTCCTTCCCGATTTCCTGTGTCACGGGCGAAGGACTGGATGACTGGGCCGAGTGGCTGTACAGCCAGGTGATGGCCTACCAGCAGGCATAAAGTCGATGACGGGGCGGGTCATCCATATCACCGGAATCGTGCAGGGTGTGGGCTTCCGCCCCTTTGTCTACGGCCTCGCCCTGCGCTATGGACTCAAGGGTTGGGTGCGCAACACATCTGAGGGCGTCGATATTCGCGTGGATGGCAGTACCGGAGCGCTTGAGTCGTTCATGACCGCGCTCCAGGCAGAGGCACCGCCGCTGGCCCATATCGACAGTCTGACCATGCGCGAATGTCCACCGGATGGTTTTGCTACATTCGAGATCCGCCATAGTGAAGCGATTCTCGGTGCAGCCCAGCCCATTTCACCGGACATCGCCATCTGTGCGGACTGTCTGCGCGAACTACATGACCCGTCAGACCGGCGCTATCGCTATCCGTTTATCAACTGCACCAACTGCGGCCCGCGTTTCACGATCATCCAGGATATTCCGTATGATCGCCCGTTGACGACGATGGTAGATTTTGCCATGTGTGATGCCTGTGCCGCCGAATATGACGATCCCGGCGACCGGCGTTTTCATGCACAACCCGTCGCCTGCCCGGAATGTGGCCCGCAAGTATGGTTGGAGGCTAATGGAGAGCGTACATGGGGTGATGGTGCCATCCGGCAGGTGAGCGCTTTGCTGCGACAGGGGGCGATCCTGGCGATCAAGGGTCTCGGTGGCTTTCATCTGGTGTGTGATGCCACCAATGCCGCCGCCGTCGCGGAACTGCGCCGCCGCAAGGCGCGTCCGGATAAACCGTTTGCCCTGATGATGGCACACATGAACCAGGTACGCGCTTACTGTGAAGTGGAGGCCGCAGAGGAAAAGCTGCTCACTTCACCTGCCGCGCCGGTTGTGCTGCTGAACCGTCATAACCCGCAACCGTCGCCCGGAATCGCGGCAGAGGTCGCGCCCCGCCAGCGGACTCTCGGCGTGATGCTGCCCTATACACCGCTGCATGTGCTGCTCTTCGATGCCAATATGCCGCCGCTGGTGATGACCAGCGGCAATCGCTCATCCGAACCGATTGTGACACATAACCAGACCGCGCTGGAACAGCTTGCGTCGATTGCGGATGCCTTCCTGATGCACAACCGTGATATTCACATTCGCACGGATGACTCGGTGATGCGGGTCTGGCGTGGCGCGGAACTTCCGCTGCGTCGCTCACGCGGGTATGTCCCCTTCCCGGTTCGATTGTCCCAGGCCATGCCGTCCGTGCTGGCGGTAGGCGGAGAGATGAAAAATACCTTTTGCCTCACCCGCGATCAGTACGGACTCATGAGTCATCACATTGGCGAGATGGGCAACTATGCCACGCTCCAATCGTTCGAGCAGGGAATCGCGCACTTTGAGCGACTGTTCCGGGCGACACCGGTGCTGATCGTCCACGACATGCATCCGGATTACATGGCGTCACGTTATGCCGTCTCCCGTGCAGAAGCCGACGGTATCCCGCGTATCGCGGTGCAGCACCATCATGCCCATATCGTGTCCTGCATGGTCGAGAACGGTCTTAACGGAGAGCGCCCGGTCATCGGTGTGTGTTTCGATGGGACGGGTTACGCGCCCGATGGGACGATCTGGGGCGGGGAGTTCCTGGTGGCCGATTATCACCAGTTTGAACGTGCGGCACACTTCAAACCGATGCCGCTCCCCGGCGGTGACGCATCCACGCGCAAACCGGCACGTATTGCGGCAGCCTATTTATACGCCAGCGGTCTCCCACCGTTTGCGCTGCTGGCAGAGACCGAACAACGCATCCTGTGCCAGCAGATCGAGCGCGGAATCAACACACCGCTGACCTCAAGCGTGGGGCGGCTCTTCGATGCTGTCTCGTCGCTGTTGGGTGTCTGTCAGGTGGCGACTTACGAAGGGCAGGCGGCTATCGAACTGGAAGCCATCGTTGATCCACAAGAGAATGGCAGCTACCCCCTGCCGGAGACGGCGCACGGCATCGACCCGACGGCACTGCTCAGCGCGGTCATTGATGATCTGCGTAATGGGGTAGCTGCCGGGGTGATCGCCGCACGTTTTCACAGCAGCATCGCGCAGCGGATCGCCGCAACCTGCCAGCGCATCGCAGGCGAAACAGGGCTGCGTGATGTGGTACTGACGGGTGGCGTTTTCCAGAATACAACGCTGCTGGCAAGGACCGTACCCCTGTTGGAAGCAGCCAACCTGCAAGTCTACACCCATCGCCGGCTGCCACCCAATGATGGCGGATTGGCACTGGGACAGGCGGTGATCGGGTATAATAACTGGAAAGATCAGAGGTGAGTCGTTGTGAAATATTTGGATGAATACCGTGATGGTGAGATGACACGCCATCTGCTGGATCAGATCGCGAAGACTGTCACACGCCCCTGGGCGCTGATGGAAGTCTGCGGTGGGCAGACGCACAGCATTCTTAAGAGCGGGTTGGATACGCTGCTCCCGCCAGAAGTCATGTTGATTCATGGTCCTGGCTGTCCGGTCTGTGTGACTCCATTGGAACTGGTGGATAAGGCGGTGCGCATCGCATCCATGCCGAATGTGATTTTCACATCATATGGGGATATGCTGCGCGTACCCGGTTCGGAGTGCGATCTGTTCAGCGTGAAGGCCAGCGGCGGCGATGTACGCATCGTTTACTCGCCATTGGATGCCGTGAAAATCGCGCAGGAAAACCCGGATAAAGAGGTGGTCTTCTTCGCTGTCGGCTTTGAGACGACGGCCCCGGCAAACGCCATGTCGGTCTTCCAGGCGAAGCGATTGGGTGTGAACAATTACTCGATTCTGGTATCGCATGTGACAGTACCGCCGGTTCTCGCCGCACTGCTGGAAGCAGACGATGTGATCGTCGATGGTTTCCTCGCGCCGGGACACGTCAATGCGGTGATGGGCTACTGGGAATACGAAGAACTGGTTCAGAAATACCCGGTACCGGTGGTCGTCACCGGCTTTGAGCCGGTCGATCTGGCACGCGGGATTCTGATGACCGTGCGCCAGCTAGAAGAAGGCCGCGCCGAGGTCGAGAATGCCTATGAACGGGCTGTCACCCGTGAAGGCAATGTGCCGGGGCAGAAGCTGGTCACCGAAGTCTTCGAGATGACGGATCGCAAATGGCGCGGAATCGGCACGATCCCGATGAGCGGCTACCGCTTGCGCGAGCCATACGCCACCCATAATGCGGAAGCTCGCTTCCCGGAAGTGGCGACGATCCAAACAGACGAATCGCCCCTGTGCATCAGCGGCGAGATTCTCAAGGGCATCAAGAAGCCCATCGACTGCCCGGCTTTTGGCAGGCAATGCACGCCGCAGACACCGTTGGGCGCAACGATGGTCTCATCCGAGGGGGCATGTGCGGCATATCATCGCTACGGACGCTTCCAGGCAGCCGGGGAGATCGTCTGATGACCGATAATGGCACGGAACTACAGGACTTGAGTCTTGGTGGATGGGTGTGTCCGGCACCACTGCGACACTATCCGACGGTGGTTCTGGGGCATGGCAGCGGCGGCAAGCTGACCAACGACCTGATCGCCCATCTTTTCGCGCCCATCCTGGAAAACGATCTGCTGAACCAGTATGGCGACTCAACCTTGTTCGATATGAACGGACGTCTTGCCATAAGTACCGACAGCTTCGTGATTAACCCCCTGTTCTTCCCCGGCGGCAGCATCGGTGAACTGGCGATCAACGGCACAGTCAACGACATCGCCATGAGCGGTGCAACACCGCTGTATTTGACGGCTGGCTTTATCCTGGAAGAAGGGCTGCCGATGGGTGATCTGGGACGCATCATTACCGATTTCGGCAGAGCGGCAGTGACCGCCAATGTGCGCATCATCGCCGCCGATACCAAAGTCGTCAACAAAGGACACGGCGACGGACTTTACATCAACACCACCGGGATTGGTCTCGTACCGCCAGGGATAACCATTGCTGCCGACCGCGCCCGTCCAGGGGATGTTATTCTGGTCAGCGGCACAGTCGGCGATCACGGCATGGCGATTATGTCCGTGCGCGAAGGTCTGGCCTTCGACTCGCCGATCCAGAGCGATACGGCTCCCCTGGTGGAGATGGTACAGGCCATGCTCGCCGTCACGCCGGATATTCACTGCCTGCGCGATGCCACTCGCGGCGGTCTGGCAGCGGTTCTGAATGAACTGGCGCAGGCGTCCGGTGTTGGCATGGTTTTTGACGAGACCGCTGTCCCGGTCACGCCAGCGGTGCAGAGTGCCTGCGAGATGCTCGGACTCGATCCTTTCTACGTCGCCAATGAAGGCAAACTGGTGGCAATAGTCCCGCGTGAACACGCCGACGCCATTCTGGAAACCATGCGCCGTTCGCCGCAAGGAGCCAGCGCCGCCATTATCGGTGAGATTGTCGCTGAACATCCGGGTATAGTCACAGCCCGCACCCGCATCGGTGCACAGCGCGTGGTCGATCTACCCGCCGGGGAACTGCTGCCGCGTATTTGTTGAGTATCCATCACGTCACGTAGAGATGTAAACCCACCTGGCGGATAAGCCGTTATACGTCCTTAATCAGTGTGGCACCGGCGATAAAATCGGGATCGTAGGTCATGCCCAGTCCGGGACCGTCCGGGACCACGATGACGCCATCATGGACCTCAATCCGGGGCCGGTACCAGTCGGGCTGCTCTACGATCCTCGCGCCAAACTCCTGGAACGGGCCGCAGTTGCGCACCATTGATGCATAATGCAGCGTCGGTATTACCACCGGGTCCGCTGCCGGGCCATGGGGCGTGCTGTCCATACCGGCCTCATGCGCCCACGCCGCCACGCGCAGTGTGCGGATGAAGCCACCGTTGTAAAACAGGTCCGGCTGGACAATATCGACAATCCGGTCGCGGATCATACGCTGGAAGTGGTAAGCGCTGGTGTCCTGCTCACCACCAGCCACCGGCAAATCGAGCGCATCGGCGACAGCCTGGGTCGCTTCGTACCACTCGAACGGACACGGCTCCTCGAAGAAGGCAACATCATACGACGCCAGCATATGGCCGACTTTGATGGCGGCTTCGGCGTCGTAGCTGCCGTTGGCATCCATGTAGATCACCATATCGTCGCCGAAGGTCCGGCGAGCCAGTGCCGTCAGTTGTTCGCTGCGACCGGGCATGGCGTCGGTGTTGTTGCTCATACGCCCACCGACTTTCATCTTGACCGCCTTCGCACCGGTCGCTGCCACCCGTTCACCGACCCAGGCGATTTCTTCCTCCGGGGTGGTGTCGCGGCGAGTGCTGGACATATATACCGGAATCTCGGTGCGGTAGACCTCACCCAGCAGATTCCCCACCGATATACCGGCCATCTTACCCAGCATATCCAGCAGACTGTGTTCGACATAGGCGACCGGATTCCAGAAGGCAATCCCGGCATACTTATAGTTGCTGGCGTGAACGAAGACCTCATCCACCAGTGACTCAAGGTTGCGGGCGTCTTTGCCCAGGAAGAACGGAATCACCGCCTTTTGCAGCAGCGGCAGCAGCACCGGAGCGCGGAAATTGGTGATGGCGATTCCTTCTGCACCGTCTCTGGAGCGGGTACGCACAAAATAGCGCCCCTCACGGGTCAGGACATCAATCCGGTCGATGGTGATAGGATCAGCAAACGCGAGCATGTTAAATCTCCTTCACAACAGAACAAGGCTTTCTGGATTTACCAATCGTCAGGTTGATCTTCACAATCACTTTGTGAATCTTAAACAGCGCCCCCGGTATTCGATGTTAAAATGGGCGTTAAGGTGAAAATTTTCTTAAAGGACATTTCGATGGCAAAAATCGTCACCATTGAACGCCACATCTACGAAAGGCAGCGGAACCACCCCGGCGCGACCGGTATCTTTTCCAGCCTGCTCTATGACATCGCCCTGGCCGCCAAGATCATCTCTCGTGAGACCAGTCGCGCCGGCCTGACCGATATTCTGGGGGCCAGTGCCGGTCATAATGTCTACGGCGAGCGCCAGCAGAAACTCGACGTCTTCGCCGACGAAATGATCTACAAGATGAACGATCACACGGGCCGCCTGTGTGCGATGGTTTCCGAGGAACATGACGACATCATCGACATTCCCACCCATTTTGATAAAGGTCGCTACGTCCTGCTCTTCGATCCGCTGGATGGTTCGTCCAATATCGACGTCAACGTCTCCATCGGTACGATTTTTTCATTGTATCGTAAGGTCTCTGAGGGCGATACTGGCACGCTGGAAGATGTACTGCAGCCAGGTCATCAGTTAGCCGCCGCTGGTTACGTTATCTACGGATCGAGTACCATGCTGGTCTACAGTACCGGCCAGGGCGTATACGGTTTTACCCTGGATAACAGCGTTGGCGAATTCTTGCTAAGCCACGATAACATCCGGATACCCCCGCAATCGATGTACTACAGCATCAATCATGGCAACGAAAAAGACTGGACCACCGGTGTCCGCCATTACGTCAAATGGCTGCAAGGCGTCGAGAGTGACGGCAATAAACCGTTGTCCAATCGCTATATTGGTTCGCTGGTGGCGGATTTCCACCGCAATCTGCTGCGCGGCGGCGTGTATGCCTATCCAGGTGATAACGCTTACACCGCTGGAAAGCTGCGCTTGATGGTCGAAGCTCAGGCGTTGGCTTTCATCGCTCAGCAGGCCGGTGGATATGCGTCTGATGGCTATGGTGACATTCTGGATATTCAGCCGCATGAACTGCACCAGCGCACCCCCCTGTTCATCGGCAACCGCGATCTGGTCGAAAAAGCCGAATGGTTCATCCAGAAATACGACAAAGAATGGCTGGATGAATACATCGCCTTTCGCGAAAAACCGATGGCGGTGTAGTCAGCGTACCCATGCGTAGACCAATGTATCGCGCAGGGTGCCGTCAGGACTGCGCATATGGTTGCGGAAGTAGCCCTCCTGGCGGAATCCGGCCCGCTCAGCGACGGCGGCACTGGCGCGGTTGAGCGCATCGCAGCGGATTTCGATGCGCTCGGCACTGAAATGTTCCATCGCATAATCGGTCAGGGCCAGAACGGCTTCGGTCATGTAGCCCTGACCGGTGTGGGCTGTGTGCAGCCAGTATCCAATTTCCAATGATGGCACTGTCCAATCGATGTTGTGCATGCCACTGGCACCGATAAACACCCCGGTTCCCCGGTGAAACAGCAGCACCATCATGTCCTCGCGCAGGGCGAAGCGGGCCGCGGCCTGCCGGAGATGTTCTTCTGTCTCCTGCACATGCGGTATCTCCTGCGCCCAGATCATCCACCGGCGCAGTTCCTCCTGCGACTCGCGGATGGCGGCGTTGACCACCGGGCCATCGCCGGGACGTGGTGCGCGGATCAACAGGCGATCTGTTTCGATCTGTTCGGGCAGGTCCAGCAGCAGCGGGTTGATAATGGTCGGCATGTCGGTCCTCGGATAGAATGGGCGATCATGGACTCTATTGTGAGCGACCTGATCGAAAAAACCAACCCGGCAGGCATGGCCCTGATCGAGAATGGCACGCTGAAGCTGGTGAGCGAACGCGAGGACTCCACCGGCTTCCAACCGGTCGTGCCGCCGATTTTGGCTGCCGCTGTGCTGTGCCTCCGTCTCGATCTGGATACACCGGTAGGCGACCACATCGGTACCGACCCCGCTGTGACTCCACGTCACCTGCTGACCCACACCAGCGGTATCGGTGTGGCCCCTTCGCTGATGGCCCTGGTGCGAGCAGATCGAGCCTTACCAGAGCGTCATATCACTGTCCAGGCTGTGCCAGGAACCCGGTGGTGCTTTTCCGACCTCAATCACCGGCTGCTGGAACGCCTGATCGCTCGCACCAGTGGACAATCACTGGCGGCGTTTGTTCATGAGCGTGTGCTGGGTCCGTTGGGCATGGACGGCACCCGGCTCGATCCACCGGCGACCACGCTGGACGACATGGTGACATTTGCTGCCGCCATCCTGGAAAGCCGTCTCGACCGGACGCTGATTGACGACCATTACCGCCTTGATCCCCGGCTGCCGGGCATGGGACTCGGCTTCTTCCTTACGGAAATAAACGGCCACCGGGTGGCGCGATACGATAGCCGGGCCGGCTCTTTGTGGCTGGCACCGGATGACCTGACCGCTGTCGTCGTCCTGAATGACGGTAAGCCAACGACTCTGGCCCGTGACCTGATGCAGCAAATGTTCGTACAACCTGGTGAAATCAACCGGCGTGCTGCAACCATCAACCGAAACTTGACCGGCTACTATGCACCGCCACCTGGCCTGCTCCTCAATCTGCCCATCTGGCATCGCTACGGCGGCGGAGTCCGCATCCGGGTGCGGCGTGGACGCCTAGTGCTGGCAGGTCAGATGGACCCGGCACAAACCACACCACTTGATGCCACTGATGATCCGCTGGCCTTTCGCGCTGGCGATCAATGGCTGGTATTCGATGATGATCGCCTGTATCTCGGCTTACACCTGTTGCATCGCCGCCCCTACCGTGAGAGTCTGGGCGGGCGTCTGTTGATGTTTATCGCTGCCGTAATGGTGGTGTTCCTGCTCGTCTTGATATTGATTGTGCTTTAGGAGGGATCGCGATGCGCGAACGTATTTCGACCGATAACGCGGCCAGACTGACCGAACTGACGCATGTGCAGTGTGGCTGGATCACGCAGGTGGCGTGGTCGCCTGATGGCACCACGCTGGCTGTCGCCGGGGCCGAAGGTGTGCAGCTCTACGCCGGGACCTTCGGCGGCAAACCGTCACACAGTCTGGGTGGTCACACCGGCCATGTGAAAGGACTGGCCTTCAGTCCCGATAATCGGCTGCTGGCGTCCATCAGTGCCGATACCACCGTCAAAATCTGGGATTTGACCGACCAGCATGTCGAAGTCAAACCGGTGACCACATTGCAAGCCCACTCGGACTCGGTCAATGCGGTGGCCTTCAGTCCGGATGGGCAAATGCTGGCGACCGGAAGCGCTGATGGTCTGGTGTGGTTGTGGGATACCGGCGACTTCAGCCGCAAGGCCGTCCTGGAAGGCCACGACAGCGAGGTCGAGAGCGTAACGTTTGCGCTGCGCGGCAACGTACTTGTTTCGGCTGGCCGCGACAATGTGCTGCGTGTGTGGGATACCCGCGCTGAAACCGGTGGGACTGTCCTGGGTCAGCACAGCGATTGGATCCGTGAGGTCGCGGCCAATCCCCCCGGCACCATGATCGCCTCCGCCAGCAAAGACATGACCGTCCGTTTATGGGACGCGCATTCGGGCGACCCCTACGCCACCATTCAGGCCCACAACAATGGCGCAGATTGCATTGCCTTCAACACCTATGGCGAGGTGATGGCGACTGGCGGGCGCGATAACGCCGTGCGCCTGTGGCATGTCCAGCAGGTGCTGCACGACGGCGCGGGTGACACTTCCAACGCATTGATTACGCTGGAAGCACACGAAAAACCGGTGATGAGCCTGGCATTCAACCCGCCTGGCACTCTGCTGGCGACCGGCGGCGGGGACAACATGGTGCGTTTGTGGGCGGTGGATTAATCCATACCCAGATTGCGTACCAGGAACGCCTGAATATCGGCCCACTGGTCGATGATTTTCGACGTCGGCTTGCCCATTCCGTGACCGGAGCGCAGATCAAAGCGCAGTAACAGCGGATTCGCGCCGCTATCTGCCGCCTGGATGGTGGCGGCGAATTTCTCCGCGTGCATCGGTACCACCCGGTCATCATGATCGGCGGTCAGGATCAGAATCGGTGGGTAGGTTGCGCCCGGTTGGACATTGTGCAGCGGCGAGTAAGCGATCAGGAAATTGAAATGTTCCGGGTCTTCTTCGGCGTTGCCATATTCAGGTGTCCAGTACCGTCCGGCGGTGAACCTGTGGTAGCGCAGCATATCGGTCACGGGTACCTGACAGATTACCGCACCAAACAGATCGGGCCGCTGCACCATACAGGCCGATACCAGCAGTCCGCCGTTACTGCCACCCATGATCACCAGCCGTTCGGTCTTTGTGTACTGGTTGTCGATCAACCACTCGGCGGCAGCGATGAAGTCATCGAAGACATTTTGCTTGTTCGCCAGCATGCCGGCCTGATGCCACGCCTCGCCGTACTCCGAACCGCCGCGCAGATTCGCCACCGCGTAAATTCCGCCCATCTCCAACCAGTTCAGGATGTGGGGCGCGAATCCTGGCGTCAGGCTGATGGAAAACCCACCATACCCGTAGAGGATGGTCGGGTGGTCGCCGGTAAGCGCTAATCCCTTTTTGTGGGTGATGAACATGGAAACCTGCGTGCCGTCCTTTGATGGATACCAGACCTGCTCGGTCACATAGGCATCGGCATCAAACACGACCCCGGCCTTGCCCCAAACCGTGACCTCGCCGGTCTCGAAGTCGTACTGAAAGATGGTCGGTGGGTAGAGATACGACTGGAACGAGAAAAACATCTGCGTGTGGTCCTGCTTCCCGGAAAGTGCCGCCACCGTACCCGGTCCTGGCAGCGGCACATCCTGTACATAGGCCCCGTCCAGGTCATAGATTTTCAGTTTGTGGTTGGCGTTTTCCAGGACATTCAGCACCAACTGCCCGTTGATGATGGTGGCCTGTTCGATCACCCCATCGCCTTCCGGGACGATCTCGCGCATGGAATCGTCGATGGTGATGATCCGGCCTTTAGGGGCGTCCAGATCGGTATAGAAGAAGAAGGTCGCACCGGCGTTGCCAGCAAACCCATATTCGGCGTCGGCGTCGTCCAGCAGCCGGATAAATTCGCCGTCGCTGTCTGCCGGTCGATAGTAAATGCGGTTGCGGTTGATGGCCCCATGCCAGACATACAGTATGAGATAAGCACCATCGTCTGTCATGAACGGGTTAAAAGCCAGTTCTGGCGCATCCGGGCGGGCATACACGAGAGTGTCTTCGGCTTGCGCTGTATTGAGCCGGTGATAATAGACCTGGTTATGCAAATTCCCCTGCTCGTTGCCCGGTCCCGGCTCAGGATAACGATTGTAAAAGAACCCATCCTCATGCCATGCCACACCAGCGAACTTGACATAATCCAGCGTCTCCGGGTAATCCTCGC
>CAYQJO010000062.1:15407-19849 GCA_964417785.1 uncultured Anaerolineaceae bacterium | reverse complement strand
GATCACTGCCCCACTTCGCATATCAACTTGACATCGAGACCTATGAAGGTCAAAACGAGATGGTCGCCGATCCTTATGCCTTCGGTCCGACTCTGAGCGATTATGATCTGCATCTGCTCGGTGAAGGTCGCCATCTCTACAGCTATCAGAAACTCGGCGCACACTTGATGGAAATCGACGGGGTAACAGGCGTGAGTTTCGCCGTTTGGGCACCGAATGCCTACCGCGTCAGCGTAGTGGGAGCGTTCAATCGGTGGGACGACCGCATGCACCCCATGCGCCACATCGGCAATGGAATCTGGAATCTGTTCATCCCGGCGGCCAATGAATGGGATACTTACAAGTTCGACCTGCGCTGCCGTAACATGGGCTACCGCGCACAGAAAAGCGACCCCTATGGCTTTGGCGCGGAGCTACGACCCAAGACCGCCTCACTGGTCATCGACATCGACAGCTATCAATGGAGCGATGACGAGTGGATGCAGGAGCGGCGTAAATCCGATCCACTCAAGCAGCCGATGATGACCTACGAAGCCCATATGGGATCGTGGCGGCGCAAAAACGGCAATGAATGGCTCACCTACCGCGAGATGGCTGATGTGCTGGTCGCCTACTGCAAGAAGATGGGCTATACCCATATTGAACTTATGCCAGTGGCCGAACACCCCTTTGACGGCTCCTGGGGCTACCAGATTACCGGCTATTTTGCCGTCACCAGCCGCTACGGCACCCCACAGGACTTCATGTACTTTGTGGATACCTGCCACCAGAACGGCATCGGCGTCATCCTGGACTGGGTACCGGCGCACTTCCCCAAAGATGGGCACGGCCTCAGCTACTTCGACGGCACCCATCTCTACGAACACGCCGACTCGCGCAAGGGCGAACACCCGGACTGGGGAACCTACATCTTCAACTATGGCCGCTACGAAATACGCAATTTCCTACTTTCCAACGCACTCTTCTGGCTGGATAAATATCACATCGACGGTCTGCGTGTGGACGCGGTATCGTCCATGCTCTATCTCGATTTTGGCCGCAATGATGGTGAATGGTTGGCGAACGAATACGGCGGTAACGAAAATCTGGATGCAGTCTCTTTCCTGCGCGAGTTCAATGAGGTGGTCCACCGGGAGTATCCAGGAACCGTGACCATCGCCGAGGAATCGACAGCGTGGCCGATGGTCTCGCGCCCGATCTATGTGGGCGGCCTGGGCTTCACCCTCAAGTGGAACATGGGCTGGATGCACGACACACTGGACTACATCGCAAAAGACCCGATCCACCGCCGTTACCATCACAACTCGCTCACTTTCTCGATGATGTACGCTTTTACCGAGAATTTCGTTCTGTCGCTCTCACACGATGAAGTCGTCCATCTCAAGAACTCGCTTATCGGCAAAATCCCCGGCGACTGGTGGCAGAAGTTCGCCACACTGCGACTGCTGCTCGGTTATCAGATCACACATCCGGGCAAGAAACTGCTGTTCATGGGCCAGGAGTTTGGTCAATGGGCGGAATGGAGCGAGGAACGCAGCCTGGATTGGAATCTGCTGGACTTCCCCACTCACGAGCGGATGTTGGACTGGTCGCGTGATCTATTCCGTTTCTACCAGTCGCAGCCCGCGCTCTACCAGCTTGACTTCGACCCTGCCGGGTTTGAGTGGATCGAGCCGAACGACAGCGACAACAGCATCTTCTCATATATCCGCTTCGCCGACGATCCGTCCGATTTCGTGGTCGTGGTCTTCAACTTCACACCGGTGCCGCGCTACGATTACCGAATCGGCGTGCCGGAAGAAGGCTATTACGCCGAAATTCTCAACAGCGATTCCAAACTGTATGGCGGTAGCAACGTAGGCAATGGCGGCGGCAGCCACACCGAGCCGGTCAAATGGCATGGACGTCCCCACAGCCTGTGCCTCACCATCCCGCCTCTGGCAATCATCATCCTGCAACCGAAGCGCTAGCACCGTCGTCCGCCGGGTCTGGCTGAGACCCGGCGGCCCCTATCGGAGTTCTCATGTTCAAATCCACAGACCGCCGTCTCCTCACGATTGTCATGATCGTGCTGGTTCAGATGGTTGGCGCATCGCTGGTCCTGCCCATCTTACCGCTTTACGCCAAGCGCCAGTTCGCAATGGAGCCGCAGGTCATCACGCTGCTGATTTCGTCGTTCTTCGCCGCCCAGTTTGTCGCCGGACCTTATATCGGGCGGCTCTCTGATCGCTACGGTCGTCTACCGGTTCTCATCATCAGCCAGATCGGCACGATTATCGGCTTCGCCATGTTGGGTGCGGCTCAGAGTGTCCCTATTCTATTTTTTGCCCGCATCCTGGACGGCATCACCGGCGGCAATATCATCGTCGCTCGCGCCTACGTAACCGACATCACGCCGCGTGAGGAACGCACGACCGCACTCGGCTATATCGCCGCCGCCTTTGGTGTCGGGTTCATCCTGGGACCAGCGCTCGGCGGAATTTCGGCAGCCATGTTCGGTGAACGCATGCCGTTCTACATCGCCGCCGCTGCCGCCGCACTGACCGTCCTGATGACGTGGTTCACACTGGATGAGACAATTACACCGGAACAACAACAGCAGAACCGCACACAAACCGGCCCAGAACTGGGATTCACACAAATCATGGGCAATCTGCCGCTGATCCTGGTGCTGCTGCTCACATTCGCCGCCAATTTCGGGTTGGGGCTGCTTTCATCAACATTTGCGCTTTTTGGCGAAGATGTTCTGTTTGCAGGGCAAAGCGAGGATGTCACCAGCCTGGGGATCGGCCTGCTGTTGATGCTGGTTGGTGTGGGGCAGCTTGGCACACAGGTGTATTTGCTCAAACGGATGCTCAAACGCTTTAGCGAGTCGGTCATCGTCATCATCGGAAGTTTGCTGCGCAGTCTCGCCATGCTCACGCTGGCGCTGACGGTCTCGCCCTGGTTGGCGGCTGTTGGAACCTTGCTTTTTTCCATCGGTGGCGGCTTGATCCAACCCTCGCTGCAATCGCTGGCAACTGACACAGTATCAGACCAGTACCGGGGCGCGGTTATGGGCGTGTACCAATCTGCGTTCGGCTTCGCCAACATCTTGAGTACAGCGCTGGCCGGCTGGTTGTATGCAATCCAACCGACAGTGCCATACTGGCTGGCGGCAGTGCTGTTCCTGCTGGCCCTGGTGCCGGGACTGCTTCTTAAGCGAATGCTTCAACCAGAACCCACCATTTCAGGTACAATAGAATTATGAGCTACACTGAATTTGTCCGTCGTGGTTTCATCATGAGCCTCATCGTGATGATGATGGTGTTCTTCGCCATCGCTGTATGGGAACTGGCATCGATTCTGCTGATCACATTTGCCTGCTGGGTGCTGGCAGTCGGCCTTGACAGCCTGAGCCGGATGTTCCAGCGTGTAGGTCTGCCGCGCACACTCTCAGTCGCATTGACCCTGATAGCAACACTGTTGTTCACGGTGGTATTGGCTGCCATTGTGCTGCCACCCTTCTTCAACCAGATCACTGATCTCCTGCGCCAGATACCCGAGGTGGCCGAAGGCGTTGTACGCAGCTACGAGACCCTGCGCAATGAATTCGCAGTGGCGCAGCAAATGCTGCCGGAGTTCACCATTGAGGATTACGAGTCGATCTTCGCGACCGACCTGGAAGAGGCCATCGCCGGGGCCGGAGTCGAGACTGATGGATCAACCATTGAACTGGGAACACTTCTTGGCTCCACACTGCCCATCTTACAGGGCATCGGCAGCATGGTGGGCAATGTGCTGGCAAACCTGACCATCATCAGCATGATTACACTGTACTTATTGATGGAACCCAACTCGGTCTATCAGGCGATCATCGCTGTTGTACCGGCAAGACATGAACAACGTGCCGTCGAGATCATGGAAGAAGTGCGCCGCACGACTATCGCGTGGCTCGGCACGCGGGCCATCTCCACACTGGTGACCGGCCTGGCTGTCTGGTTAGTCCTGGGAATAATACTGGGTATACCCAATGCCGTTGCGCTGGGCGTCATCGCCGCCCTGGCGGGATTTATCCCCAACCTGGGCTATTACCTCGGCGCTCTACCCATCATCATCTTCACCGCCACCTACGACATCAATCTGGTGATCCCGGTGTATTTTCTCTACTGGGTCATCAATGAAGTGGAGGGCAAGGTTCTATCACCGGCCATCATCAAGCATGAACTCGCCATCCCCGCCGGGTTTATCCTGCCATTCCAGTTGGTCGGTGCAGCTATTTTCGGCTTTCTCGGTCTCTTGCTGGCGGTGCCGATCATGGCAATCGGCATCATCCTGGTCCGCGAGATTTACGTCTTCGATACGCTGGGCAAACGCGGCCAGACACCGCAGATCGTCACAGCCAACGACGGCACACTCAGCTTGCTGTACCCTGCATTAGACGAGCCGCAAGAAGCCAGCGG
>CAYQJO010000062.1:0-15307 GCA_964417785.1 uncultured Anaerolineaceae bacterium | reverse complement strand
ACCGCCTTCCTGGCCGGGATACCATGCGACCAGCATGGCCGGGACGTTATCGAGTGAGGGATCAACCGCCACCGCACTACCACACACCAGCACCAGTACAACCGGCTTGCCAGTGGCATAAATCCGGTCTAGCAGATTAGCCTGCACCGGCGGCAGTTCGATGTAGGTGCGGTCACCCTGGCTCTTTTCCCCTTCCGGTACGCTTTCGTGCTGGCCTTCTTCGCCTTCCAACCACTGCGACAGACCGCCGACAAAAATCACCACATCGGCCTTATCGGCTGCGGCGACGGCCTCATCATAGCCGCTGGTATCGTCACCAGCGACCAGGCAGCCCTGTGCATACAGCACATCAGCATCGGATTTAGCCCGTATACCGGCCAGCGGAGTCACCGACTTCGACGGCGTGCCGTTGTAGTTACCGAGCAGCACATCCGGGTCGTCCGCGTTAGGGCCGATCACCGCCAGAGTCTTGATGTCCTTGCTAAGCGGCAGGAAGTCGTTCTCATTACGCAGCAGCACCATCGACTCCTGAGCTGCCCGCAGCGACAGTGTGTGGTGTTCCGCCGAATCGTTGACCTCAAACGGAATGCTGCTGTAGGCTGCCGCTTCCGGTGGGTCGAACATACCCAGACGCATTCGGGTCTGCATCAGTCGTTTGATCGACCGATCAATGGTGGCTTCGTCAATCAAACCCTGCTCAACTGCACCCACAAGCGCATCATAGGTGTTACCGCAGTTGAGGTCACAACCAGCATTAACTGCCAGCGCTGCCGCCTCTTCGCGAGTCTCCACCAGTTTGTGATGGGCATAAATATCCACAATCGCCCAGCAGTCGGATACAACATGACCGTCAAAAGCCCACTTCTCGCGCAGAATCTCGCCCAGCAGTGTCGGGCTGGCACAACACGCTTCACCGTTGGTGCGGTTATAGGCCCCCATGACCGACTCAACCTTCGCCTCAACAACCGCCGCCTCAAACGCCGGTAGATAGGTTTCCCATAGCTCTTTCTGACTGACTACCGCGTCAAAGTGATGGCGCTTGGCCTCCGGTCCGCTGTGGACGGCGTAATGCTTGGCACAGGCCGCTGTCTTCATGTGCTTGCCGTCACCCTGGAGCGCCTTGATAAACGTAACCCCAATCCGGCTGGTCAGATAGGGGTCTTCGCCGTAGGTTTCCTGACCGCGCCCCCAGCGAGGATCGCGGAAGATATTGATATTGGGTGTCCAGAAGGTCAGTCCATAATACTGTTCGCCTTCCTGCCCCTTGCGCAGTGCCTCATGGTATTTGGCACGCCCTTCATCGGAAATCACGGTGCCGATCTCGTGAATCAGATCAAGATTCCAACTGGCTGCCATGCCGATGGCCTGGGGAAAGACAGTGGCAATGCCGGCTCGTCCCACACCATGCAGGCACTCGTTCCACCAGTTGTAGGCCGGAATCCCTAACCGTTCGATAGCTGGTGCCTGATACAACATCTGCATGATTTTCTCATCGAGCGACATGCGCGAGACGAGGTCGTCCACGCGAGTTTGGATCGACTGTGCGCTATCCTTGTAGATCATCGCATCCCCTTTTATCGCAAATTATATCCCAAGCAAACTGCGGTTATCCCACAACCGCTTTGATCTGATCGCGTGTCCAGAGTGTATTTCCCAAAATTACACGATAATTCAACGTCAATTCGTCGCCTGAATTCAGCATATAGAGTTCGTCAAACATGAAGGCAAAGCTGGCACAGGCATAATCCTTAACCCGTACAAACCACTTGTTGGGATAACGTGGGTTGCCTTCCTGGTCGACAAACACCATGCTGGTGCCATGATCGACCCCATCACGCGGGCTGACGACCGCCACCCAGTCCGACCGTTTGCCCATCACATTTTCCTCGTCACGGTCTGCTTCTTCGCCGTTGGACATAATAATGCCACCCCCAGACATATCACGCGGGCCACGCCAGAACAGACCGCCGTAACCAGCGTTGGGCCGGCCTTCCGTTGTCGGGGAGCCAAATTCCAGGGCTTTACCCCGTACATTGAGCAGTCGCGTGCCAAAATCCAGGCACCAATAGCCCTTTTCCGGGTTGATCTCGGTCACAGTCATATGGCGCTGTTCTTGCAGCCAGGTCTCGCCTTTTGAACTGACCCAGCGGATGCGCTGCTTGAGCGCCGCCCAGTCTTTCTCACAGACTACATCATCCCAACCATCGTGTAACTGCTGGCCGAGATTATCCAGCGGCTTATAGCCCTCGCCATGCACATAGCTGTTGCCGCCCCAGAAATTATCGCCGGAGAGATAGGCGAAGGTCATGGACAAGCCATGATGCCAGCGGTGATCGTGCGGGCGAAAGATCGTTGCAAGATCGCCCGAAAGCGTGTACATCGGATGGAAATAGGGACGCGGTGCCTCCCATCCATCTTCCACCGAATCGTATCGGTAGCGGAACAACTGCTGGTCACCATAGTAAAGATCGATGTATTCCCCGTAAGCATGGACCATTTTCATCGAAATCAATTTACTCCTTGTTTACCGTTCATGGCATAATAAAACGGATCGTCGGCATTAATGTTGCCGCACCGGACCGGTTGGCCGGTAAACGACGCCTTGTATAATGCCGCACAAATCTCAATGGTGCGTCGTACACTGTCGCCGCTGATGGGTGGTCGCTGCCCCGAGTCCATGCTGTCCAGCATCGTCTGCACCAGTTCATACCAGTGCGATGTGTCGTCACCGGGGATGGGCAGAACCCGATCCATTCCCGGCGCATTTTCGTCCAGCAGCGTGAAGGTCCAGTCATCGTTGGTATAGCCGTAGAGATAGCGGGCTTCCACACTGGCCTTCTGGAAATCCAGGCGCACATAGGTCTCCTGGTGCGGCGAGAGCGCACTGTTAATCACACTCACCAACGCACCATTCTGCATCTGAACCGTACCCATCAACACATTATCGACTTCAATGTCACGGTCCAGCGTCCCGATCATCGCCCGGACCTCGTGCCAATCCCCCAGAACCGACAGCATCATGTCAATCGTGTGGATGCCATGTGTCATGGTGGTACCGCCAGTCTCCTTCTTCCAGGTGCCGCGCCAGGGCGCAGCATAGTAATCCTCATCGCGGTACCATGTCGTCTGGCAGATACCCACCAGATGGCGACCTAACACATCGTCGGCGATCAGATTACGCAGATGCCGGGTCGCCGGACCAAAGCGCATCTGAAACACACTGGCGACATACTGGCCTGTTCGTTCTTCTGCAGCAGTCAAGTCGTCGAACTCCGCCAGGGACCCCACCAGCGGCTTCTCACATAACACCCAGGCCCCGGCCTCCATACTCTTGATAATCAGCGATTTGTGCGTTGCTGGCGGCGCACAGATATGCACCAGGTCCGGTTTAACCTCCGCCAGCAGCATGTCCACATCCTCATAGTAGCGCGGAATGTCGTGTGCGTCGCAAAACGCTTGCGCCCGGTCGGTATCCAGATCCATCGCGGCCACCACCTCTACCCGGTCAGCATGCGCACGCAACCCGGCGACATGCGCTCTGGCGATGTTGCCCGTACCGATTATTGCAGCCTTATACATGCTTCCCCCTATCAGGCGTTTTCCTGTTTGATCTGCGCTAAGGCTTCGTTCTCTTCTCGTTCTTTGTAGAATTCATCCAGCGGATAGCAACCGGACACCATACCGTGACGCGGTGCGGTAGTACAATCGCTGAAAGTACGGCAGAACTGCTTACGCTGCATCGGATTGCCCGCCAGAATATCGTGCGGCAGGTCCGGATACGACAGCACCATGCGCCCCAGGCCGACAAAATCAGCCATCTCTGCCCGCACCACATGCTGTGCCACGTTTGGCAGCCATTCTTGCAGGTAGGAATATCCCGATCCCACTATCGTCAATTCCGGACGGTGCTGTTTCAGGCGCTCAACCGCCGCGATCTGGCGAGCGACACCTAAGAGCGGGTCCTCTGGCGGATCATAACCATCAGACGGTGGGAACAATGCCGGACGCTGGATATGCGGATTATAGTACGGACTTCCCGCCGACAGACACACCAGTTCAACCCCCAATTCGTAGAGCAAATCAAGGAATTTGAACGGCTCGGCGTAGTCGATAGCGGTGCCGCTGCTGTCACCGCCAAACGCATAGCGATAATCCTCCACCGCTTCCGGCTCGCCAGTATTGTCCTCACCCGGTTGAAACGGCACCCAGTCAAAGGCGCTCAAGCGCACACCAATCTCCAATCCGGGTGCTTCGGCGCGAATACCGTCCACAATCTCGCGCAGGAAACGGGTGCGGTTTTCAAAACTACCGCCATAGGGACCGGGACGATCTACCGCGCTCAAAAACTCATGCCCCAGATAGCCGTGACAGTGCTTGACATCAACGAAGTCGTAACCGGCCTCTTTTGCCCGTTTAGCCGCCATCACAAAATCCTGGATCAGTTGGGCGATGTCGTCGTCGGTCATCACCTTTGAATACTCGTTGAAGCCATAACGCGCTTCCAGGATCGGATGGTGATACAACACCAGTGATTCCAGCCGGGTTTTGACATTGGGACGGGCAAAGCGCCCGGAGTGTGTCAACTGCAAACCAACCATCAGATCATCGCTGCTGCCGTAGTGGTCCTCGTGAGCCTTGACCAACCGCTCCCGCAGCGCAATGATGTCGGGCAGTGTCTCCGCGTTTATCATCAACTGGTTGGGGTTGGCCCGCCCATCATGGCGCACCGCCACTGCCTCCCCACCCCAGATGAGCTTGGCCCCACTGAGGCCAAAACGTTCCCAGCGGCGGAAAGTTAGATCACTTGGATGGCCGTCCGCTGTGCCATCCCATCCTTCCATCGGCAAGATAGCAAAACGATTGCCAATGGTAAAACCCTTGACTGTCTTCGATTGTGCCAGCGGCGAGTCCAGCCCGGACTGCACCGTCTCATCAAATGGCAAATCAATGCCAAGTTCGTTCAGATACTCCGTCAGCTTTTCAGCGGTGCGCAACTGCGCCACCCGTCGATACTGCGCCATGATGTTTTCCCTCTACAGCCGTCTGAAGTTGAAACCGCCATCGACATTAATCACTTCCCCCGTCGAGAACGGCAGATAATCCTGTGCCAGCGCGACTACCGCCTTCGCCACATCCTCCGGCTGCCCCCAGCGCCGGATCGGCGTCAAACCATCGCCGATCAATGTGTCGTATTTCGCCTTGACCACACTGGTCATGTCGGTTTCGATGATACCGGGTCGCACTTCGTAAACGTTGATCCCATATTCCGCCAGCCGGTCCGCGAACAACAGCGTCATCATGCTCATACCGGCTTTGGACATGCAGTATTCACCCCGGTTGGGGCTGCTGGCATACGAACTGATCGAGCCTATGTTGACGATTTTAGGCCGATCTATCGTGCCGGCCCGCACCAATTCAGCCATCTTACGGGCGACCATCTGTGTGAGGAAGAACGGCCCCTTGAGATTGACGGTCATCACCTCGTCATAGCTGGTTTCGCTCATGTCAAGCAGGTCCATCCGCTGGCGGGGTGCCATCCCGGCGTTGTTGACCAGCAGATCGATCCGTCCGTATTCTGTCAAAACCCGGTCAAGCATCCGGCTGCGGTCGGCCTCGCTGCCGATGTCAGCCTGGACGGTGATGGCTCCACCACCGGCCTGCCAGATAGCCTCGGCGGTTTCCTCAGCGGCGGCAGCGTTCCCACGATAGTTCACCACAATGGCCCAACCGGCCTCCGCCAATGCCTGGGAAATCCCGCGACCGATGCCCCGGCTGCCACCTGTGACCAGCGCCACACGCTTATCGGACATATTGCATCGCTTTGCTGACCGCTTCCAGGAAGAAATACTCGCCCCACATCACGCTCTCGTCCACACCCAGTCGCTTGGTTTCATGATACGATCCGTGCTTGAGAATGCCCTCCCAGTCGGGATCGTTCACCGCCAGAAATTCAGGCTGCGTCAACGTATCGACGATCTTGAGTGCGTACTCCCGGTACACTTTCTCTTTGAGTGGATCGGCGGTCAATTCAGCCAGATTGAACAAACCGCTGGCGACAATGGCCGCCGCCGAACTTTCATAGGGTACAACCGGATCGGACTCCATCCAGTCATTCGGGCATACACCATGATCGGGTGTGTTCTCGATGTAAAACTGCGCGTTGGCTTCCGCCGTCTGAAGGTAGCGCGGATTGCCGGTGAAACCATAGACCGTGCCAAAACCGTACAGCGACCACGCCAGTCCCCGCGCCCACGATGAGTCATCGCGCCAGCCCTGGTGCGTGCTTTGCCGCAGGAACTCGCCCGTCTTAAGATCGAAAATGCCTTCGTGTGAGGTGCTGCCATCACCCCGCACCAGATAGCGGCGGGTGGTCAGACAGTGCTGGTTGGCAACATGGAGCAAATCGGCATCGCTGGTCTGTTGGGCGGCGTAGAAGATGATGCCCACGTTCATCATAATGTCGATAAACAGGCTTTCATCAGCGACAAACGACCGCAAGTATTGCCCTTTTTCCTTGAAACGCAGTCCCATGGTCTTGCCGGCTTCGATGACCCTGTCGTTAATCGCGGCATCGCCGGTCAGATCGTACCAGCGTTTCCAGGTAGACCAGAACAGGAAGCCCAGATCATGCACGTTGCGGTCAGTTTTGCGATGTTCGATCAAACGGGAATAATGCTCGGCCTTCTCGCGCCAGTACGGCTCGTTGGTGTGTTCGTACAACAGCCACAACTGGCCGCCCAGGAAACCTTCACACCAGTTGGTCCAGGCTTCGCCTTCATGCTTCCATTTGCCGTTCTGGGTGTACATGGGGAAGAAATCGGGATGGGTCTCGACCAGATGGCGTAGTTGCTTTCCGGCGAGGTCAAAAACGGTTTCCAGTCGTTGTTTATCTATCAAGTTCAGTTCCTTTCGTGTGTGCTGTGCGGCTGAGATGCGCCGTATACGCCGCCAGTGCGTCCTGATTATGCTGCCGGACGACCGTTTCCAGATGATCGGGGTCGCGTGCTCGCAGTGCCGTGAACATCTCCCAGTGCTGCTGCTGGGCAACGTTGATGCGGACAGCAGAAACATCTTTGAGGTAGTAACTGCGCACGCGGTCCCAGTGATGCAGCACTTTGTCCATCATCTGCTTGACCAGCGGTGTACCCGCCCGCAGCGAGATAAACTCGTGCAGTTTGACATTCGCATGCGACCACACCTCCGGGTCATCAATGAGTACGTCCATTTGCCGCAGCATACTTTCAAGCTCATCCAGATCGGATTCGCTCATACTGCGGCAGGCCGCCCGCCCACTGATGATCTCCATCGCTTCCAGCAAGCTAAAGACCTCGAACACGGAGTCCGCTTCAATTGGGGCCACTGTCGCACCAATATAAGGCTCGATGACGACGAATCCATCGGCCTCAAGCTGGCGCAGGGCTTCCCGCACCGGAATCTGGCTGACACTTAACGCGCTGGCAAGCTCGTCAATGACCAGCCGCGCCCCCGGCTCCAACTCACTTTGAAGGATGGCCGTGCGAATAGCGTCATAGACCATTTCATTCTTGCTGCGTGACTTCTGGACCTGGCGCATATCTACCTGCAAAATTGTACGTCATATATGATATATGATTTGACAAAACAAGTCTATAGGGATTTTCTTCACAATTAAAACAGGACACGGACAATCTATATCCGCGTCCTGTTCAGGGTTGATCCTAAGCGGTTTCGTCCGGCTGACCAATCTCCACCAGCAGTTGACGAAGGGTGTCGATGGCGTAATTCATCTTCTCGGCCCCACTGAAGCCGCCGCTGTGACCGGCAATCGCCAGATGCGGTTCCAGCGCCAATGTACCCTGGTAGCCGTTCTCTTTAAGCTTCGTCAGCAATTCCTTCACCTGGCCGTCACCCTCACCGGCGGCCCGCACCTCTCCCGATCCCAGCAGGGCATCCTTGATGTGGATGTATGTCGTGAACGGACTCAGCAGGTCCCAGTAACGGTCGGCCTGCTCCGCCACACCGACCTGGACGTAGTTGGCCGGGTCCCAGATCAGCTTCATGGAGGGGCTGTCCACCCCTGTCACCAGCGCATGGCAGCGCTCCGGCGTATCCCCGACGATCTCTTTCTCGTTTTCATGCAGCAGTTGGAAACCGTCACGCTGCGCCAGTTCCGCCAGTTTCACCAGTCGTTCAACCACCGGCTCCACATACTGATCGTAGCGTTCGTTGGTGCTGGTATCAGGCGGATAGAACGAAAACATACGGATATTGCGCGTGCCGATGATCTCGCCGACCTTCATGATCCGTTCGAGATTCTTAATTTCGTTTTCAATCGGGTCCTCAATCGGTGACTTACCAATAGGGCTGCCGATGCAGTGGATGGCAACCCCGGCCTCATCACACATGGACTTGACCTTCTGTGCTTCTTCGTCGCTCATGAACAGCACATTGGTCCCATACGCACCGCGCAGGTCCAGACCCACCCGCTGCTCCTTCAGAAGCGCCAGTTGTTCGCCGAGGTCACTGGCGATCTCGTCGCCGAACGCACTTAATGTAAAGCTTGCACTCATTGTGATATATACCCTTTCTACCGTTTACCCGCACGCAGATCGGCGAGCAGTTGGCTATAGGCTTCACGGTTCAGCGGAAACTCAACCGTCTGTTTGGTGTAGCTGGAATAGTTCATAGCGTTCGCCAATTCCAGACCGCGAATGCCGGTCGGACCATCGGCGTTGAGCGGCGTCCCATGCACCAGTGCGCTGTACAGATTGCGATAGACAGCGGGATGGTCGCCGGAACCCTCACCGATTTCGACCGTCTCGTCGTGCAGATTGGGTGCGCCAAAAGCCACATCAGCGGTCGCAATGTAGTCGTCCACCGGCGTATCGAAGAGCTTCAGGTCCAGATTTCCCTTAGAAATTGACAGATGGCCTCTGGTACCGATCAATTCAAAGCGCTGCTCCTGACCGGCCTCGGCGGTACTGATATGCACCGAACCCAACGCACCTTCAGGCCATTCAATAATCGCCTGGATGGTGTCTTCGGTGTCGATCTTGTGGACAATGGTGCGGGTCCAGGCCGAAACCCGTGCTGGCATACCCAGGAAGTGGCACAGCAGGTCCAGTTCGTGCGGGGCCTGGTTCATCAACACACCGCCGCCCTCGCCATCCCAGGTACCGCGCCAATCGACCTGCGTGTAATACAGACCGGTGCGGGTCCAACTCATCTTCATATCGGCGTTCTGGATTTTGCCCAACACGCCATCGTCGATCAGTTTCTTAGCTGCGATGATCTCCGGGCGCAGCCGCTGCTGGAAGTTCACGGCCAGAACCTTACCCGTGCGCTTCTGCGTCTCGATCATGGCATCAGCTTCCGCTACTTCCACCGCCATCGGCTTTTCCACCAGCACATGGCAACCAGCTTCCATCGCTTCAATAGACATCGGGGCATGCGTGGGATGCGGCGGCAGCACAGAAACAACATCCGGCTTAGAATCGGCAATCATCGTGGTCAGGTCCGGATAGTGCGGGCAGCCCCACTCGGCAGCCATCTTTTCGCCCACCTCGGTGCGGATGTCGCAAACCCCCACCACTTCCACGAAATCCTGCTGCAATGCGGGTCGGTGCATGTTATACACGTTGGCACCCACACCAATTGCAGCGAAACGTAACTTCTTTACGGGTTCTTCAGACACGATATTTTCTCCTGAAAAATACTCTCTCACAAGCATGACTCGGTGCTTAGATCGGTGCAAGCCCCATTCAGCCAGAATTACGCCAAGATTGCGATATTGAAATGAACCACGCTAAAATTCAGCCTACAGGTACTTGCTAAAAAGGCTCTAACCCATGCAGGGCAAGCAGATCATGTTGCGCGATTTTGTGATGGACGATCTGGATGCAATTCACTACTGGTTGCAGCCGGGACATCGGTGGCAGGAACTCGACGGCCCCTATTACCCCAATCCGACCGCCGCCGAGATCGAGGCCACACTGAACCGAATCCGCAAATCCATCCAGCATAACGGCTGGCCGTCACCACGTCAGCGGCAAGCCATCGCCGACAAAACCACTGGCAAGATCATCGGTCAAGTATCCCGCTACTGGATCAGCGAGGAGACCCACTGGCCTGCCATCGGTATCGGCATTTTCGATCCGGCGCATTGGCGGCAGGGCAAGGGTTACGAAGCACTTGGTCTATGGAGCGAGTACCTGTTTCGCAATGAGCCAAAATTCGTGCGGTTGGACTTGCGCACCTGGTCAGGCAACACTGGCATGATGAAACTGGCGCTCAAAGTCGGTTACAAAGAAGAAGCCCGTTTTCGCATGGCGCGTATCGTCAACGGAGAATACTATGACGGCCTGGGCTATGGTATCCTGCGATCAGAGTGGGAGACTCTTTACCCAGATGGGTTTGCCGCTACTATAAACTGAATAATCTCAACAAAACACGCAAGCGCTGCCACCAAATCGTTGGCTCACCGCAACATCTCGCCTATCTGTACGTATAATGCAATAGGATTCTTGAAACAAAAACAGAGGACAACCAACATGGCAAGTGTTTTGCAGGCAGAAAACGTCACCAAAAAACTGAAATCCGGCGAGGTGACCGTCGATGCACTGCGCGGTGTCTCGCTTGAGGTCGAACGCGGCGAATTTGTCGCCATCATCGGACCATCCGGCAGCGGCAAATCGACCCTGCTCGGCATCATCGGTGGGCTGGACACACCCACCACCGGCAACGTCTTTATCGACGGCCAGGACATCACCAACCTGAACGAACGCGCCCTCACCCGCGTCCGTAATGAGAAAATCGGCTTTGTCTTCCAGTCGTTCAACCTCATCCCGACGCTTTCGGCGTTGGAAAATGTCGCCCTGCCGGTGCAGTTCTCGGCGAAGTCGAAGGCCAACCCGCACAAACGTGCCAAAGAACTGTTGCAGATGCTTGGCATTGGGGATCGCCTGGGCCACCGGCCCACACAGCTTTCCGGCGGCCAGCAGCAGCGTGTCGCCATCGCCCGTGCGCTCGCCAACGATCCACCAATCCTGCTGGCTGATGAGCCGACCGGCAACCTGGATACGGAATCCAGCGAAGTGGTGATGAACGCCTTCCGCGAAGTGCAGGAACGGACCAATACCACCATCATCGTCGTCACCCACGACATGGACGTTGCATCCCAATGTGACCGCGTGATCGCTCTGATCGACGGCAAAATCGCGGAAGACCTCGATCCGCGTGCCAGCGCCGAACTGGCCGCTGTCCGCATGATCCGTGACAAACGTGAGACGGGCGAACTCAAGGCAGTATCAGCGGATAGGGAATCCTAAATGTTCGAGCAGCTACAATTCTACACCAAACACTCGATCAATGACCTGCGGGTCAACGGTCAGCGGACCTTCTTCGCCTTGCTGTGTATCGCCGCCGGTGTCGCCGCGATTGTCAGTCTGCAAACACTGGCCGCGATGATTGGCGACACTTTGACCGGCAACTTGCAGGAAAACAACCGGGGCGACATCCAGCTTCAGATCGGCGATTTTGAGATCGCACAGAGCAATCTGGATCGCGGTGTCGAGGAGGGCCTGCTGGTTGAGGATACCGTCTCGTTCTTCGGTCAGTCACAATCCGCCTACCAGCTATCGGCTGATGGTATTGAGGCGATACGGGATTGGGCTGAGGAAAACTATCCGGGTCAGATCGCCATCACCTACCGCCAGACGTTGACCAATCCACTACAGATATTCTTTGGCAGTGGTAACGGCACTTCCATCACCGATCCCGACACCGGGGACTCGGTCTCGCAGATCAACCCGTTGGTGATCGACGCGAATGTATACCCGTTTTATGGCACCGTTGAGTCTCAGGACGGCACACCGCTTGACGAACTCCTGGCCGGGCCGACCGATACTGTCGTCAGTCAGAAAATCGCCGAGGATCTTAACCTACAGGTTGGCGACACCGTGCTGCTTAACGGTGCGCAGGAGCCGTTCACCGTTCGCGGTATCGTGGAAACAGCGGTCGAAGTCAAAAATCCGGGCGCAGACTTTTTCAACTCGCTGTTCGGCTTCTATTATCTCGATCTCAGCGCTATCGAGGAGTTTGAGGATGTAGAGACCCAGACCAGTACGGTCTTTGTGCAGATCGATGACGCCGCACCGGATGTGGTGAACGAGGTCAACACCCGGCTGAACGAAGCATTCCCGTACTTTGAAGCGACAACGACGGAAGAATTGCGCCAGGATTACACCGATCTTTCCGCCGCCATTGACGATCTCGTAACCATCATGGGACTCGTCTCCATGCTCATCGGCAGCATCGGGATCATCAACACCATGCAGGTGATCGTTCGCCGCCGCACCGTTGAGGTAGCCGTCCTCAAGACCATCGGACTCCAGGCCAACCAGATCACTACCCTGTTCCTGGTCGAGGCGGTCATCATGGGCGTGGTCGGCAGTATTGCCGGTATCCTGCTGGGCTGGGCATCGACCTTCGTGGTGCGCGGTGCCGCCGAGCAACTGGTCGCCACCGATCTGCCCTTCCAGATCGTACCGGAAGCAGCTTTAAATGGCTTCGTTATCGGTGTCATCGTGACTGTCGTCTTCGGCTTCTTGCCCACACTCACAGCCGGACAGGTTCGTCCCGGTATCGTCTTGCGCCCATCGGATCGCGTCATTCCACGCGCCGGTATCCTGCGCACACTGGGCGCGTTGGCCCTGATCGTCGTGGTCCTGACCCTCATCGCCAACAGCATCCTCAGCGACTTCACAATGGCGCTGGGTGTCGTCGCCGGGTCTTTTGTCGCCGTAGGCTTCCTGTATCTCTGGCTGAATATCATGGTATGGCTGGTGGGACGGTTCCTGCCAACATTCGGTTTCGTGGACCTGAAAATTTCGCTGCGACAGATGCTTGCTGGACGCCAGCGGGCCGCAGTCACCTTGCTGGCACTGGTCATCGGCGTGTTCTCGCTCAGCGTAATCACGCTGTTCGCTGAGTCGATTAGCAATCTGCTGGAAGATACACTCGACAACGCCGCCGGCGGCAACGTCGCCATCACCAGCACTAATCCGCAGGCGGTATCACAGATCGAACAGATCGTCAGCCAGCAAACCGGTGTGAACAGTTATCAAACCATCCAGAACTACAGCACCGAGTTTGTGACGCTGGAAAAAGCAGAGACCGGCGAGGTCGTGACCATCGATGATTTGAGCGACGACCTGGAAAATATCTCGTTCGGTTTTGGCGGCCCACCACCCGGCGAAGAGGATGAGGACGGCTTCAACAACACCGACATCTTCCTGACACAGATGGCGACCATCGACGCACGCAACCTGGATCAACTGCCAACAGATCGCACGCTTGAGAGTGGCCGCTTCCTAAACGATGGTGACGCAGGTCAACCGGTCATCGTCGTCAAAAGTACGCCATTCACGCGGGCGGCAGGCATCGAAGTCGGCGATCAGCTTACCTTCGCTCTGGTCCTGGACGGTGATACCTCCCAGAGCGAGGTGACATTTGAAGTCGTCGGTCTTGAGCAAACTGGCCTGGTACAAATCGGCTTTGACAGCACCTTACGGGCACCGGCAAGCGCTTTCCCGGACGAACTCGCACCGACCACCACGCTCGTCGTCGTGGACATCAATGAAGAGAATGTCTCCGATCTGCGGCGGGAGATCGCCGTCATACCGGGCGTGTTCATCCTGGATACCAACTTTATCACCCAGATTGCCGAAGCTTTTCTAGGCACCTTTACCGCATTCCCGACCATGGTAGCGCTCCTCGGTCTGGTGGTGGGCGGCGTGGTCATCGCCAACTCGGTCGCTCTGACCACCATGGAACGGAGGCGGGAAATCGCCGTGATGAAGGCGGTCGGACTGCAACGTGAGCGGGTACTCGGCATGATCCTGCTGGAAAACGGCGTGATGGGCTTCATCGGCGGATTGATCGGCGTAGGCATCGGACTGGTGGCGCTGGTCGCCATGATTAGTACACTCGGTCTGCCAGCGTCCGCCATTCCAGTCGTCAGCGGGCTGCTGCTGATGTTTCTCTGTATCCTCGTCGCACTGGTGGCCGCTGTGACAACCGCCTGGGGCGCGTCCGGTGAGAAACCGCTGAACGTCCTTCGCTACGAGTAGAGACCAGATCGCCCTGACCTCACTTGACAGAACACCTCACCAGAACAAGAATGGGACTCTAAACATAACAGATAAGAGTCCCATATGTCCCATTTTCTCGCCCTGACCTGTACCGCTCTGGCCCGCAGCATCTATCATCTGGCGGCCAACGCCCCCCATGCCGTCAGCGTCGAATTGATCGACCAGGGTTTGCACAATCGTCCCAACCACCTGCGCGACATGATCCAGTCCGCTGTCGATCAGGTCGAGCCAGGCGCTTATGATGCGCTGCTGCTCGTCTACGGCATCTGCGGTATGTCCACCGTCGGTCTCACCGCCCGTGATATACCGCTGGTCATGCCGCGTGCCCATGACTGCATTACCCTCTATCTTGGCTCGCGCCAGCTTTACCAGGAAGAATTCACCAACCATCCCGGCACATACTGGTACAGTCTGGAATATCTCGAACGCCAGGGATCAATGGACGGTCTCGGTACCGGTATGTCGGATATGATGGATGGCGTATACGAAGAGTATGTTGAGAAATACGGCAAAGACAACGCTGATTATCTCATGGAGGTGATGGGCGAATGGAGCAATCACTACGAACGCGCTGTGTTCATCGACACCGGCCTGGGTGATGGCAGCGCCTACGAAGCGAAAGCCAGACAACAGGCACAAGAACGCGGATGGACGTTCCAGAAGATGCAGGGCAACCGTCGTTTGCTCAAAATGCTGGTCGAGGGTGATTGGACAGAAGATGACTTTCTGGTCGTGCCACCCGGTCACACCATCCGGCAAACCGGCGACGAAAACTTACTCGAAGCCGTACCGCTATAGGTTTCGACCAAAGACCCGAAAATTGAAGCGATTATCAATGAGGATAAACTCGGCGCAGTCAAAAATGCGCTGTCGGAAATCGGTATCGTTGGCTTCAACGTGGTGAAGGTGAGCGGGCGCGGGCGCGGTGCAGGGATCGAACTGAAATGGCGCACCGGCACCTACGTCGTCGAAATGCTGCCCAACATCCAGATCAACATCGTCCTCAGCGACCACAACGTCGACGCGACGGTTAAAGCCATCCAGAACGCCGCCCGAACCGGTGATGATGGCGAACAGGGTGACGGCGTTATCTTCGTATTGCCCGTCGAAAAGGCCATCCGCATCAGCAGTGGCGAAGAAGACCGGGACGCCCTGGCCTACCAGGGTGACATCGACAC
>CAYQJO010000061.1:0-19919 GCA_964417785.1 uncultured Anaerolineaceae bacterium | reverse complement strand
CACTGAGACCGATCTCACCCACCATCGCCAGGTCTGCCGGGACCGCCTGATCGAAATAACTGGACGCCATCGCCATCGCCATCGCCAGATCGGACGCTGGCTCCGTCACTTTCATGCCACCAATGACATTGACGAAAATATCCTGCTCGTGCAACCGCAGGCCGACGCGCTTGCTCATCACGGCACTGACCAGCAGCAGCCGGTTGATGTCTACGCCGTTGGGTGTGCGGCGCGGATTGCCGAAGCTGGTCGGGCTGGTGAGCGCCTGAACTTCAACCAGCAGCGGGCGCGTGCCTTCCAACGTGACCGCGATGGCCGATCCCGGCGCATTAACCACCCGCTCCGCCAGAAACGCCTCGGATGGGTTGGGGACCTCGACCATGCCTACACCCTGCATCTCGAAGACACCAACCTCACTGGTGGCACCGAAACGATTTTTGACGCTGCGAAGCAAACGGAATGCCTGGAAGGGGTCGCCCTCAAGATACAGCACTGTATCCACGATATGTTCCAGCACGCGCGGACCGGCGATGCTGCCCTCTTTGGTCACATGACCGACCAGGAACACACTGATCCCGCTGGACTTCGCCAGACTTTGCAGGCGGCTGGCACATTCGCGCACCTGGCTGACCAATCCCGGCGACGATTCCAGGTCTTCGGTATAGACCGTCTGGATCGAGTCCACTACCAGGATGGTCGGATCAATGCGCGTCACCTGCTCCATGATATTGCCCAGATTGGTCTCGGTCAGCAGGAACAGGTCTTCCGCTTCGAGGCCGAGCCGATCCGCCCGCATTTTGATCTGCCGCGCCGACTCCTCGCCAGAGACATACAGAACGGGGCCAATATCATCGGCCATCGTGGCGGATAGCTGGCTCAGGAGGGTGGTCTTACCCACACCCGGTTCGCCACCAATCAGCGTGATGCTGCCGGGTACAATGCCGCCACCCATCACCCGGTTGAATTCTTCTACCGGGATAAACAGGCGCTCTTCCGCTTCCATGCTGACTTCGCTGAGGCGCTGCGGCTGGGCGCGGACGGTTCCGACTGGCTGGCGGTTCTGCTTCTTGGCGGCAGCCTTACGGACTTCCTCGACCACCTCCTGCATGGTGCTGAACTCGCCGCAGTTGGAACAGCGGCCCATATGGCGCGGGGACTGCCAGCCGCAGTTGCTACAAACGTATTTGGTCCGGGTTTTCGCCACAGCATCCTCCCATCAAAGAACAGGTGTTCAGTATAGGTCCAATGATGGGAGGAATCCAGGGAAGATCAGCGTTTGGTAAAGATTGCGCTGACGGGCAGATCGAAACCGGGCAGAACATCCTCGCCGGAAAGCACATCGTCAATCCGGTAGACACGCCAGGAGGGATTGCCATCCTCATTCAGACGGAAAACATGAACCACCTGAATATCAGGATACACGGACCAGACGATTTTCGTCCCGGCTCGTAGATACTCATAGGCTTTCTTGAGAGCATCCTCTCGCGGTGACACGATCTCCACTGCCAGATCAGGGGCGTGGTCGAACATGTCAGGCATAGTCGCACAGTTTTTGCAGGCGACAAAGGCCACATCGGGAAGCCGAACTGTGTATTCGTCCAGTCTGAACTCGCTGTCTATCCCAACCACAAAGCCCAGATCACGCGGCAGAACAAAGGTGTTCAGATGATAGCTGACAAGATGAGCCACCAGTGTATTTATCGGTCTCGAACCGGGCATTTCGATGATAACTCCCTCAGCAAGTTCCAGCCGCCGATTTGCGTTTTCCGGCAGCATCGTAATTTCATGAAATTCAGTCGCGTTTATCAGTTTTTCTTGAACGACCATTTGCGCCTGCTCCATCATACTATATCGATTCGCTCGCCCCCTCACGTCCCAGTATATACCGGTCGAACCAGTCCAGCTTGACACGCAGATTCGATTTGCGCAGCGGCAGCGGCCCCCGGATCGAGCCACCGTGCGCTCCTGCCGGATGGCGCACCATCTCAACCGTACAGCCGTTGGCTTTCAAGACCGTGTAAAACTGCTCACTCTGCTCCGGCGGACAGCGCCAATCGTGTTCACATTGAATCAGCAGCGTTGGGGTTGTGCATTGGTGAGCGTAGGTGATCGGTGAGCATCTGGCATAGATCTCCGGGATTTCGTGCGGGTGGCCGCCCATCTGCTCGACACCAAACCACACGCCGATGTCGCTGACACCGTAGAAGCTGACCCAGTTGGTCACCGGATTCTGCGGTACCGCCGCTTTGAAGCGGTCCGTGTTGCCAACGATCCAGCAGGAGAGATTGCCGCCGCCGGAAATGCCGCAGCATCCCAACTTTTCGGGATCAGCCAGACCGCGCTCTACGGCCTCATCGACCCCGGCCATGAGGTCGTTGTAATCCAGGTTGCCCCAATCACCTTTGATAGCGGTCGAGATGGCGTCACCATAGCCGGTCGATGCCCGGTGATTGACGTACATCACACCGTAACCGGCACCGGCCAGCATATGCGTGTCGAAGGCGAAGGTGTGGCCCTGCGCACCGTGTGGACCACCATGAATCCACAGCACCGTCGGATAGGGTGCCTCGCCCACAACCGGCTTGACATACCAGCCTTCCACATCAACCCCATCAACGCCCTTGAAATGCAGCGCTTCGACTTGCAGCACGGGCCGCTCACGCATCAACGCATCGTTGATGTCGGTTAGCTGCCGTTCGCTGCCACCGTCCAGATCGCAGATATAGACATCGGGCGTCTTGTTGACATCGGACGCGGCCAGCAGCAGCTTATCAGCGTGCTTATCCAGCAAATAGAGCGCCCGGTCGCCCGTGACCACCGGCTCAGCCGAGACACCGCCCACCAGCGAAATACGGTAAATTTGCACCGTACCGCCCACCTGAACGGACACAAAACACGAGTCACCTTCAAAGGGAATGTGGGTTTCACGCAGTGCTGCATTCGGCAAACGCCCTTCCAGCCCACCGCCGAGCGCAAGTTCCAGTCCCGGTGTGCGATTTTCAAAGCTGCCGTCTCGATACACCCACAAATCGGGATGCGTGCCGATAGGCGAATCATCATCGGGGTTGCCGATGAAAACGAAACCACTGCCGTCGGCCAGCCAGTGTACCGCCGACATCATACCCCAATCAGGTTCAATATCGTTCACGTTTTTGTCCAGATCGACCGTGCGTACAATCGGCTGGAAGGCTTTGAACCGGTCCGGCAGCATGGACGCCAGAAACAGAATCCGTGTGCCATCCGGCGACCACTTCAACCCACCGCTGACGACATCATCGCCGGTCAGTTGCTCGACATCGCCGCTGGCGACATCGACCATATAGACATTGCTCACCGCCAGATCGAGCGCCCCGATGGCGTCAAAACGCCAGACATTGCGGGTCACACGATAGGGGTCTTTGCTGTAATCGGGCGGATCATCTTCACCATAATCGACGCCAGCGGTAAAGGCGATTTTGCTGCCATCCGGCGACCATTCCGGATTGCTGGCCCCCTGCTTGAGATCGGTCAATTGACGGGCTTCACCGCCATCCACCGGCAGCAGAAAAATCTGATTCTTCTCTTTGCGGTCGGAGATAAAGGCGATGGTGGTGCCGTCCGGCGAAAAACGTGGCCCGGCATCCACCTGCTTGCCGGTGGTCATCTGGCGCGTTTCGCCCGATGACAGATCGAGCAGATAGATGGTACTAAACTCTTTCTCGGCTTCCTCATCGACATGGGTGACGGTGTAGAGGACTTTCGTCCCATCCGGTGAAAGAGCAGCTTCCTGCAAGGATTTCAGCGCGAACAGATCATCGATTTGCATGGTACGGGGTTCGGTCATCTTGTGTGTACTCCTTTAGCGCACGGTCCATTTTGATTCTGGAAGGCCCGCCTGATGATTCTCCCAGCGGGCCAGTGTAAACAACCAGTCTGAAAGGCGATTCAAATACTGGATCACCAGTTCGCCCACTTCTTCCTGATAGGCCAGTGCCACCACCAGACGCTCCGCCCGGCGGCAGACCGTCCGGGCAACATGTAGTTGGGCCGCTGCCGGTGTCCCACCGGGTAAGATGAAGGCTGTGAGCGGGGGCAGGTCAGCGGTCATCTGGTCGATGGTGGCTTCCAGCCATGCAACCTTTTCTTCATCCATACGCACCACCCATTCAGATTTCGCATCCAGCGGTGTCGCCAGGTCCGCGCCCAGGTGAAACAGGTGATTCTGCACCCGTTCCAGCTTATCCATAGTCGCCGCACTCGGTTTGAGCGCCCGCGCCAGACCCAAAACAGAGTTCAATTCATCAACGGTACCGTAGGACCCCACACGCAAATGCGTTTTGGAGACCCGTCCGCCAGAGAACAGGTTGGTCGATCCATCATCCCCGCTGCGGGTATATATTTTCACAGTTCATTCCCTTCTGCTAAAACAGCATGATCCATGCCGTTCTCGGTCAATATACGACGAAAACTGTCGTCATAAAATCCGGCGATCATAGTAACCGGTCCCTCATAGTTCACATCGTTGAGCCGCAGATTATGGCGATCCACAATGTACTCGTCCGCGAACCAGTGTCGCGCCGGACGCACATCGCTCTGGGCGATCACCCGGCCATCGGCACTCAGCATCTGGACAAACACCGTATAGTCTACCGCTGAACCCGCAGCCTGCCACACCAACTCGACCGTCAGCGCATCGGGGAAACTGGCTCCCACCAACGTCGCCACATCCGGAAAGCGTGCATTCACTGGCACATCATAGTCGGGTGGATCGAACAAGCGGGGTGGATCGTTTACCGTGTATCGGGCGACAGCCTCACCATCGACACGGAGAACCGCCTCACCACTGGTACCGGGCGGGACAACCCACTGGTGCCAAGATAAGCGCTCCCGCTCACCCGGACTGGCGCTTTGCTCGATTTGCCAATCCTCACCCGTGAACTGTACGGTACGGGCATCTGCTGGAACGACCAGTGTGATCGCAGCCGGAACGCCGGTCTCGATCATGGATGGTGCCTCAAGGATTGTGGGAGCTTCTGGCAGATCATCAAAGGGGAGACCGACCCCACGCACCACATCCAGCAGAATCATGCGAGTCCCGGCGGGTTGGCCGTCCACCAGCCGGTCATAGCCGTTGGGTCGGCTGCTGCTGAACAGACCCATATCCAGGCCATAAGCTGTTTCCGGCGCACCGGCTGGCATTCGCAGCAGATTGAAGGCGGTTCCAGTATCGCCTGATTGCCATTGTGCCGTGCCAACACCATCCGGTCGGGCGATGTCGGCGCTGTGAGTCACGAGTTGACCGCCAACGGGATTTAGAAGCGCCGCCGAGACCCGTATCGAGTCGTTGATAGGCTGCGTCAAACGCCATCCACTGCGCACGCAGATGGCTCCGGGTGCCGTTGCATAATCCGCATCCAGCAGTTCGACCTGAGCGTAATCGACATCCAGCGGCAGGTCTTCAAAAGCGATGGGCTGAACCAGTTGGTAGCCCTCGGTTTGCAGGCCGTAATAGGTTTGCACCGCCGGCGGTGCGGCACTGGAAGCCGCCAGCAGACAGGGATACATGCCGCGCATATCAGCGGGCAGTTGGAACCACGTCAAAAACTCAACCCGCCGCCCAACAAGCCGGTTCAACTGTGCCACTGCCGTCTCCACGTCGCTGTACAGTGAGATATTGACGAACTCCGCCTGAATGTCGAGTGCGTCGGCGTAGTAATCTTGCAAGGCGCGTTCGGCGTTGAACGGGATTACGACAGCGGCATCCGCTGGCAGCGTGGCGTAGTATTGCGCCAGAGCGCGGAAATCATCATGCTGGTAAGCGCGTTCGGAGCGGATGGTCGCGAGGCTGGTCATGGTGATGAGCGCGGCCCACAGGACAATCAACGTGACCACCCCGGACGGCAAGAATGCCGTCCCTACCTGCGTGTCGTAGGGACTCGATTCTTCGCGTCCGCCAGATGCGGGCCAGATGCACACCCCGGCAACCAGCAATAACGTCCCCGGCACCGCCGCGATGTAATAACGGGGATGAAAGTCGATGCTGGCGACACGCAGCAGCACCGTACTCAACGCCGGGACCAGCAGGGCATGGGATGTGAGTAGCCATAGTCGATAGGGATTTTTGGACGACCAGAAGGCTACACCCGAATCGCTTTGGTTGCCGTAGGGACGCGCAGAAGCGCGTCCGTCAGAGGATATGTTCAAAGCGAACCGTGTTCGGTGAGAGAGCATCCGATGCACACACAGATAGGGGCGTACTACCCTGGTACCAATAACGACCACCAGAACAAAGAAAACGGCCACACCAAACCCATCCACCAGCAGCGATGATTCCATCCCCGGAGCGGGCAGAAAATAGCTGCGCCAGATGTCGCGGATCAGCGCCAACCCGACCGGCGGCGGGGTGTTGAGCGGCGTCCCCGATGGGGATTGGGTCAGCAGCCAGGGGATGTACCCCGCGATCACAGCCAGTTCGATCCCGGCCCAGGTGATGATCTTACGCCAGTCGCGCCGCAGGAACCAGACCAGTGCCAGAGCTGCGTTCAGCCAGATGACCAGCGGCACAACCAGATTGTGCGTGTACAAGCCAATCAGTTGCACGGCGAAAATTATTGCCCACAACCAGCGCGGAACAGTCTGCCGCTGCAAAATGGCGTCAGCGGCGGCCAGCAGCGCCAGAGCCACCAGCGGCACGGCGGCGTAAGCCCGCACCTCCTGGGCGTATTCCCACAGCAGCGGCGACAGGGCCACCAGCACCCCGGCGACCAGTCCTGCACCAAACCAACGCCGCCCCAGACGGATTGACAACGCGACGGTGAGCAGGCCGATCAGCGCCGAGATATAGCGCAGCGCCAGCGGCGACTCGCCTGCTCCAAGCCGCCACAGCAGATGGCCGGTGAAGTAGTAGATGAAGGGCGTGTTATCGTCTGGCGTGGTGAACGGAGCGCGTATGGCCCGGATGCTCCAGCCCTCGTCGTGCCAGATCGATTCGGTGTCGATGTGCCACAGGTAAAGCGCAAATGCCGCCAGCAGGACGATGACGGCTCCATACCGGCGCATCATCGCAGCGGCAGCACCAAATCCTTGCGGAAACTGGTGATCGAGATCAGGCTGCCATCTTCGGCCACGTATAGACTGTCTTCCACACGCACCCCATAACCCTCGTCGGGATAATACAGACCGGGTTCAATTGTAATCACCTGGCCGACCTGGAAGGTGTCGCTGTGATCGGTATGGCTGATACGCGGCGACTCGTGGATTTTGAGGCCGATACCATGACCCAGGCTGTGCATATAGCCGATGGTTGTACTGGCGTCGCTGCGCAGTGTTGGGTGGCCCTTTTCTTCGAGAAAATCCTGCACCGCTTCCTGCATCAAATGGGTGGGCTTTCCCAGGCCATAGGTTTCGATGGCAACATCAAACGACTCCATCACCGTGTCGTAGGCCTTCTGGACAGCCTCCGGGGCATAACCGATGCACCAGGTCCGGGTGGTATCGTGGAAGTAACCACCACCGTGTTCACGCGGGAATAGGTCAAATACGATAGACTGACCGAGCTTGAGCGGCATATCCGCCTGTCCGCGACTGTGTGGGAAGCCCGCGTCACGGCCCTGCGCGAAAATCATGCCGATGTCCTCCAGGTTGCGCTTGAGCAGTTCTACCAGCACAAATTGTTTGACCTCACCAATGGTCAGCGGTGCGCCATCAGCCTTAACGACTGTATCGCCATCGGCTTTGTGTCCGGCGATGAAATCCCAGGTCGCTTGCAGCACCGCGTTGGTGCGGACCGCGACATCCTTAATGCGTTCGATCTCAGCGGGGTCTTTGGTCGCGGCGGCGCGGTCGAAGATGGTGGGCGATGTCTCGCCGACGAATTCATAATCGGGGTAGCGTGAACGCAGATGGGTCACCAATTCCAGCGTGTGATTGATCTCGCCGGTGCCGTAAACGCCAATTTTGCCTTCGTCCACTCCGAGATGGGCCAGCGCCCGTCCCCACAATTCAACCGCCGCTTTGGTCCGGTCGCCCTCGGCCTCCTTGAGCAGGTCGCCATAACCCAGGTCATTGTATGAGATGACATCGGCATCGGCCTGCTGGGCTTCCTCGATCTCCATCGGTCCAACGACCAACAGCGGCAGTTCACCGGGGACCTTGAGCGCGAGGCCGTTGGTCACATGCACACCGCCCACCAGATAATCCAACTGCGGACAATAATCTTCACCGACGACGACCACAAGCGCGGCCAGGTCACGTTCTTGCATCAACCGATTGAGATCGGATTTCATGTTTCATGCTCCTGCGAATTTTCTCCCAATTAAACCTTATGCCCCCCGACCGGTCAATTCCTGGTTCAAGGCGAGCATTTATAGTAAGCTGGCGACATGTACAAGAAACGTCTATTGATCGCGCTTGCCTTCCTGGTGATCGCCAACGTGACCATTGCGCTGTTCGTCTATCGTGAGATGCGCAGCGACAGCAACGACTACATCTATCGCTGGTTCAACCAGCCATCGGCTCGGCGGCAGTTGACCACCGAACAGGCGTGTCCTGACGCACCGTTCAGACTGCCTTCGACCGGGTTTATCGGTCTGCTGTGGGGTGATACCGCTGGTCCCTATGACATCCTGCGCCGTCACACCGGGATTGACATCTTCGGTGATGGCGAACCGGGTAAGGTGCCGATTGTCGCCGCCTATGATGGCTATCTCTCGCGCCTGCCAGATTGGAAATCGACCGTGATTATCCGCCATGACGATCCTCTGCAACCAGGCCGCACCATCTGGACCTATTACACCCACATGGCGAACCGCAATGGCACAATATCCTATGTCGCGGACGATTTTCCGCCGGGAACCGACTCGGTATGGGTGGAAGCCGGGACACTTCTCGGCTACCAGGGTGAATACAACGGCAGCGGCCCACCGATCGGCCTGCATCTGCACTTCAGCATCGTCACCAGTGAGGATGATGGCAGCTTCAAGAACGAGGCCATCCTGAGCAACACACTCGATCCGTCGCCCTACCTGGGGTTGACGGTCGCACTCGGTGACCATCCGGAGCGACCCATTCGATGTTCCACATAAGTGAAGTCGGTGCGGGTACGGTCCAGCAGGAAAGCGATGGCTACCGGCTGCATATCCCGGCGGCGGATTCCAGCGCCTACCACAACGCACAGATCAGCAGCTATCGCCAGCGGCGCGACATCCATCAGCATCCGCCGCTGCGCATGACCGTCCGCGCCCGTGCTGAAGGTGAGATTCACGGCACGGCAGGATTCGGCTTCTGGAACCATCCCTTTGCTCCGAATGAACGGGTGTACCGGCTGCCGCGTGCCGCGTGGTTCTTTTTCGGATCACCGCCGAACAACATGGCCCTGGCACACGGTGTGGCCGGTCATGGCTGGAAATGCGCCACCTTCGATGCGCTCCGCTGGCCGTTTTTGGCCCTGGCTCCGACCGCGCCGGTCGGCTTCCTGCTGATGCGGTTCCCGGCGTTATACCGGCATTTGTGGCCCATCGCACAGGCAGCGCTGGGGGTCAGCGAACACGCCCTGGACCCATCGCTGCTGTATGAGGATCACGACTACGGCCTGGACTGGCTGCCGGACCGCGTGATTTTTCGCATCGATGGCGAGATTGTCCACCAGACCGACCGCAGCCCCGGTGGCCCACTCAGCTTCATCGCCTGGATCGACAACCAGTACGCCATCATCACCCCGCAGGGCCGGTTCGGCTTCGGCCTCATCACCGTCCCATCGGATCAGAGTCTGGTGCTGGGGGCGGTTGGGGTGGACCAATGAGATCATGGTACAGGTCCCGAAGCCGCTCTTCAGCAACGGACCAATCATAAAGCAGCCTCGCATTTCTGGCTCGTTCCTGTAACCCGCTGAGGGTAGATGGCTCAGACAACTGTGCAAAGGCCACCTTCAACGTATCAGGTGTAACAGTATCTAACAGAACCGCCGATTCTGTTTCTTCAAGGATTTCACTGATTTCACCAACGCCTTTTCTTGCGATCATTGCTTTTCCGGCAGCAAAAGACTCGAACAGTTTATTCGGCGTCGAATAGAAGGATTGTTCACACAAGTCAGGATTAAGACAGTAATAAATTACATCGCCCAGTTGGTTGTAGAAAGCAACATCACCAATATTGACCCATCCGAGCCAATGAATGTTGTCATAACGTACAGCATAGTCGACTATGCGATTTTGCATTTCACCACGTCCACCTATTACAAGGGCTACGTCAGGAGTGGTAGAAACTGCTTCCAACAGTGGTTCCAAATCCCGTTCTGCCAGGAGCAAACCAAGATAAGAAACAACTAACTTCTTGTCTGTAAGGTCCAACTCCTTACGTTTGGCATTCAAACGTTCGGTATCGGGAGTATATTCAGCTTGATCACGCCAGTTTCCAACAATAATGACATTTCTGGCCCCTCGTTTATCTAAGGCTTGCTTCAAACGCTTTCCAACAGTGATCACGCTATCCGCATATCGCATGTTCACCTCTTCGATAAAGGCCACGATTTTATTTTTCACTCCGCTATACATATCTTGTACGCTCTCGTGAGCATCGTAAATCAAGGGAACACCATACCGGGATGAAAGAAACCTTGCAGGGAATAGAGGCCAGAAGTCGTGGCAGTGAATCAGGTCATATCGTTGACTATACGCCAATCTAATGACCCACAAATTGTAGAAGATCACTGTGAATGCTGACCGGATTCCTGATCGATCTGATGATGGTTTTGCTGTAACAGTTCCAACATCTCCCCGCAACAGATTCCAAAGCATTAGTAATATATTAATTAATTTTAAATGTATAAATATAGGCGTTAGGATAATCCTCATGTTATCAACAACTTCTTCTGCTGGCACTCCACCATTGCGTGCAGCACCAATAACGGTGACATCATAACCCAGATGAGCAACTGTTTTACCTGCTCTTCGAACACGGGGGTCATCCTGTGCATAACCATAAACGAGCATCAGCACGCTTTTGCCATTGGAGGTTTTCATATTATGCCTGAGTGAACATTCGATTATAATATGCAAGGATTTTACCACGTTTGGGGACTTATGATGCATATATTTACTGTGGTTGGTGCGCGTCCACAATTCATCAAATGCGCACCACTTTCCGAAACCTTGAGAAAAAATAATACAGAATATCTCGTACACACCGGACAGCACTATGACAACGAGATGTCGAGGGTCTTCTTTGAAGAGCTTTCAATTCCGCTGCCCGATGTCAATCTCAATGTGGGTTCAGGAACACATGCTGAACAACTCGCCGCTATGGTCCAGCCGTTAGAAAAACTGATGATAGATCAAGAACCCGATTGGGTGTTGGTTTACGGAGACACAAATTCAACGCTTGCCGGTACTCTGGCTGCATCCAAACTCAATATACCGATTGCTCATGTCGAAGCTGGCTTGAGAAGTTTCAATCGCACGATGCCAGAGGAGATCAACCGCGTACTCACAGACCATGTTTCATCAATGCTGTTTTGTCCAACGCCCCTTGCTGTCACAAATCTTGAGAAGGAGGGCATAACACAGGGGGTCAAACTCACGGGTGATATTATGGTCGATTCAGTTTTCCGCGCCCTGAAATTTGCCTCTCAACGGACTGCCATACAAGAGAAGCTTGACCTTGAAACAACATACGGTGTAATGACAGTCCACCGGCCGTCAAACACAGATAACCCTGAGATGCTAAAAGAGATTGTAGCTTCTATCAATCAGCTTGATATTCCGCTGGTGTTCCCGATGCACCCTAGAACCCGAAAGATGATGGAGCGTTTTCACTATCAGTTCGGCGAGCATGTGAAAGTCATCCCACCATTGGGCTATGTCGATATGCTGGTGCTGGTGCGTCAAGCAGCAGTCCTCATGACTGATTCGGGGGGGCTGCAAAAAGAGGCATATGTTCTGAAAACGCCATGTATCACGCTTCGCTCTGAGACGGAATGGGTGGAGACAATCGATACCGGATGGAACCGATTGGCTCAAGGGAGCGATCTGGCAAGGCATGTACAAGCAGCACTGGATACCCATCCAACAGAACATCCCGATCTTTACGGTGATGGTAGGAGCGCTCAGCAAATTGTGAATTATCTGGTGACAATGTAGAGCCTTCATGGCATATCAAGCTTCAGTTCCTGTAGAATATAGAGAGAACAAGAATCAGGAAGGTCGTCAATATGGTCAATTTTGCGCTTATTGGTGCCGCAGGATATATTGCTCCAAGACACTTACAGGCGATCTACGATACCGGGAATCGTCTTGTTGCCGCCCTGGACCCGAATGATTCGGTCGGGGTGTTAGATAGGTACTTTCCCGACGCACGTTTTTTCACCGAACCAGAGCGCTTTGATCGCTTCCTGGATAAACGTCGTCGCATGAAATCACACGATCAAGTTGATTATGTCAGTGTTTGCTCACCGAACTATCTTCATGATGCCCATATCCGCATGGCACTCCGCTCAGAAGCAAACGCGATTTGTGAAAAGCCCATTATCATCAACCCCTGGAATCTGGACGCCTTGCAAGAAATTGAGGCAGAGACAAATAGGCAGGTTTACACGGTTTTGCAGTTGCGCTTGCATAAACCCATTTCCGAACTCAAACAGAGATTGGAGTCATCCCAGAGCCGGTCGCGTGCAGACATTCAATTGGCATACATCACACGTCGAGGCCCCTGGTATGATGTCTCCTGGAAAGGCTCACCGGAGAAATCCGGCGGTGTTGCCATGAACATCGGCATTCACTTTTTCGATCTATGTATGTGGTTGTTCGGCGAATGCCACGAAAGCGAAGTTCACCTGGCTGATGAGCGTCGTATGGCCGGTACTCTGGAACTGGAACACGCTCGCGTGCGCTGGTTCCTTTCGATTGAGAAAAGCGATTTGCCGGAAGGGTATCTGGAAAGCGGCAGACCAGCATACCGTTCAATGACAATTGATGGCGAGGAGTTGGAGTTTTCATCCGGCTTCACGGATTTGCATACGGTCGTTTATCAAGAAATGCTGGCAGGACGAGGATTTACAATCGAGGATGCGAGACCGTCGGTTCAGATCGTCTATGACATTCGCAATGCGGCGGTCGTCCAACCACGAGACAATGCACATCCATATCTGTTGGGAAAATAAACATGAGTGCGTATTTCGTTCATGAGTCTGCCTTTGTGGATGAAGGTGCCGAGATTGGACCAGGAACCAAAATCTGGCATTTTTCTCACATCATGCCCACAGCCAGGATCGGGGATAAATGCTCTCTGGGTCAGAACGTTTTCGTGGCTAACAATGTACAGATTGGCAACAATGTCAAGATTCAGAACAATGTCTCCATCTATGAAGGGGTGGTTCTGGAAGACAACGTATTCTGCGGTCCCAGTATGGTCTTCACCAATGTCAAAACGCCGCGATCTTCTTTCCCCCGCAATACCGGTGAAGACTATCTCGTCACTCTGGTGAAGCATGACGCCAGCATTGGTGCCAATGCAACCATCGTATGTGGGATCATAATTGGTGCATGGGCCTTGATCGGTGCGGGCGCAGTGGTAACACAGAATGTGCCGGATTACGCGTTGATGGTCGGAGTCCCGGCACGTCAAATGGGATGGGTTTGCGAATGCGGTGAACCCTTACCCGATTTTACAGATGGAATCGCAATTTGCCGGGACTGTGGACGACGCTACCAATATAACGACGGACAGATCGAAAGAGACAGATCATGATCCCCATCCTGGATTTATCACAGGAAATCGAGCTATTGTGGGATGAACTCAACACCAGCATAAAGGATGTCTTGCGTTCTGGTCGCTTCATCATGGGTGAACCAGTAAAGGAGTTAGAGCATGAGATTGCAGAATATCTCGGTGTCAAACATGCTATAGCGCTAAACTCCGGCTCGGATGCACTGCTGATTGGTCTACATGCACTTGGAGTCGGTCCAGGTGACGAGGTTATTACCACGCCTTTCACCTTCTTCGCCACCGCCGAACCGATCAGTCTGTTAGGTGCCACACCTGTATTCGTTGACATTGACCCCAAATCCTACAACATTGACGCATCCCGGATTGAAGAGGCGATTTCCAGCCGAACCAAAACGATCATTCCTGTGCATCTCTTCGGACAACCCGCCGATATGGACACCATAATGGATGTTGCCAACAGCCACGATCTATCTGTTCTGGAAGATACAGCCCAGGCATTCGGCTCATCCATCGGAGGACATAAGCTGGGTACAATCGGCGATATGGGTGCGTTTTCGTTCTTCCCAACCAAGAATCTCGGTGCTTACGGTGACAGCGGTATGCTGGTCACGGATGATGATGAATTGGCCGAAAAAGCACGTATGTTGCGTGTCCATGGTGCGCGGAAGAAGTACCACAATGAGATGATCGGCTACAGTTCCAGGCTGGATACGCTCCAGGCAGCAATTCTGCGCGTCAAACTACCTCACGTCGATGGATGGAATGCTACCCGTCGCCAGATTGCAGCTCGATACGATGAATATCTTGGGGGGCTGGGCGATTTAGTTCTGCCGCATGAGCAGTTTGCCGAGTGCCACGTTTACCACCAGTATACTGTGCGTATTCTGAACGGTCGCCGTAATCATGTGAAAGCTGCACTGGCCGAACAGGGCATCGGATCAATGATCTACTATCCCGTACCCTTGCACAAGCTGCCCGTATATGAATCAATGAATGTCGCGCTTCCGGAGAGCGAGCATGCGGCAGGCGAAGTCCTCAGCTTGCCGATGTGGCCGTATCTGAGTGAGGACAAGCAAATGCGGGTCGTGCAAGTCCTGAGAGATGTCGTCAGATGAACAACCTGAGTCTCTGCATAATTGGGGATGGCGGGAATGTACACATGCAAAACCGCACCCGCGTTTTTGCTGAACATGGACACGACGTCACACTTATAACAGAACGCCCCAGCGGATTGTCCGGGATCGATGAGGTTGTGATTCCGATACCTGAAGGTAATCCGGTTGGGACTGTACGCAGTCTGTTCAGATATATTCGGGAATTGCGGAACACGAACGCTGATGTGTATCATCTTCACAATGCGCGAAAGCTCGGTAGTTGGGCGGTACCCATTGCGAACGTTCACCCCTATGTCATCAGCACACTAGGTACAGATGTTCTATTCGATGAACGCAAGTCCATCAGTGATTTCCAACGATACTTGACAATGGAAGTGCTGCGGAAAGCATCTCGCATCACCTGTGAATCACAACATGCCAGGGAAAAAATCCAGAGTTGGGGAGATTTCGATTCCAGATTGATGCAGGTTCGCTGGGGAATAAGCCTTAAGCAATTTCAGCGTAGGGATGTAGATGGCTTGCGAGAGCGTTTAGGCTTTTCGTCTGATTCCCCCGTCATTTTGAGTCCCAGGATACCGCGACCGTTTTACAACATCCATCTGATTATTGATGCAATTTCGAATGTAATTGCACAGTATCCACAGGCAAGACTCGTCATTACAGAGTATAACGGTGATCCCGACTATAAACAGGAATTGGTTGAACAGGTTGGCAAACTGGGAATAAATAATAATGTATCGTTCGTTGGATCACTCAGTCAATCAGAGTTGATCGATTTCTACAGCCTGAGTGATATTGTGGTCATGGTTCCGCCATCTGATGCGAAACCACAGTCTCTCCTGGAAGCGATGGCATGCGAAACGCCCGTTGTTCTGGGTGATTTGGTCCACTACCGTGAATTCGTCACCCATCTCAACGACTGCTACTTCGTGCCAATCTCATCTGAAGGTATTGCGGCAGGCGTCAACCACCTTCTATCCGATGAAAATCTCCGCACACATATTGCAGCCAATGGGCGTCAGACAGTCGAAACGATTGCGGATTTTGATCAGGAAGTGGATCGCGTTGAACAGATGTTGCATCAACTGGCACAGAAGAATAGCCCAAGATCTCGCCCCCCGATTGACTGGCGAATATTGAGCAAAGCATTTGGTCTGGGTTTCCAGCATTTGATCCAAAAGGCTTTTTGAAGCCATGCCTCACATCTGTTTTGTCCTCTTGGACGCCTACTCGCTCTTCAACGATGAAACGACCTTCGTTTTTGGCGGTGCGGAAGTGCGCGGAAACCTGCTGGCAAAGGGTCTTTCTGGTCAGCCTGGATTTCGAGTCAGTTGTGTGGTGCGTGATCACGGTCAGCCGCCGGTGGAGCAGTACGGTGCCGTGACAGTTTATGCCCATACCGGATACGGCGATCCACGAGAGCAGCGTCCTCCGTCCGATGACATCGAACTTAAGCCCTCATTCCCGTTTGTGCGGATCAAGCGGCTGTCCTTCTCCACTGTCAGATCATTGATCGTTCGCGGTGGGCAGCGTTTGATAGACCGGCTCAAACCTGGTGCGGTGACCATTGATGGTTATCCACTGCCGCAGGCGAAGTACACGATTTACGACCAGATCAACGCGGATATTTACTGCCAGTTCGGCACCATCAGCCGGGTGGCAGAGTTGGCCGCTTACTGTCACATCCGGGGCAAAAAGTTTGTGCTGTTTGGTGCCAGTGACCGAGATTTCATCGCCGCCGATTCAGGCGATCCACTCAAGCATGTAGATGCATGGTCGTTGAAAATGGTTCGCTACATCGTCGACCATGCACATCTCATCATCACGCAGACTCAACAGCAGGCTGAGTTACTGCGGCAGAACTACGGGCATGAGTCTTTTGTTTTGTCGAACCCGGTTGATCTGTCCGAGCCGGTCATTAACGAGGACCGGGAATACGCGCTCTGGGTAGGCAAATCCGATCCCAAGAAAGACCCCATGCTGTTCATCGACCTGGCACGGCGCTGTCCTGAGATTTCGTTCATGATGATCCTGAACCGTGTCGATGAGATGATCCATCACAACATCCACCAGAACAGGCCGGATAATGTTGAAATCCTGGAATTTGTACCTTACGCTGAGATCGACGGCTGTTTTCAGCGTGCGTTCATGCTGGTCAACACCTCACCGATGGAGGGGTTTCCCAACACATTCTTACAGGCAGGTAAACAGGCAGTGCCGGTACTGTCGTATCGGGTCGATGTAGATGGTTATATCGAGCGAGAAGCGTGCGGCATCGTCGCATACGGGGATTTTGAGCGTATGGTGACGGGTTTGCGTGAGATCTATGCGGATTCGGAGAATCGCTACGGACGCCATCACCGCACATATGTCGAGCAGAATCACAATCTGGCGGACAAGGTGAGGCTGCTGGCGGAAGCTCTGGTTGGATGACCACCAGCGTTGATTCCACTCCAAAGACTATGATATACTGCGCCTATCCGATAATTGTTCTGCTTGCCTGGAGGTGCCGCAATGATGGGTTTTGAGGTGACCCGCTCTTCTCTTATGTAGGCACACACTGCCGTGAACCCCCAATCTGTCTGCAACGATGGTACAATCCTGTCCGACATTTGCAGATGGAGACGCCATGAGCGAAAAATACAACCCCAAAGATGTAGAATCCCGGTGGCGAGACCGCTGGGAAGCAGAAAAGCTGTACCGGTCCAGCGTGGATTGGAGCAAGCCCAAGCATTACGCCCTGACCATGCTGCCATATCCAAGCGGCGACCTGCATATCGGTCACTGGTTCGCCATGACCCCATCCGATGCCCGCGCCCGCTACATGCGCATGAAAGGCTTCAACGTCCTGTTCCCGATGGGCTTTGATGCATTCGGTCTGCCCGCCGAGAATGCCGCTGTCCAGCGCAATATTCACCCGGCCAAATGGACCTACGCCAACATCGACCGCATGCGCGGCCAACTGCGCAGTATGGGTGCGATGTTCGACTGGGAACGTGAGGCCGTCTCGTGTGATCCGTCTTACTACAAATGGACCGAGTGGTTCTTCAAAATCTTCCTGGAGAACGATCTGGCCTATCGCGGTGAGGCGCTGGTGAACTGGTCGCCGACGCTGCAAACCGTGCTGGCGAACGAGCAGGTTATCGACGGCAAAGACGAGCGCACCGGCCAACCCGTCATCCAGAAAATGATGACGCAGTGGTTCTTCCGCTATACCCGTTATGCCGACGAAATGCTGGACTTCGACAAAATCGACTGGCCGGAGCCGGTCAAGATCATGCAGACCAACTGGATCGGGCGCAGCGAAGGTGCGCGGATCGTCTTCCAGACCGAGACGGGTGACGCCATCGAAGTCTATACCACGCGCCCGGATACGCTGTGGGGGGCGACCTTCATGGTACTGGCACCGGAACACAAACTGGTGGAGAAGATCACCACCGCTGAACAACGGGCCGAGGTCGAAGTCTACCAGGCCAAAGCTGCCGCCGCCACCGAGATCGAACGGACCGCCGAAGACCGGGAGAAGACTGGCGTCTTCACCGGAGCCTATGCCATCAACCCTGTCAATCAGCAGAAAATCCCGATCTGGATTGCCGATTACGTCATGGTGACCTATGGTACCGGTGCGATCATGGCTGTACCGTATGGCGACCAGCGCGACTTCGAGTTCGCCCGCCAGTTCGGTCTGGATATTGTCGCCGTTGTCCAACCGGAAGGGTCGGATGAGGTACCCGATCCCGCTAAGATGACCGAAGCCTACGCCGGTGCCGGTGTGATGGTCAACAGCGGGCCAATCAACGGCACGATTCATAATGGCGAAAAAGGGCGCAAAAGCCCCGCCGTTGCCGCCGCCATCGATCACCTGGAGCAGCACAATATCGGCGCGGAAGCCATCAACTACCGTCTGCGCGACTGGCTGATCAGTCGCCAACGTTACTGGGGCTGCCCCATCCCGGTCATCTTCCGCCAGGACGGCACTGCCGAAACCGTGCCGCTGGAAGACCTGCCGGTCACGCTGCCGGAGGATGTGGCGTTCAAGTCAACCGGGCAGAGTCCGCTGAAGTACAACGAAGATTTCCAGCGGGCCACCGATTCGGACGATAACCCGGCACAGCGCGAAACCGATACGATGGACACCTTCATGTGTTCGTCCTGGTATCATCTACGCTATCTGAGTCCGAATTACGATCAGGCACCTTTCGATCCGGAAGAAGCGGCGTACTGGCTGCCGGTGGACGTCTACACTGGCGGCGCTGAACACGCCACCATGCACCTGCTGTATACCCGCTGGTTCAACAAGGCCATCCGCGATCTGGGCGTGTTCGATGATGCGCGACGGATCATGCAGGAACACGGGCGTGAGGATGCGCTGGATGAACCGATGGTGCTGCTGCGTAACCAGGGACAGGTGCTGGGGTCAGAACGCCCCGGCGACTACATCCTGGCGACCGGCAGCTTCCAGAGCGATAAACTGTTCGCCAACCGGGTGCAGGTGGTCAACGGGCCGTCTGACGTACCCGACGGCTTTGACGGCGTGGCCGGTGAAATCGTCAAACGCACTGAAAATATCCTGACCGTCGATATGGCTGGTGTCAATCGTGTGGTGGAGGTCGTTGAAGGTGCGACACTCGAAATCCCCGCCATCGAAGGGGAAAACGATATCACGCAGCTACAGCACCACCTGGAAATCCAGCGGATGTCCAAAAGCAAGGGCAATGTCGTCAACCCGGATGAACTGGTGGAGCAGTACGGAGCCGATACCGTTCGCGCTTACTTGATGTTCGCCTTCGACTGGGAAAAGGGCGGACCCTGGGACCCCGACGGCATCAAAGGACCGCAGCGCTGGATCAACGATGTGTGGAATATGGTCACCGCCGGTCCACCGAACGACGGTCCTGGCGACGCAGCTATAAACCGCGATGTGGAGCGTAAGGTCCATCAAGCCATCGATCAAATTGGGCGCGGGCTGGAAAATTTCAGCTTTAACACCGCCATCGCCGGCCTGATGACGCTGCGCAACCAGATGCAGGACTTCATCAAAAGCGGCCAGATCGGTGCTGAAGCGTGGCGGAACGCCATGCACATCATGCTGCGGCTGATGGCCCC